>NZ_JAFKIC010000183.1 GCF_017306585.1 Mesorhizobium sp. | reverse complement strand
ATAGGATGCCAGAAGTGCGGCCAGTTGCACGGCAACGACCATGAACAGGCCGTTGATGCCTTGGGCGGCCCCGCCAATCAGGATCAGCGACAGCACGCCTGAGGCGGAAATAAAGGCGATGCGGATGACGCTGTCGGCGCCGGGACTGGCGGCGTCATTCATCAGCGTATCGACAAAGGCCCAGAAGAACAGCACCGAAACGACCAGCAAGGCGGTAGCCAACGGCGCGACTACCACGACGTCTTGCAGATCGACGAGCCGAGCGCTCTCGACCGCCACTCCAAGCATGCCAAGTGCTGCCGCGGCACCGCGATTTCCGTCGATGCAAATCAGGGCGAGCAGGGCGAAGACGATCGCCCAATGCACAGACAGAAATGAGGTCAATAGGTGTCGCATCGTGATTCCTGCTTCGACAGGAATGACAGTGGGCTTTGCGCCGCGTCGCCGCAATGGAAACCATTTGTTAAGGTTAACGGCGATCCGGCGGCATACGCGTGTCCGCCGTCGGTCCTCCGGAAATGACGGATGGCGCGCGCCCGTCCCGGCTCAGGCGGCTCAATTCACCGGCGGATAGAGCGTATCGATGATCATGCGCGCATCGTGGCGTGAATCGAGCATGCCATAGGTGTTGCGCCACTGACCGGCGAGACGGGTTTCGACGAAGGCATCGGCGATCCGCCCTGCCCCCAGCCGGCGCAGTTCGGCCGCCGCGGCTGACAGCGCCAGTTGTTCCGTAAGCAGCCGGGCCGAGCCCTCGTCGGTCGACGCGACCTGCATTGCGGCCTTCAGCACGCCGATCGTGCCGCGCCCGCCGGCGCCGAGGTCGCGGTCTATGCCGGCCAGCACCTCTTCGAACAGGCCAGGCGCACGGCCGAGCACGCGCAGCACGTCGAGGGCCATCACATTGCCCGATCCTTCCCAGATCGCGTTGACCGGAGCTTCGCGATAGTAGCGGGCGAGCGGCGCCTCCTCGACATAGCCATTGCCGCCCAGGCACTCCATCGCTTCGTAGAGCAGCGGCGGTGCGATCTTGCAGACCCAGTATTTGACGACAGCCGTCATGGCGCGGGCGAACGCCGCCTCGCCGCGATCGCTGGCGGCCTCGTCGAAGGACCGCGCCAGCCGGAACGACAGCGCGGTCGCCGCGGCGACATCGAGCGCCATGTCGGCCAGCACGCGCTGCATCAGCGGCTGCTCGATCAGCGTGGCGCCGAACACCTGGCGGTGGCGGGCGTGATGGACGGCTTCGGCCAGGCCGGCACGCATGATCGCCGAGGAAGCCACGGCGCAGTCGAGCCGTGTCAGGGTCACCATGTCCATGATCGTCTTCACGCCGGCGCCGGGTTCGCCGACCATCTCGCCGATGGCGTTGACGAACTCCACTTCCGAGGAGGCGTTGGAGCGGTTGCCGAGCTTGTCCTTCAAGCGCTGAAAACGGAAGCCATTGCCAGACCCGTCACCGAGGACGCGCGGCACGAGGAAACAGGACAGGCCTTCCGGGGCCTGCGCCAGCACCAGGAAGGCATCTGACATGGGCGCCGACATGAACCATTTGTGCCCGGTCAGGCGATAGAACCCGCTGCCGGCGCGTTCGGCCCTCGTCACATTGGCGCGCACATCCGTGCCGCCCTGCTTCTCGGTCATACCCATGCCAAGCGTCAGCCCGGTCTTTTCGACCGGCGGCTTCTGGCTCTGATCGTATTTGCGCGTCGTCACGCGCGGCGCCCATTCGCGGAACAGTTTCGGGCTGGCCATCAATGCCGCCAGCGAGGCGCTGGTCATGGTGATGGGGCAAAGGTGGCCGGTCTCGAGTTCGGCGGTCAGGTAGAACCGCGCGGCGCGCACCTGGTGGCGGCGGCCGATCTCGGTGTCGCCGTTCTCCCAGACCGAGGAATGCAGCCCATTGGCCACGGAGCGGCGCATCAAGGCATGATAGGCGGGGTGGAATTCGACAAGGTCGATGCGCCGACCCTGCCGGTCGTGCGTCCTCAGCCTTGGCGTGTCGACATTGGCGAGCCGCACCAGTTCCTGCGCTTCCTGCGTCAGGACGAAACGGCCGAGCCCGTCGAGATCCTTGCGTACCGGATCGGAAAATCGTTCCGCGAGCTGGATCAGCAACGGATCGCCCCGCCAGGCGTTGCCGCCCGTCAGCGGCGGCGGCTGGTTCGTCACGTCGTCGGTCACGCCCAATCCTTTTGTCGGCCGAAAAGGTCCTTATCGTCGCGGAGCCACGAATCCAAGGCCGTCGGCTAGATATAGCCAAGCGTTGCTGCGCGCGCGACGAAAATACCGGCCGATCTAATCGGCTATCTCCACGAAAAAAATGAGGAGAACGACGCCAATCCAAAGCTGGTGCTTGCGGGCGCAAAATCCGCACCCTATAGCAGCCCCTTGAGATGACCGACGCTTCGTCCCTGCCGCTCTACCCCCACCGCCACCTTCTGGGCATCAGCGACCTTTCGCCTGGAGACATCGAGCTGTTGCTCGACCGGGCCGATCGGGCCGTCGCTATCTCGCGCCAGTCCGAGAAAAAGACCTCGACACTGCGCGGCCGCACCCAGATCAACCTCTTCTACGAAGCCTCGACGCGCACGCAGTCCTCGTTCGAACTGGCGGGAAAGCGTCTCGGCGCCGACGTCATGAATATGTCGGTGGCAAGTTCATCCGTGAAGAAGGGCGAAACGCTCATCGACACGGCAATGACGCTGAACGCCATGCGCCCCGACATCCTGATCATTCGCCACCAGTCGGCGGGCGCCGCGGCCTTGCTGGCGCAGAAAGTCGGCTGTTCCGTGGTCAATGCCGGCGACGGCGCGCATGAACACCCGACACAGGCGCTGCTCGATGCGCTGACCATCCGCCGCGCCAAGGGTCCGCTTTCGAAGCTGATCGTCGCGATCTGCGGCGACATCCTGCATTCGCGCGTGGCGCGCTCCAACATCATGCTGCTCAACGCGCTCGGCGCGCAGGTGCGGGTGGTAGCGCCCTCCACGCTCCTGCCCTCTGGTATCGACAGGATGGGCGTCATCGTCTGCCGCTCGATGGCGGAAGGGCTCAGGGATGCCGACGTGGTGATGATGCTGCGCCTGCAGCGCGAGCGCATGGAAGGCGCCTTCGTGCCCTCGACGCGCGAATATTTCCGCTATTTCGGCCTCGACGCCGAAAAGCTGAAAGCCGCCAAGCCCGATGCCCTGGTGATGCACCCCGGCCCGATGAACCGAGGCGTCGAGATCGCCTCGGAAATCGCCGACGGCCCGCAGAGCGTCATCCAGGAACAGGTGGAAATGGGTGTCGCCGTGCGCATGGCGGTGATGGAAGCGCTGCTTGATCCCCGTCGCAACCAGGAGGGCCGTGGCGAATGAGCATCACGGTCTTCGAACGCGCCAGGATTGTCGATCCTTCCCGTGGCATCGACGAGGTCGGGGCGGTCATCGTCGACGGCAGGAAGATCGCAGCAGCCGGCAAAGCGGCACTGAACCAGGGTACTCCTGAGGGCGCCGCCGTGATCGACTGCGCCGGCAAGGCGATCATTCCCGGCCTGATCGACGGCCGTGTCTTCATTGGCGAACCCGGCGGCGAGCATCGCGAGACCATCGCTTCGGCGAGTGTTGCGGCAGCGGCGGGCGGCGTGACCTCCGTCGTCATGATGCCCGATACCGACCCGGTCATCGACAATGTGGCGCTGGTCGAATTCGTGCTGCGCACGGCGCGCGACACCGCGAGCGTCAATATTTTTCCGGCGGCCGCCATCACCAAGGGTCTCGAAGGCCGCGAGATGACCGAGTTCGGGCTGCTGCGCGAGGCCGGCGCCGTCGCTTTCACCGACGGCCGCCACACCATCGCCAACGCGCTGGTCATGCGCCGTGCACTGACATATGCGCGCGATTTCGGCGCCACGATCGTCCATGAAACCCAGGACGCCGACCTTGGTTCATCAGGCGTCATGAACGAGGGCCTTTACGCGAGCTGGCTCGGCCTTTCCGGCATCCCGCGCGAAGCGGAATCCATTCCGCTCGAGCGTGATCTTGCTCTAGCACGGCTGACGCGCGGCTCCTATCACGCGGCAAAGATCTCTACGTCGATGGCCGCAAACGCCGTGGCACGCGCCAAGGCCGATGGTGCGACCGTGACTTCAGGCGTGTCGATCCACAATCTGTCGCTCAACGAGAACGATGTCGGCGAATACCGCACCTTCTTCCGGCTCACGCCGCCGCTGCGCGCCGAAGAAGACCGGCTGGCTGTCATCGAAGCGGTCAAGGATGGCACGATAGACATCATCGTCTCCTCGCACGACCCGCAGGATGTCGACACCAAGCGCCTGCCCTTCGCCGACGCCGCCGCCGGCGCCATCGGGCTGGAGACGCTTCTCGGGGCAGCGTTGCGGCTCTACCACAATGGCGATTTGCCTTTGCTTCGCCTGATCGAAACGCTGTCGACGGCGCCGGCGAGGCTGTTCGGACTGCCCGGCGGTACGCTGGAGCCGGGCGCGCAGGCCGATCTCGCCCTGGTCGATCTCGACGAGCCCTGGATCGTCAGCGAAAGCGGCATCCGCTCGCGCTCGAAAAACACCTGTTTCGAAGGCGCGCGGCTGCAAGGCAAGGTCTTGCAAACGCTGGTGGCGGGCCGCACAGTGTTCTCCGCCTGGGATAGTTGACCCGAATCTCGACATATCCTTGCGCCACCTGAAGCCGCGACAAGCAGGCTGAGGAAATGCGGGGGAAACAATGACTTATGGCCTGATCCTGGCGCTGGTGTTCGGCTATCTCCTCGGCTCGATCCCGTTCGGGCTGCTGCTGACGCGCGCGGCCGGCCTCGGCGATGTGCGCAAGATCGGTTCCGGCAATATCGGCGCCACCAACGTGCTGCGTACCGGCAACAAGGGGCTTGCCGCCGCCACACTTCTGCTCGACGCGCTGAAGGGCACGGCAGCCGTTCTGATCTCGGCGCATTTCGCGCCCGAGACAGCGGTGTGGGCCGGCCTCGGCGCCTTTCTCGGCCACCTCTTTCCGGTGTGGCTCGGCTTCAAGGGCGGCAAGGGCGTCGCCACCTATCTCGGCGTGCTGATCGGCCTTGCCTGGCCGGTGGCGCTGATCTTCGCGGTGGTCTGGCTGGCGATGGCGTTTCTGTTGCGCTACTCCTCGCTGGCGGCGCTGACGGCGGCCGTCATCGTGCCGATCGCCCTCTATTTCATGGGCACGCCTCAGGTTGCCCTGCTGTTCGTGGTGATGAGCGTCATCGTCTTCATCAAGCACCGTGCCAACATTTCCCGGTTGCTTGCCGGAACCGAAGGCAAGATCGGAGCCAAGGGGTGAGCGAGCACGCCACCGTGGTGAGCGAGCCTGCCGCCGGCCCGCGCCTCAGCGACCGGCAGCGGCTGAGCTGGCTGCGGCTGATCCGCACCCCGAATGTCGGCCCTGCTTCCTTCCGCGACCTGATCAATCGCTTCGGTTCGGCCGAGGTGGCGCTGGAAATGCTGCCCGAACTGATGATCTCAGGCGGCGCGAACCGGATCGTGCGCATCCCTTCGCCAGCCGAAGCCGAGGCCGAGATGGAAGCCGCCCGGCGAGCCGGCGCGCGCTTTGTCGGCATCGGGGAGGCCGACTATCCATCGCTGTTGCGCAACATGGACAACCCGCCGCCGCTGCTGGCGGTCAAGGGCAGAGGCACCGTGTTCCGCTTGCCGGGGATAGCCATTGTCGGCGCCCGCAACGCATCGCTGGCCGGCATCAAGATGGCGCGCATGCTGGCTGCCGATCTTGGGCGCGACGGCTATGGCATCGTGTCGGGACTGGCGCGCGGCATCGATACGGCCGCGCACCAGGGTAGTCTTGCGACCGGCACGATCGGTGTGCTGGCGGGAGGCCTCGACCTGCCCTACCCGCCCGAAAATGCGGGACTGTGCGACGAGATCGCCGAACGCGGCGCCATCATTTCGGAAATGCCGTTCGGCTGGCAACCGCGCGCGCAGGATTTTCCCCGGCGCAACCGCCTTGTCGCGGGTGCCTCTCTAGGGCTTGTCGTCGTCGAAGCGGCACAGCGATCGGGCTCCCTGATCAGCGCCAGGCTGGCGGGCGAAATGGGCCGGCTCGTCTTTGCCGTGCCCGGCTCCCCGCTCGACCCGCGCGCAGCCGGCACCAACGGCCTGCTTAAGGACGGCGCCACGCTCGTCACCGAGGCATCCGATGTTTCCAGGGCAATCGCGCCGCTGACCGGCATGCGGGCGCCCGAAGTGCCGCCATTCCAAGACCCGCCGGACTTTTCAGCCACGCCGCCACCCGGCGAAAGCGACCGCGCCAGGGTTATGGAGGCACTCGGACCAACTCCGGTGGCTGTCGACGAGATCATTCGCCACACCGGCCTGCATCCCGCTCAGGTCTTCATGGTGCTGCTGGAACTCGATCTCGCCGGCAGGCTCGAACGGCATGCAGGCGGTCATGTATCGCTGGTTTTCGGCGAAGGCTGACCGATACCTCAATGGGGCTTGCGGCCCTTCTGCCCCATCTCGGTGTAATCAGGCGTATTGGCTCCAAACATATCCCTCTCGACAGCCTTGCGCCAAACCGCGTCGGCGTCGTCGGCGCGCTGAGGCTCTTTCCCCGAACCGGGCTCATGCATGGTCGCCTCCGAGCGCCGCCTAAGCCAGGCTGGCATAAGTTCGCGCATGAGACTGGTGAATTGGGTCATTGTGAACTCCTTCCGCACGCCTGAACCGGAGGTGAAACGAGGCTCTCCGGCGTGCGTACCTCATCATGATCGCTCCGGCGACGTCTGCTCGCCTGCCAAGACTTGCCCACCTGCCCGGGTTAGGCCGTCCAGCCAGGCCAAGGTCTCGTTGACATCAGCCAGCGCGTAAGGGGCCGCGGTCGGTCCGCGTGGCCTTATGCGAACCGCGACGCCATCCATCTCGTTGACTGCTTCAAAGCCGTTCTCGTCGGAAGTGTCATCTCCCAGGAATACCGGTCGCCGGCCCCTGAAAGCGGGGGTTTGCATGAAGCGCCGGATCGCAGCTCCCTTCGCGGCCTCCAGCGGCATCAATTCGACACCGGCATTCCCGGCCAGCACGCGGTATCCCTCCGGCAGTCCGGCCAACGCCCGCTGGACCAGTTCGGTGGCCCGCTCAAGCAGATGCGGAGCCGCGCGCGTATGGATGGCGAGTATCGGCCCCTTTCGTTCTATATAGATGTCGGCGCTGTCCAGTTCGGTGGCGATTTCGGTAGCGAGCGCAGCGATATCGGCCGGTTCGCCGGCGGCTTCGACCGGACCGTCCCGCGTAAGCCTGTGTTCCAGCCCGTAGAGACCGGCGGCACGCAGTTTGAGCGGCCGAAAGAGATGGTCGGCGGCAGCGATCGACCGTCCCGTTACGAAAGCGAGTGCTCCGTCCAGCTGGGCGTCGAGCCCCGCCAGAAGGCTACGCAACTCGTCACCGACGACCACCGCGTCTGGGTGCGCGGCGTGCTCCAGGAGCGTGCCGTCAATGTCGAGGAACAGAGCCCATGGACCTTGGGGAACGGCGGGCGCGATCCGGTCGGATGAGAGCGGCATCACAGCGACGCTACGCGTTTGCGGTCGAGGAGCGAGATTACGTTGTCGGGAGAACCGGGAGCGGAACCGACCGCGCGATCGACAGCGTCGCGTTTGCGCAACCGCGAGGCATCGAGAAGCATGCTTCCCGCCCATCGATAGACATTGTTGTCTCGAACGATTTCGCGCATGCGCCGCATGCGCTGGCGCTGCTCTTCGGGCGACATGGTCAAGCCCTGGAGCAGCGCCTCACCCATCATGGCCGCGTCATAGGGATTGACGATCAGCGCTTCCAGCAACTCCTTGGACGCCCCAGCGAACATGCTGAGCAACAAGACGCCCTGCTCATCCTCGCGTGCCGCGACAAACTCCTTGGCCACAAGGTTCATGCCGTCATGCAAGCTCGTGACCATGCAGACGTCGGCGGCACGATAGATCTCGTAGACCTGCGCCTGGGAGTGATGTTCAGTAATCAGCACCACAGGCGTGTAGCCATCGCGGCCATAGCGCTGGTTCAGTTCCCCGGCGTGGGACAAGCACTCCTCATACAGTTGCTGATAGGCTGGCAAGGTACCGCGGCTGGGTGCGGCGATCTGCAGGAACGCCACTTTGCCAATCCATTCCGGATGAAGTTTCAGCAACTCATCCAGTGCAATGAGCCGGTCGAGGATGCCTTTGGTATAGTCAAGGCGTTCGACCCCCACGCACAGCCGGACATCGTCGGAGAGGCCGAATTTCCGGCGGATAAGCTGGCGACATTCCGCGACCGCGGGAAGCCTGTCCAAAAGTGGAGGGTCCCATTCGATCGAGATGGGATAGGCATGCACGAGACTGATCCGGCCGCCGTAAGAGATTGAGGATTCCTCGCGCTCGATCCTGCTCTCGAGAAAGCGGTCGACGCTCTCGATGAAGTTGTTGCAATGAAACTGGGTGTGAAACCCCACGATGGAGCTGCCAAGCAGGCCCTCGAGAATCTTCTCGCGCCACGGGCAGATGCTGAACACCTCTGAATTCGGCCATGGAATATGCCAGAAAGTGATGACGATCGCTTCCGGCAGGCGCTCGCGGATCATTCGGGGCAGCAATGCGAAATGGTAATCCTGGACGAGCACGATCGGCCGCTCGTTGCGTGCCTCGGCGACGACCGTGTCGGCGAATTTGCGATTGACCGCTTCATAGGTTTCCCAGTCGGATGCCCGGAATACCGGCCGGGTAAAAGCTATGTGGCAGAGTGGCCAGAGGCCTTCATTCGCGAAACCGAGATAATAGCCCCGCTGTTCTTCCTCGCTGAGCCAGACCCGGCGCAACGTATAGGACGGATTTTCCGGCGGCACCTCGACCCGGTCATTCGCATCGACGACCGACGCATCGGCCGAGCCGCCACCATGGGCGATCCATGTACCCGCGCAGGCACGGGTAATCGGTTCAAGAGCCGAGACCAGTCCGCTCGCCGGCACGACCAGTTCGATCTCTTCGCCCTTGCGGTTGTGGATGTATGGCTCGCGATTCGAGACAACGATCACCTGCGCATCGGGAAGTTCCCTGGCCAAGATGTGGCGCAGCGTGTCAGGCGACCATTCCACCAAAGCCGCGGCGGCTGATTGCCCATTCTTCTCGAATTCGGGGAGAAGCGCGCGAACGGGATTCGATTTCGCCTCTCCCGCTTTTTCCACCTTGGCGGCATTCGCCCCTTTAGCTCGCCTGATCTGCGAGGCCCTTGTCGCAAGCAGCATGATGAGAATACCCGCCAATGCCAGAACAAGAAGCCATAGTGCGAATGAAGGAACAGGAAGGTAAGGACTGGTATCTGGCATTGGAAATCGGGGGCCTTTCAATGGGATACGGAAATGCGCTCATCGGAGCTCCTGTCCCATAGCGTGACTGTCCAACGTCACCCGGGCGCGATGGTTCCGTTTTTTCAACTCCTGACCACGAGCGGGACCAGGCCTTCATGCGTATCCGCCAGGAAAGCGCCAACACGGTCGCCAACGCGTTGGAATGTCAGATCCACCGCCACCTGCCCAACAGAAAGATGGCGAACCACGAGGCTATCGATGCCGATCGGCAGGCGCGGGCGGGTGACATGGATCTCGTTCGTCCAGCCATCGATCTTCAAGCCGAGACAGGCTTGCATCAGCAGGAAGGCGGAGCCGGCAGACCATGCCTGCGGCAGGCAGGCTACCGGATAGGCGATAGGCGCTTCGCCGGCCGCTCGTGTGAAGCCGCAGAAGAGTTCGGGCAACCGCATGTTGAAATGGACAGCGGATTCGAAAGTCCCGCTCATCAGCCGCACAACGCTATCGCGAATGCCATAGCGCGCCAGTCCGGCGGCACAGATGGCAGTGTCGTGCGGCCAGATGGAACCGTTGTGGTAGGACATAGGATTGAAGAAGATCGCGTCGTCGGCCAGCGTTCTCAGGCCCCAGCCGGAGTTGAACGAAGCCGACAGCAACTGGTCGGCGACCAGGCGGGCGCGGTCCGGCTCGGGAAGGCCGACATAAAGCAAGTGGCCGGCATTGGACGTACGAACCTTGCAGGTTTGGCCATCGCCATCCAGCGCCAACGCATAATAGCCGAGGTCTTCCATCCAGAAATGGCTTTCGACCTTCTGGCGAATCTCGTCGGCGCGCAATTCCCAACCCTCGGCCCGCTCCGTCTCGCCGCGCAGCCGCGCGAGTTTCGCCAATCCCCGGAATGCCGCAAAGACATATCCCTGGACCTCGACCAGAGCGATCGGTCCCTTGGGAATGCGACCATCGGCATGAAAAACGGAATCGAAACTGTCCTTCCAGCCCTGATTGGCGAGGCCGGATTCGGCGGCGCGCTGATAGGTGAGGAATCCCGTCGAGCGGCTTGCCGTTTCCACCCACTCGGCCGCGGCGCACAGCGATGGCCAGAGGCCGTCGATGAAGGCCATGTCTCCGGTGCGATCGGCATAAGCACAGGCAAGATGGATGTAGAGAGGGGTCGTGTCGACGCCGCCATAGTAACGGCCGAAGGGCAACTCGCTGAGTGCCGCCATCTCGCCCTTGCGGGTCTCGTGCATGATCTTGCCGGGTTCGGAATCGCTGAACGGAGACGTCTCGGTCGCCTGGTGCTCCGCGAGAAAAGCAAGGACGCCCCTGGCAAGGCCAGTATTCAGCCAAAGCATCTGCAGGGCTGAGATCACGCCATCCCGACCAAAGGCGGTGGAGAACCAAGGAATGCCGGCATATGGATACGGACCCGTCGCCAATTCGGTGGTGAGCAGCGCCACATCCGCACGGGCCCGCTCCATCCAGTCGTTGAAGACGCGGCCTGAACTGTGCAGCGTCGCGCCATGCCGCCGCTTGGCGCGCATGCCGAAGCGAGCGCGGGCCGCGGCCGCGCGAAACCTTGCATTATCGGGACGATCGGCCGTCGTATCCCCGACTTCCACGTAAAACGTCTGACTGCCGCGTTTGACGACGGCAATCGAGAAATCCGCCCGGTCGGAGGTCAGTTTGTCGGGCGTCCTTGAGAAGGATATCGCCGATGTCCGCACCACCTTGTCGAGACCTTCGTAGCGCAACACGACCGAATTCTGGTCGATCTCGGCCGTATGCGCGATTCCGCGCTTCGCACGGGTCGAGCCCCTAACCTCGAACATGTCGCGGAAATCGACGGCGAAGCGTAGCGACAGCCGGATCGTCGAATGTTCCCGGCTGTAATTGGAAAGCGTTATGCGCTCGTACAGCCTCTCCTGCCACAGGAGCCGAACGCGTTCGATATGGATGGCGCCTTGCGGTATCTGACGCCCCACGGTGCTCTCGATCGGCAGGTTTGTAAGATTGGCGGTGAAAAGCACATTGTCCTGGCTCAACGACGCCCCGAGCAACGAGGTAGAGCGCCCACCAACGGTCAGGCTGAATTCCGAAAGCACACGGGTATCATCGCGGAAAAATCCGTCACCGACGCCGCGTATATCACCATAGGCATCGGCAACCGCGAAACAGTCGCCATGCTTGAGGGCGAACAGTCGATGGGGTTCCCGTGGCGCCGTTTCGTCGAGCGATGCCAACGCTATGGCTGGATCAAGCTTGCGCTCGTCAAGGGGGCTGGTCGTAACAAGCTGGCTGGTTGTCAAAGGACTGTCCCTGTTCGTTGCCGACGGCGGCGCCGGTAATCAAGAAGCCCTGGCGTGTCCGCGGGCGTCGATCAGCCGCTCGTAGGCGGCAACATAATCCTGCGCCATCCTGCGGGCCGAAAAGCGCTTCTCGAACACCGCGCGGACAACGCGGCGGTCGAGTTGCAGGAGAGCCGGCATCGAAGCGACGGCATCCTCGATGGTCTTGACGACAAAACCGGTGACACCGTCGTCGACAACCTCCGGCATGGCGCCGCAACTCCACGCCATGACCGGCGTCCCGCAAGCCATTGCCTCGATCACGGCAAGGCCGAAAGGCTCCGGCCAATCGATCGGGGAAAGCAGCGCGACCGCGTTTCCGAGAAACGCCGCCTTCTGCTGTTCATTGATCTCGCCGACATATTCGACCTGATCGCCATCGATCATCTGTTGGACGACCTCTTCGAAGTAAGCGCGGTCGTCATCACCGATCTTGGCAGCCAACTTCAGTCTCAGTCCGGTGCGGCGGGCGATCTCGATAGCACGGTCCGGCCGTTTGTCGCGCGACATCCTGCCAAGAAACGCCAGATAACCGCCATCCGAACCTGCCTCGAAATCAGGCTCGTAGAGCTCAGAAGGCAGCCCATGATGGATCGTGGCCAGCCAGTTCGCTGATGCGAACCGCGCCCGCTGGCTTCTGGATATCGAAATCATCGGGAAACGCGGAAAACGTTCATAGGCCGACGCAAGGTCCGCATAATCCAGCCTGCCATGCGGCGTCGTGACCGTACGCTGCGACATGTCCCGAAAGAACGGGAAGTGCAGGAGATGGCTGAGATGAAAGTGAATGACGTCGAAATCGCCGGCGCGTTTCCTGACCTCATCAAGCATCGACAGATGTGCGGCAATGTCGGATTTCAGCGGACGCGGATCGAGACGGAGGGCCCTTTCGCGGCACGGCACGAGTTTGGCCGATGTCTTGGTGTCGCCGCTCGCAAACAAGGTCACATCATGACCGAGGCCGACGAGAGCTTCCGTGAGGTATGAAATTATGCGCTCGGTGCCGCCATACAGTCTTGGCGGCACCGACTCGTAAAGCGGCGCGACATGCGCAATTTTCATGGCGCGGCATTCCCTTGATGAACTGGTCATGAAGCAAAATGCTTAAGCCGCGGGATCGTTCCTGCGCTTGGGAAGTTGGTTTAGACGAGTGATGCACTTCGTGCATGAAGTCGGTTCAGGCCACCCACGGCGTTGCCAGATGCCGCCCAGGCCAAAGGAGGCTTCGTTGGTCGAGCCCAGGGATATCGCGGTTCGCCGCTTGAGCATGATCGTCGAACAATATGTCGAGGCCAGAAGGCAGCAGCGTTATGGTTTTGTTTCGACGGATCAGGCTGCAAGGGTGATCCGTCGTGTACTGAAATCCTCCCTGTCGGAGGCTCCGATTTCCGATCGTCAACTGGACGACATGGTCGCTGCTCTTGCCGTGGAGAACGGCCTTGCCGTGATCTTTGACCGCGGCACGAGAGGTGCTGCCGACGGCACCGAGGTCGGACTGAACAGAAAGGAGCAAGTCATGCGGACACCGTTAGAGACCCCGGATGTCGCCGGCGCCGTGGATGCCATCCTGGGCGGCCACACCATGCCACTTTCGATAGGCGCGGTGATCTCGCTGTTGCGAGAGCGAACCGGCACCACCCGGTCGGACGCGGACCTTGAAGGCCTGATTGCCAAGAAGGCCGCTATCATGGATGTGCATTTGTCGCGGGGCAATTGAGCAATCGATCCCATCGCGTCGATCAGGCGTCCGCAAGCCGTTCGGCAATGGTGAGCGCGATGGGATTCGAGGTTGCAACGCCGCCGCGGGGACACGCGATAAGCAGGAAGCTGGCCATCACGTCCAGATGACGAATCTCATGCCGACATAGGAGCCACAAGACGGCCGGAAAGCGGCTGGCAGCAATGCAAGGCCAGCGTCAAGGTTTTCACCAGATGCGGCCGTCAGCACAATATTATTCCAGTTCCTCTCTCCATCTGTGAGGCGTCTGGCCGACTGTGGCACGAAACACGCGCGTCAGGTGGCTTTGGTCGACGAACCCGCAGGCGAGCGCGACTTCGGAGATTCCGAGCCTGCTTTGGCCAAGCAACGTCTTTGCCTTGCGGATCCGCTCGCTCATCAACCATTTGTAGGGTGGAACGCCCATCGACTGGCGAAAAGCGCGGGCGAAATAGCTGACCGACAGGCCGCAGGCATGCGCGATGTCTGCAATGGCGACATCGCCGCCCAGATTGGCCAGCATCATCTCGCGGGCTTGCTGCATTTGCCATGGCGCGAGGCCACCCACGATCTTGGCGGGCGTGCGGCCGTGGGCGTAGGCCCTGATGATATGGGCATGAAAGGCCAGCGCCACTTGGTCGGCGAACAACTGGTCGTTCGATCCGTAATGTACAGCCTTCGCCTCCAGGGCGCTGCTCAGGCCATAAAGGATCGGGTCGTGCACGCCACCCAAAACCGTCCGCAGGTCGCCTGGCGGCCGCTCGCCAAAATCGTATGCAATATCGTCCAGGGTCCGCCGCGAGATTTGCAGGCGCAGAAACTCCACAGGCTGGTGTAGATGCGCGATCGGCGACGCCTCCAGATCCAGAAGGACCACGTCGCCGGGGCTGACCTCCGGATAGTTGACATGTCGACCGTCGATCCAACCCTCCATCTTGGCTATGGATGACAGGTAGACGATCACTGCGAAACCTGGCTCCGGTGCAACCGCACGTGTTAGGCATGGCCCGGCCCGGAGACGACTGATCGCAATCGGATCCTTCGAAACGGTCCTGGAGAAAAACGCCCGCTGCACCGGGGCCCGGTAGCGAAACGATTGGTATGATTTGAAGACCTCCAGATCCATATGCTGGCGTTCCTGTATCGGCAGTTCGCCCGCCTGAAACATCCCGGACTGGAATGTCTGACGCAGGCGTGTCTGCTCCGGCAAGGGGCCTTCGATGCCGAGTGAATGCGAACCATGAGCCATGATGGGCTTGTCCCGGACGGCCTCAGATCGCTGCTCCGACTTGGGCGCCGGGCCGATATTGCCGCCAGTCGCAGAGGCGCAAGCGCCGCCACCGCGCGGGGCTCTTTCCTTCAAGTTGCGAGAACACGCGTGTGAAATGGCTCTGGTCGGTGAAGCCGCATGCGGCCGCGATCTCCACCGCTGGCATCTCCATGTTGAGAAGCAGGTCCTTAGCCTGTCTGATGCGCTCGTTCATCAGCCATTTGTGGGCAGGCATTTTGGCCGTGCGGCTGAACGCCCGGGCAAAATAGTTCACGGAGAGCTGGCAAGCCTCCGCCAGTTCCGCCAGCGTGACACCTTGCGCAATTCTTGCCGACATCAGCTCAGTGGCGCGTCGGTACTGCCAGGGCGCCAATCCTCCACGCAGCGGATCGATGGCGCGCAATTGCCCGTAGGTCTGGGCAGCGTGCAGTTGGAAGGCCAGCGCGAGGTGATCAAAGAACAGGGCGTCGTCGCCGCCGAACATCTGCATCTTGTTGAGCACGGCGGCGCCGAGCTCGAAGAGCACGGGATCGGCACCGCCCAATGTGGGGCGCAGCGACCCGATCGGCGGCTGGCCGAAATCGTCGGCGAGTTCGTCCAGGCTGCGCTGCGAGATATGGACCCGCAGCGTTTGCATGGAATCCCGGATCAGCACCCGTGGAAGGTGCCGAGGTCGAAGATGCAAATCTCGCCAGGTTTCAGCGCCCCCAGGACTTGCCTGCGCCCCTCCATCCGCGCTTCGAGCCTTGGCAGGGGGGTAAGGACGATATGGACCGAAAACGCGGACTCGGGTTCGGGCTTCATCGTCCATAGGCCTGATGGTTCCGGCACGGCGATCTGGGTGAAGACCGTCGGGTCCTTGGAGATGCCCCTGGCGAAACAGCTTTTGGTGAGTTGCGCCCTGAACCGGTGCAGCATGAGGGCGTCATACTTGTCGATTTGCGAGCCGGGTTCATGCATCGATCTTCACCGTGACTTGCGATCAGCACAACGCCTTGTTCGCGGCCGAGGTCACGCCGGTCACCAAGGTCTGACAAGAATAATTCAGCGTCAAAAACGCTCTATCCATTTCTTGCTGTGCTCTAGGCAGAACTTGCGCAGTTGGCTCATGTGCGTTGTTGCGAATGCAGAGATTCGCGAGCTTGCGACGGGTCAGGATCGGCCGTTGCAAGCCCGGTGACCTAGCCTACGTCCATGGAGCCGAAGGGCGCATATGCACGATCGTGAAGACGGTCCCGCAGGTCGCATTTCCAAAGCCGATATATGTAGATAACCTGTATTGGCAGACGGTCACTCATGACGGCACGCCATATCGTCTTCCGGGTAATTTTGAGGGTGAACCATGAATCGCCTCAGTCAGGCAGGCCTTAAGTATCCCACTTCTACACTCATCAGCGCGCTAGATGAGACCTTCAGCCCGAATATGGCGGCTGACTTTCGATCCCATAACAGCTGTGAGGGTCCCGGAATGAAGGGCGCCAATCTCGAGGTCGCAATTACGATCGACGGATGTGATGAGGGCTTGGTCACCTGCAAGATCGATGGAAAATTTCAGCCCGCCCGTCCCAGCCGGGGCACGATCTGGCTCGTTCCGGCGGGGCGCCAGGCTGAAGAAATCAGTGTCTCATCGCCCGAGCTGAAAGTCCTCCATCTGTTCCTGCCGAATTCCACATTTGCCAACCTGAGCAACGAGTACTCTTTGCCTCACTATCCGGGCCAGGAACTGCGTTATTCGTCCGTCGTGTGCGATGAGGTCATCGAGCAGATCGGCATGTCCGTTCTGTCGGAAATCAGGTGCCCGAGTTCCGCCAGACGCATGATGATCGAGACCTCCTCGATGTTTCTGGCGGCAAGGCTGCTACAGACATACGCGGAGACGGAGGTTGCAGCGCGGAGCTCGTCCAGACAGGGGCTCGATCCGGTCCGGCTCAAGCGCGTTCTCGGCTTCATCGAGGATCATCGGTTTGAAGATATAACAGTGGCCGATCTCGCCGACGTGGCGTGCCTGAGCATGTTCCACTTCACCCGCGCATTCGCTGCCGCGATGGGCCTGCCGCCACATTCCTATGTCAGCGAGCGGCGGCTTGAGGCTGCCAAGGCGCTGATAGCTGGAGGTCGTGCGTCACTGACCGAGATCGCCCTGAGCTGCCAGTTTTCGTCGCAATCGAGCTTCACCCGCGCTTTCAGGCGCAAGATGGGCATGACCCCGGCCGAGTATCGGCGGCTGTTCCGGTAGCTTGCAAATTTCCGGGCAGATGCGGTTTCGGCAAAGCCCGTGCAAAACACGACAGGAATATACCAGAGGCGGCGAGCGCCTTGGTCCATCGTCGGCAGGTCGTCGAAATTTTCGGCGCCCCGACATGGCTTACAAGGAGCTCCCAAATGCCCGCTTTCCCAGCCTTCTTCCGGCGGCTTCACATCGTTGCAGTCGCCGCTCTCGGCCTCGCCAGCTTGCCGGCGGTCGCTTCCGCCGATCCCGTGAAAAATGTCATTCTGGTGCACGGCGCCTGGGGCGACGGGTCGAACTGGTCCAAGGTCATTCCCATCCTCGCCGCAAAGGGCCTGAACGTCACCGCGGTTCAACTGCC
The DNA here is from genome assembly GCF_017306585.1 of Mesorhizobium sp. Lineage (GTDB taxonomy): Bacteria > Pseudomonadota > Alphaproteobacteria > Rhizobiales > Rhizobiaceae > Mesorhizobium. The sequence continues at coordinate 13,063 of NZ_JAFKIC010000183.1, read as the reverse complement.
ACTGACCTCCCTGGCCGACGATGCAGCGGCGGTGAAACGCGCCATCGCCTTAGCTGACGGGCCGGTCGTGCTGGCCGGGCACTCCTATGGCGGCTCGGTCATCACCGAAGCCGGAAATGACCCGAAGGTTTCCGCGCTAGTCTATGTCGCGGCTTTCGCGCCGGATGCCGGTCAATCCGCCGGATCCTTGAACGCAACCGTGGCCCCCTCGCCCTTGGCCGCAGAGGCCAAGCCCGACGCAGAGGGTTTCATCAGCTTGTCGAAGACCGGCGTCTATGACGATTTCGCACAGGATGTGACGCCGGCCGAGAAACAGCTCCTCTACGTCGCGCAATCGCCGACCAACGTGAAGTCCGTTGGTGGAAACGTCACCAGCGCCGCCTGGCACGACAAGCCGTGCTGGTACATCGTCGCCGCCCATGACCGGGCGATCCAGCCGGCGCTCGAAGCGGAAATGGCCAAGACCATCAAGGCCAAGACCACGACGGTCGAAGGCAGTCACATGATCATGCTCTCGAAGGCGTCGGCCGTGGCGGCCGTGATCGAACAGGCCGCCCACTAGCCTTAGCGGCATCCCGGGGCGACGAGACCTTGCCAAACCGGGCGCGCAACGCCGCGGATGCCGCTCCATCGTCCGACTGCGCGTGAGCAGTCTTTCTTCAAGACCAATTCGGAGATTCTTCCATGACTGCGAAATCGGTTATCCTGGTGCATGGGGCATGGGCGGACGGATCGAGCTGGAGCAAGGTCATTACCCGGCTCGTGGCTGAAGGCTTGTCCGTGACGGCGGTCCAACTGCCCCTTACAAGCTTCGGCGACGACGTCGCGACCCTGCGCCGAGCTCTTGCGCTTGCCGAGGGGCCTGTCGTCCTGGCCGGACATTCCTATGGCGGATCGGTCATCACCGAGGGTGGCAACGACGACAAGGTGGCGGCGCTTGTCTTCGTCGCCGCCTTCGCTCCGGACAGCGACGAATCGGCAGCCTCGCTCGGCCAGACTGTCGATCCGCCTCCGATGGCGGCGGAGGTTCGGCCTGACGCCTCCGGTTTCTTGAAACTGACCGAGAGCGGAATCCGCGATCACTTCGCCCAGGATCTTTCCGACAGCGAGAAGACAGTTCTGTTCGCGGCCCAGGCGCCTACCGCCGTTGCATCCCTGGCCGGAAAGATCACCGAGCCCGCGTGGCAATCGCGCCCAAGCTGGTACTTGCTGGCGACTGAGGACCATGCCATCGCGCCGAAACTCCAGCACATCATGTCAAGCCGGATAATGGCTGATGTCACGGAAATCGCTTCGAGCCATGTGGCGATGCTGTCCCATCCCGACCTGGCTACCCGCTTGATCCTAGAAGCTGTTCGCGCCGCCTGAACCTGCCTGACTGCCAGGACGTACCGACTAAGATCGCGCGGTTGGCCGGGTGAATTATCGGTGCAGGCAGCTTCCAGGCGATCGCCCTTAAAGGACCGAACACTGCGACATCCGCCCTCGCACGGCATGTCTGAAGCAAATCTATGTTCGTGATTTCGACCCGGCGGCCTCCAGCAGTCGGGAACCCAGAGAAAGGTGATTTCCATGTACTTCAAGACCATGTGCCTCGGCGCGGCCGCCGCGACTATCTTGGCGAGCGCGGCATTGGCCGGCGCCCTCGACGAACCGGCGATGATGGCCCCCTTCTATACCGACTCCAGCCTTACAACGATGAAATCCGACGCTGAGATGAAGACCATCTGGGCCAGCATGCCCAAGGCCAACCAGGACAATATGATGAAGGAGTGCCAGGACGCTGCGATGAGCAAGCCTTACGCGGTGTTCTGCGAAAAGGTCAAGGCACTCGGCGGCGCCAACAAATAGGGCGCAAGCACGAACACGAAACAGTGGTGACGTTGCTGCGTCTGCCGCAGTCGGTGGGGACTTGCTCCAGCTAGCGGTATCCCTGCGGAGAGCGCCATAAGCCCGCCTCGGCATGACTGGGGCGGGTTCCCGGATCGCAACACCGTCCCAATTCATACGAGGCCGCCGCGCCAGCTTCTAGCCTATTTCAGGCCGAGCGCAATCTGTAAGCTATTGAATTTGTTGGTGAGCGCGATGGGATTCGAACCCATGACCTACTGATTAAAAGTCAGTTGCTCTACCGGCTGAGCTACGCGCTCCCGCGGGCGCGAAAGGTGGCCCTCGAAATTGCGCGGAACATAGGGAGAGTGCCTCGACCGGTCAACCGGAAAAAGCGAGCCTTCAAACCAGCTTCACCGGTAATTCAGCCTTTCATGGCCGGCCGTCCCGATGGGCGCCGGCCATGGCATCCGGGAACCGCCGCGCGATCCGTCTTCCAATAACGGCGTCAGGGCGGAGAAACATTACAAATCAGCAACTTGGCCTTTTCTGCTGGAACAATCCGCAGGCTTGCCCGTTCTGCTCCTGACAAGGGACGTCAACTCTCAAGGAGAACCGCATGAACAGGGTCATTACAGGCTTGCTGGCCACAACATTATCAGTTTCCTTCGCGGTGGCGGCCGCCATCCCAGCCGAAGCGGCACCGGCCTATGTCCCGTTGACTGCTTCCACTTCGCCCGACATTCAGGCGGTGGATTACAAGCCGTGGATGAAAAATCGGCACTTCCGTGGGAATCGGAATTTCAACGGTAACCGCAATTTCTATCGCGGTGGCAACGGCGCTTACTGGAATGGTCATCGCGGCTATCGCGAGTATCGCCCCGGCTATCGCCGTCACGGCGATTACTGGTTCCCGCTTGCGGCGTTTGCCGCCGGTGCGCTGATTTCGGGGGCGATCGTCAACAGCGAAAACAACCGCGTCCATCAGGGCAATGCCCACGTCCAGTGGTGCTATGACCGCTACAGGAGCTACCGGGCTTCGGACAACACCTTCCAGCCCTACAACGGTCCTAGACAGCAGTGCCTCTCGCCTTATTGATAAGGTGACAAGCCGACGATCTTCGAACCCGCGCCATCAGGCGCGGGTTTTTCACGCCTTCGACAAACCGCACATCACGCGCTCAGCGTTCTGCAGACGGCGTCGCGCCAGCCCGCAAGCTTAACCGCGCGCACAGAAGCTTCCATATCCGGTTTGAAGCGCCGCTCGAGCGCCCAGCTCCTGGCGAACTCCCTGGCCTTTGGCCAGACACCGGCTTTTGAGCCGGCGAGCCATGCCGCGCCCAATGCGGTCGTCTCCAGGATGGTGGGGCGATCGACTGGAGCATCGAGGATGTCGGCCAATCGCTGCATGGTCCAATCCGACGCCACCATGCCGCCATCGACCCGGAGCACAGTTTTGGCGGAGGTCCCCTTCCAGTCCTTGCGCATCGCGTCGAGCAGGTCGCGGGTCTGAAAGGCGACCGATTCGAGCGCGGCTCGGGCGAACTCGGCCGGGCCGGAATTGCGGGTCAGCCCGAATATGGCGCCCCTGGCCTCCGCGTCCCAATGCGGCGCGCCGAGACCGACAAAAGCCGGCACCAGATAGACATTCTGCGTCGGATCGGCCTCACCAGCCAGCTTGCCGCTCTGCTCGGCCTTGCCGATCACCTTGATGCCGTCGCGCAGCCATTGCACGGCCGCACCCGCGATGAAGATCGAACCCTCCAGCGCATAGGTGGTCTTGCCATTGAGCCGGTAAGCGATGGTGGTCAAGAGCCGGTTCTTCGAGCGCACGAGGTCGGCGCCGGTGTTGAGCAAGGCAAAGCAGCCGGTGCCGTAAGTGGATTTCATCATGCCCGGCTCGAAACAGGCCTGGCCAATGGTTGCCGCATGCTGGTCACCGGCGACGCCAAGGATTCTTATCTCAGCGCCGAACAGGTTTTTGTCAGTGATTCCATAGTCGTCGGCGCAATCCTTCACTTCGGGCAGCATAATAGCGGGGATGCGCAGGATGGAGAGCAGTTCACTGTCCCAGGCATTGTCGGCAATGTTGTAGACCAGGGTGCGCGAGGCATTGGTGGCGTCAGTGGCGTGCACCTTGCCGCCGGTCAGCCGCCAGATCAGGAAACTGTCGATGGTGCCGGCGATGAGTTCGCCCTTCTCGGCGCGTTTCCTGGCGCCCTTCACCTTATCCAGGATCCAGGCGATCTTGGTGCCTGAAAAATAGGGATCGAGCAGCAGGCCGGTCTTGCGGGTGAATTTCTTCTCCAGCCCCTGCTTCTTGAGCTTCTGACATAAAGGCGCCGTGCGCCGGTCCTGCCAGACGATGGCGTTGTGGATGGGCTTGCCGGTCGCCCTATCCCAGATGACGACGGTTTCGCGCTGGTTGGTGATGCCGATGGCGGCGATTTCGGAGGCGGTTCGGCCAGCGGCCTTCAGCGCGGCTTTCACCGTGGCGACAACGCTCGCCCAGATTTCTTCCGGATCATGCTCGACCCAACCCGAAGCCGGATAGTGCTGGGTGAATTCCTTCTGCCCGGTGCCGGCGACTTTCATGTCCTTGTCGAACAGGATCGCCCGCGTCGACGTGGTTCCCTGGTCGATCGCCAGCACAAAACCGCTCATTCAGATATCCTCCACCTTGATGCAAAACAGGGGAGACGGCAATGCGCCGCCTCCCCCAATTTCACACGGGCGCGAACGCCCGCATAGACCGACTTACTTCTGCCAGCTCTTGACCAGTTCGTCGTAGTTGATGGTCTGCGGCTTTTCCTTCTCGTTCTCGATCTTCAGCTGAGGAGCGAGGTTGCCGGCCTTGACCGCGTCGGCGTTCCAGTAGGCAAGATCATGCTCTTCCGCCAGCTTCGGCCCGATGTCGCCCTGGACACCGGACTTCTCGATGCGGCCCATGACCTTTTCCTGCTCGGCGCAGAGCGAGTCCATCGCCTCCTGGGCGCTCTTGGCGCCGGAAGAAGCATCGCCGATCGCCTGCCACCAGAGCTGCGCCAGCTTCGGATAGTCCGGCACGTTGGTGCCGGTCGGCGACCACTGGACGCGGGCCGGCGAGCGGTAGAACTCGATCAGGCCGCCAAGCTTCGGCGCACGGTCGGTGAAGCTCTTGTCGTGGATGGTGGAGTCGCGGATGAAGGTGAGGCCGACATGGCTCTTCTTCACGTCCACGGTCTTCGAGGTCACGAACTGGGCATAGAGCCAGGCCGCCTTGGCGCGGTCCTCGGGCGTCGACTTCATCAGCGTCCACGAACCCACGTCCTGGTAGCCGAGCTTCATGCCGTCCTTCCAGTAAACGCCATGCGGCGACGGAGCCATGCGCCATTTCGGCGTGCCGTCGTCGTTCATGACCGGCAGGCCGGGCTTGACCATGTCGGCGGTGAACGCCGTGTACCAGAAGATCTGCTGGGCGATGTTGCCCTGCGCCGGTACCGGACCGGATTCGGAGAAGGTCATGCCCTGCGCTTCCTGCGGTGCATAAGCCTTCAGCCAATCGAGGTACTTCTGGATCGAATAGACGGCGGCCGGGCCGTTGGTGTCGCCGCCGCGCGCCGTGCAGGAGCCGACCGGCTGCGATTTCTCGTTGACCTTGATGCCCCATTCGTCGACCGGCAGGCCGTTCGGGATGCCCTTGTCGCCATTGCCGGCCATCGACAGCCAGGCGTCGGTGAAGCGCCAGCCGAGCGAGGGGTCCTTCTTGCCGTAGTCCATGTGGCCAAAGACCTTCTTGCCGTCGACATCGCGGCCGGTGAAGAACTCGGCAATGTCCTCATAGGCCGACCAGTTGACCGGCACGCCGAGGTCGTAGCCGTACTTGGCCTTGAAGTCGGCCTTGTTCTTCTCGTCGTTGAACCAGTCGTAACGGAACCAGTAGAGGTTGGCGAACTGCTGGTCGGGAAGCTGGTAGAGCTTCTTGTCCGGCGCGGTGGTGAAGGAGGAGCCGATGAAGTCCTGCAGGTCGAGGCCCGGATTGGTGACATCCTTGCCCTCATTGGCCATCCAGTCGGTCAGGTTGCGCACCTGCTGATAGCGCCAGTGGGTGCCGATCAGGTCGGAATCGTTGACCCAGCCGTCATAGAGATTCTGCCCGGTCTGCATCTGGGTCTGGATCTTCTCGACGACGTCGCCTTCCTGGATGACGTCATGCGTGACCTTGATGCCGGTGATGGCGGTGAAAGCCGGCGCGAGCGTCTGCGACTCGTACTGATGCGTGGTCAGGGTTTCCGAGACGACCTTGATCTCCATGCCGGCGAACGGCTTGGCGGCGTCGATGAACCACTGCATCTCTTTTTCTTGATCGGCGCGTGATAGGGTCGAAAGATCGCCTATCTCCTTGTCCAGAAAGGCTTTTGCTTCGTCCATACCGGCATAGGCGTTGCCCGCGCCAAGCAATAGTACGAGGGCGGTTGTTGATGTTAGAAGTTGCCGTCGCATTAGTTTCCTCCACAGTTTAAGGTTTCAAGTGCGATCTGGAGCGGCCGCCTGCACGCGGCCGCTCCAACAGTTTCCCCCTCTATACGTAGCGGAACACGCCAAGGGCGTAGACCACGGAGAGAGCGAGAGCCCACCAGAGGCTCGGTCCGACCAGACCCAGCCAAGCGAGATGGATGAAGGCGCTGCCAAGCAGCGAAACGAAGAGGCGGTCGCCGCGCGTCGTCTCGAAACGCAGCACGCCGACGCGCGGATTGCCGCCCGGCGAGGCGTATTCCCAGACACCCATGCCGACCAGCAGCAGCGCGATGACGGTGAAGAAGGCCGCCGTCGGCCACGTCCACGCCATCCAGGAGAAGTCGAGGTTCATGGATCACACCCTCCCCAGAGCAAAGCCCTTGGCGATGTAGTTGCGGACGAACCAGATGACGAGCGCGCCGGGGATCAGCGTCAGCACGCCGGCGGCAGCCAGCAGACCCCAGTCCATGCCTGATGCCGACACCGTGCGGGTCATGGTCGCGGCGATCGGCTTGGCGTCGGTGGTGGTCAGGGTGCGGGCAATCAGAAGCTCCACCCACGAGAACATGAAGCAGAAGAAGCAGGCGACGCCGATGCCGCTGGCGATGAGCGGCATGAAGATCTTCAGGAAGAAGCGCGGGAACGAATAGCCGTCGATGTAAGCGGTCTCGTCGATTTCCTTCGGCACGCCCGACATGAAGCCTTCCAGGATCCACACCGCCAGCGGCACGTTGAACAGGCAGTGCGCCAGCGCCACCGCGATATGCGTGTCGATCAGGCCGAAGGCGGAATAGAGCTGGAAGAACGGCAGTGCGAAAACAGCCGGCGGCGCCATGCGGTTGGTCAGCAGCCAGAAGAACAGGTGCTTGTCGCCGAGGAAGCGATAGCGCGAGAAGGCGTAAGCGGCGGGCAACGCCACGGCGACCGAAATCACCATGTTCATGACGACATAGGTGATCGAGTTGATGTAGCCGGAATACCAGGCCTTCTGCGTGAAGATCGTATAGTAGTTGGCCAGCGTCGGCTGGTGAGGGTAGAGCGTCAGCGAATTGACGATCTCGGCATTGGTCTTGAAGCTCATGTTGATGAGCCAGTAGATCGGCAGCAGCAGCACGACGATGTAGAGCGTCGGCACGATCCACCACCAGCGCGATTCCTCGCCGCGCCGGCGCATGCGCCGGTCGAGCTCGCTCTGTGACAATGAGCTTTGCAGCCGCTCGGAAGCGGCCGTGCCGTCCATAGCGTTGCGCTCGGTCCTTTCGTTGGCGCCGGTCATCTCAGCGCTCCGCGTCGTAGTTGGTCATCACGGTGTAGAACACCCACGACAACAGCAGGATGATGAGGAAGTAGACCAGCGACATAGCGGCCGCCGGGCCGAGGTCGAACTGGCCGAGCGCCGTCTTGACGAGGTCGATCGACAGGAAGGTCGTGGAATTGCCGGGGCCGCCACCGGTGACGACGAAGGGTTCGGTGTAGATCATGAAGCTGTCCATGAAGCGCAGCAGCACCGCGATCAAAAGCACGCGCTGCATCTTCGGCAACTGGATGTAGCGAAAGACCGCCCAGCGCGAGGCACCGTCGATCTTGGCCGCCTGATAGAAGGCATCTGGGATCGAAACCAGCCCGGCATAGCAGAGCAGCACGACGAGGCTGGTCCAGTGCTAGACGTCCATGATGATGATCGTCACCCAAGCGTCGAACGGGTCCTGCACGTAATTGTAGTCGATGCCGATGGCGTTGAGATAATAGCCCATCAGGCCGATATCGCTGCGCCCGAACACCTGCCAGATCGTGCCGACGACGTTCCACGGGATCAGCAGCGGCAACGCCATGAGCACCAGACAGACCGGCACGCCCCAGCCCTTCTTAGGCATGTTGAGGGCGATGAAGATGCCGAGCGGCACTTCGATGGCCAGGATGATGAAGGAGAAGACAAGGTTGCGGCTCATCGCTTGCCAAAAGCGGTCGGAATGCAGGAGTTCCTCGAACCATTCCGTCCCGGCCCAGAAGAAGACGTTGTTGCCGAACGTGTCCTGCACCGAATAGTTGACGACGGTCATCAGCGGGATGACGGCCGAGAACGCCACCAGCACCAGCACCGGCAGCACCAGGAACCAGGCCTTGTTGTTCCAGGTCTTTTCCATCTAGGCCCCCATCTCGACGCGCGCCATCTCAACCAGCCAGGAATCGGCATAGATGTTGATGCCGGCCGGATCGAACCGCACCTTCGGCTCGGCGGGAACCGTCTCGTCCTCGCCGATGACCGCCGCGATGTCACGGCCTTCCAGTTTGGCGCGCACCACCTTGTGGCGGCCGAGATCCTCGACCTTGCCGACCTGGACAGCCATGCCGTCACGGCCGAGCCTGACATATTCAGGGCGGATGCCGAGTTCGACATTGCCGCTCGCGGCTTTCGGCGCGCCCGGCAGCTCGATGCGCTGCGCGCCCAGCATCGCCGTCCTGCCCTCGACCGCGACCGGCATGACGTTCATGCCGGGGGAGCCTATGAAATAGCCGACGAAAGTGTGGCGCGGCCGCTCGAAGAGTTCGGCCGGCGTGCCGATCTGGACGATTCCGCCGTCATACATGACCACGACCTGGTCGGCGAAGGTCAGCGCCTCGGTCTGGTCGTGGGTGACATAGACCATGGTGTAGCCGAAGCGGCGGTGAAGCTGCTTCAGCTGCGAGCGCAACACCCATTTCATGTGCGGGTCTATGACGGTCAAGGGCTCGTCGAACAGGATGGCGTTCACGTCGGAGCGCACCAGGCCGCGGCCAAGCGATATCTTCTGCTTCTGGTCTGCGGTCAGGCCCCTCGCCTTCTTCTTCGCCCAGGACGCGAGGTCGATCATGTCGAGCGTCTCGCGCACCTTGCGATCGACATCGGCCTCGGGCACGCCGCGATTGCGCAGCGGGAAGGCCAGATTATCGTAGACGGTCATGGTGTCGTAGATGACCGGGAACTGGAACACCTGCGCGATGTTGCGTTCCTGCGTCGACAGATCGGTTACATCCCTGCCGTTGAACAGCAACTGGCCATGCGAGGGATGAAGCAGCCCTGAAATGATGTTGAGGAGCGTAGTCTTGCCGCAGCCCGACGGGCCAAGCAGAGCGTAGGCACCGCCATCCTCAAAGGTGTGATGCACTTCCCTGAGCGCGAAGTCGGCATCCTTCTGCGGGTTCGGCAGGTAGGAATGCCTGACATGGTTGACGTCGATGCGCGCCATAGAGCCCCCCTTAAGCCGCCAGCTTCGGCGCGGTCACGGCGCGGCCATGCTCGTCGAAGACCATGATGTGACGTGGGTCGATGAACACCTCGACCGCCGCGTCGGTCTCGAAATCCCTGATGCCGTGCGTCAGCATCACCCAGCGCGCATCGGCAAAATCGAGATGGATGAAGCTTTCCGACCCGGTGATTTCGGTGATGGTCACCTTTGCCCGGACCGGCACCGCGGAAGCGCTGGGCCGTTCGAGAGAGAGGTGATGCGGCTGGAATCCGATCGTGTAATTGCCGTCGCCAATGCCGACCAGTTCGGAAGGTACCGGCAGTTTGACACCGCCGTCGAGGAGGAAATCGGGCCCCTTCTTGGCCAGCACGATGGTGTTGAGCGGCGGATCGGCGAAGGTCTTCGCCGTCACAAGGTCGACCGGCTTGCGGAAGACGTCGATGGTCGGGCCGAACTGGGTGATGCGGCCCTCCGACAGCGTTGCGGTGTTGCCGCCGAGCAGCAGCGCCTCATGCGGCTCGGTTGTGGCGTAGACGAAGATGGTGCCGGCCGCGGCAAAGATCCTCGGCAGTTCGGCGCGCAGTTCCTCGCGCAATTTGTAGTCGAGATTGGCAAGCGGTTCGTCGAGCAGCACAAGACTGGCATTCTTGACGATGGCGCGCGCCAGCGCGGTGCGCTGCTGCTGGCCGCCCGAAAGGCTGAGCGGCGTGCGGTCGAGATACGGCGTCAGTTTCAGGAGCGCTGCGGCCTCGCGCACCTGGCTGTCGATCGCGGCCTGTTCGACGCCGGCCACCCGCAGCGGCGAGGCGATGTTCTCATAGACGGTCATCGCCGGATAATTGATGAACTGCTGGTAGACCATGGCGATGTTGCGCTTCTGCACCGGCGTGCCGGTGACATCCTTGCCGTCGAACCAGACCGAACCGGAGGTCGGCGCATCCAGACCAGCCATCAGCCGCATCAGGCTGGTCTTGCCGGAAAGCGTCGGGCCCAGCAGGACGTTGAGCGAGCCATGCTGAAGCGTCAGCGATACGTCACGGATATGCTCGACAGCTCCCACTGTCCTGGTGACGTTCCTCAGTTCCAGCATGCCGCCTCCTCCCAGGCTTTCCGCATCGGCTCAGAATCTCCTCATTCGGCGGCCGCGACATGCTTGCGGCTTATGCCGTGCATGAATTCGTCGAGTGCGGCGACCTGTTCGCGATTGAGATGCAGCCCACGCTTGGTGCGCCGCCACAGCACATCCTGCGCGGTGAGAGCCCATTCGTTTTCAAAGAGATAGCGCACCTCTGCCTCGTAGAGGTCGCCACCGAAGTCGCGGCCGAGATCCGCATTCGATTTGGCAAGGCCGAGCAGGACCGATGCGCGTGTCCCATAGGGCCGGGTCAGCCGGCGCGCGATTCGCGCATCGAGAAAGGGATAGGCCGTCTTCAGCTTCGCCACCTGCGCGTCGAAACCGGTGGCCGGGAAATCGCCGCCCGGCAGCGGCGCATCCGACGTCCAGGGCTTGCCGCGTTTGCCGAGAAAACCCTCGATCTTCTCCAGCATCGATTCCGACAGCCGGCGATAGGTGGTGATCTTGCCGCCGAAGGCATTGACCAGCGGCGCAACACCCTCGCCGCCATCCGCCTTCAGCACATAGTCGCGGGTGGCTTCCTGCGCCTTGGAGGCGCCGTCGTCGTAGAGCGGGCGAACCGCCGAGTAGGTCCAGACAATATCGGAACGCTTGACGGGGACCGCGAAATACTCGCTGGCCGCGGCGCAGAGATAGTCGATCTCCTTGTCGGAAATCTTCACATCGTGCGGATCGCCGGGGTAGTCCTGATCGGTGGTGCCGATCAGCGTGAACTCTTCTTCATAGGGAATGGCGAAGATGATGCGGCCATCCTTGTTCTGGAAGAAATAGGCGCGCGGATCGTCGAACTTCCTGGCGATGACGATATGGCTGCCCTGCACCAGGCGGACATTGTGCACATCGTTCTGACCGACAACGCCGGAAAGCACGTGGTCGACCCAGGGCCCCGCGGCATTGACCAGCAACCGCGCCTTGACCTCTTCGGTCTCGCCGGTCCGCAAATCTTCGATCCGGATCGCCCACAGGCCGTTTTCGCGACGCGCGCCGACAACTTTCGTACGGGTTCGGATCGTGGCTCCCCGATCGGCGGCATCCCGCGCGTTCAGAGCCACCAGCCGGGCGTCATTCACCCAGCCGTCGGAATATTCGAAGGCCTTTTTGAACAGCGGCTTCAAAGGCTTGCCTGCCGGATCGCTCGCCATGTCGAGCGTCCTGGTCGCCGGCAGCAATTTGCGGCCGCCAATGTGGTCGTAGAGGAACAGGCCAAGCCTGATCAGCCAGGCCGGACGCAGGCCCTTGGCATAGGGCAGCACGAAGCGCATCGGCCAGATGATGTGCGGCGCGTTCTTCCAGAGGACCTCGCGCTCCATCAGCGCTTCGCGCACCAGCCGGAATTCATAAAATTCGAGGTAACGCAGGCCGCCATGGATCAGCTTGGTCGAGCCGGAGGAGGTTCCGCTGGCGAGATCATCCATCTCGGCCAGAAAGACGGAAAACCCGCGCCCGACGGCATCACGGGCGATGCCGCAACCATTGATGCCACCGCCTATGACGAAAATGTCCCGGACTGAAGACGTGTCCACTTAATTCCTCCACGATTTCGCATTGCACCAATTTTGGTCTTTTGCGAAACCGTGGCGGAATTATTTCGAACTCATAACGAATGTCAAACGAAATATCACAAGCGCGTGATTCCGGCGTGAACAGGCTCAGCCAGCCGATGTTTCGATCAGCTGAACCTCGGCCTCCTGGCAGATCCTGCGCACCGAAGGGATGTCGCAACGATCAGTGATGAAGGTGTTGACCTGCGAGAGATGGCCGATGCGCACCGGCGCGGTGCGCTCGAATTTGGTCTGGTCGGAAACCAGGATGACATGCCTGGCATTGGCGATGATCGCCTGCGCCACCTTCACCTCGCGAAAATCGAAGTCGAGCAAGGCGCCATCATGATCGATCGCCGAGGCCCCGATCACGGCGTAATCGACCTTGAACTGCCTGATGAAATCAACCGCCGCCTCGCCGACGACGCCACCATCCGAACCGCGCACGACGCCGCCTGCAATCACCACCTCGATCGAGGGGTATATGCGCATCCTGTTGGCAACATTGATGTTATTGGTGATCACCATGAGGCCGCTGTGATCGAGAAGCGCTTTGCTGACGGCCTCCGTGGTGGTGCCGATATTGATGAAAAGCGAGGCGTTGTCGGGGATCAGTCTGGCCGCCGCGCTGCCGATCGCCTCTTTCTCCTCAGCCGCGATCTTGCGCCTGGCCTCATACTCCATATTCTCGATGCCGGACGGGAACAGGGCGCCGCCATGGATGCGCGAGAGCAGGCGCTGCTCGCAGAGATCATTGAGATCCTTGCGGATGGTCTGCGGGGTGACGTTGAAATGGGTGGCGAGGTCATCGACCAGCACGCGGCCATTGTCCT
>NZ_JAFKIC010000182.1 GCF_017306585.1 Mesorhizobium sp. | reverse complement strand
TGCAGCGGCAGGTCATTCACGGCACCGACAGTATCGGAATGCTGAAGACAGACAGCGCCAGGACGACAATCGCGCGCATCAATCCTAATGTCGCGGTGGAAACCCAGGCATTCAGGCTGACTTCGGACAATGCCGCTGCCCTTGTTGCGCGCTACGACGTCGTGGTCGACGGGTCCGACAATTTCGACACGCGCTATGTCGTTGCGGACGCCTGCGCGGTCGAGCGGAAACCGCTGGTGCATGCGGCCGTCGGGCGTTTCGACGGCTCGGTGACCGTTCTCAAGCCATTCGAGACGGGCGGGGACGGCAAGCCGAACCCGGGCTACCGCGACCTTTTCCCGGAAGCGCCGCCGCCGGGCCTGGTGCCTTCCTGTGCCGAAGCGGGCGTGCTTGGCGCGCTGACCGGCGTCATCGGCACACTGCAGGCGATGGAGGCGATCAAGCTGATCACCGGCATCGGCGAGCCGCTGATCGGCAGGCTGCTGCTCTACGATGCGCTCGCCGCGCGCTTCGAAACCATCCGCTACAAGAGACGCTGATCTTGGAACGGTCCGATGTCTCGATCGCAGGGATTCCGGCCGATTTCAGCCGCTGGGATGAGGTGCTTGCCCTGATCATGCGGGCCTTCGCCTTCATGGACGGCGTCATCGACCCGCCGTCCTCGGCTCACCTGCTGACCGTCGATGCGCTGCGCGCCAAGGCCCGGCGGGAGACCGGTTTCCTGGCATTCGACGGCGACAGGATCGTAGGCTGCGTCTTTGCCCTCGAACGGACTGATGACGTCTATATCGGCAAGCTCGCCGTTGCTCCCGACAGCCAGGGCCAGGGCATTGGCCGCAAGTTGATGCGGGCGGTCGAAATTCTTGCGCTCAGCCGCGGCAGGGCGGTGCTGGAACTCGAGACCCGCATCGAGCTTACCGCAAATCATGCCGCCTTTGCCCGCCTCGGCTTTCACGAGACGGACCGGACAGCGCATGAGGGCTACGTCAGCCCAACGTCCATTACCATGCGCAAGACTATTTCGTAAGTTTTTGCTTACGCCCTAGATCACGGGCATCAGGTTCTGAGTGGCAGCACACGGTCAGGGGGACGGTGGCCGTCGACGAAGGCCCTGATATTGATGATGACCTTCTCGCCCATGTCGATGCGGCCTTCGAGGGTGGCCGAGCCCATATGCGGCAGAAGCACGACCTTGTTTCTGGCGGCGAGCTTGAGGAGCTTGCCGTTCAGCGCCGGCTCATGCTCGTAGACGTCGAGGCCGGCGCCTGCGATCTTGCCGTCCTGGATCAGCTTGACCAGCGCCTCTTCGTCGATGATGTCGCCGCGCGCGGTGTTGACGACATAGGACGTAGGCTGAAGCAATGCCAGCCGCCGCGCCGACAGAAGATGGAAGGTGGCGGGGGTCGACGGACAATTAACCGAGATGATGTCCATGCGGGCCAGCATCTGGTCGAGGCTCTCCCAATAGGTCGCTTCCAGCCCGTCCTCGACAGCCGGCAGCACGCGATGCCGGTTGTGATAGTGGATGGAAAGGCCGAAGGCCTTGGCGCGGCGGGCGACGGCGGTGCCGATGCGGCCCATGCCGACAATGCCCAGCCGCTTGCCCCAGATGCGCCGGCCAAGCATCCAGGTCGGCGACCAGCCGGCCCATTTCTTGTCGCCGGTAAGCACGTTGGCGCCTTCCGCCAGACGGCGCGGCACCGCCAGCATCAGCGCCATGGTCATGTCGGCGGTGTCTTCGGTGAGCACGTTGGGCGTGTTGGTGACGGTGATGCCCTTCTTGGCCGCGGCCGCGACGTCGATCTTGTCGACGCCATTGCCGAAATTGGCGATCAGTTTGAGATTGTCGCCGGCCTGAGCGATGAGTGCTGCATCGATCTGATCGGTAACGGTCGGCACCAGGACGTCGGCTTCCTTGACCGCGGCGACAAGCTCCGGCTGCGTCATCGGCCTGTCCTCGACATTCAGCCTCGCGTCGAAAAGCTCGCGCATGCGGGTCTCGACCGGGTCGGGCAGCTTTCGCGTGATGACCACGAGAGGCTTCTTTTTGCCTGCCATTGTTTCCCTCGTTGAGACCTCTTTAACCAAGAGCGGCGAAACTGAAAGCCGGTCGCGGTAGCCGAATTACCCATGTAACAAGCGGTGCCGCCGAAGACAAAGAAAAAGGGGCGCCGCAGCCATCGGGCCGGCGTCGAAAGGAACGAAAGTGTCTGGTTTCGCGTCGCTTCGCCTGAGCCTCAGCGCGGCATTTCTTGGCGCTCTCCTTTATTCTCCGCTTGCCGGCGCGCAGAGCGCGGCCGCGCCCGCCCAGGGCGTCGTCACGCTCGGACCGAGCGGGCTGCCGCTGCCGCGATTCGTCAGCCTGAAGCCGGCGCGCGTCAACTCGCGCGTCGGTCCCGGCGCCAACTACTCCGTCAACTGGATGTATGTGAAGGCCGGCCTGCCGATGGAGGTCATCCAGGAATTCGACACGTGGCGCCGCGTCCGCGATGCGGACGGTTCGGAAGGCTGGATCAACCAGTCGATGCTTTCAGGCCGGCGCACCGCCATCGTCGCTCCCTGGCAGCGCGGCAAGGGCGGCCAGATCAATCTCATGAAAAGCCCGGACAAGGACTCCAGGGTCGTGGCGATCATCGAGCCGGGCGTGATGGGCACGATCAAGGCCTGCGACGGCCAGTGGTGCGAAATGACGCTCGACGGCCATACCGGCTGGCTCGCCCAGTCGACGGTCTGGGGCGCTTATCCCGGCGAGCGGGTCAAGGACTGATTCCCTGCCCGCCCCGGACCGTTCGAGCCAGGGCTTGGCGATTGCGGGTCAACGGCCGATGCGGCCGAGATGGGTATCCTGGAAGCCGGTCGACAGTTTGAGGCCATAGCCCAGCGCGCGGTCGACGGCGATGTGCGCGATCCAGATCAATGCGACAGCGATGGCGGCCGCGTTGCCGGACAGATGGCCGAGAAGCAACAGCAGCACCGGCACGATCAGGATGTGCAGGGCATTGTAGGCAATGGCGCCGATGCGCGGCCCGGCGAGGTATCCAAACATCGACAGGTCCGGCGCAAGGATCAGCAAGGCGAACAGCCACCACGACACGCCGACAGAACTGTAGAAGACGATAGCAGCGGCAGCCAGGACTGCCCATTCGATCCGGACTATCCAGCCGAGGGGTTTCATGCCCCTGCGGCTATTCCTGGCGCTTGGGGCGCAGCCTCACGACGATATCGACATTGGCGATTTCCATCCCCTCGGGCGGATCCGGCAGGTTGGTAACCGTGACCGGGCCATTGGCGATGTCGAAAATCCGATTCTCGCCTTCGATGTAGAAATGGTGGTGGTCGGACGTGTTGGTGTCGAAATAAGTTTTGGCGCCCTCGACGGCGAGAATGCGCAGCAGCCCCGCCTGGGTGAACTGGTGAAGCGCGTTGTAGACGGTGGCGAGCGATACCGGCACGCCGGCGGCCAGCGCCTCCTCGTGCAGTTCCTCAGCCGACAAATGGCGGTCGCCCTTGGCAAAAAGCAGGTCGGCAAGCGCGATGCGCTGACGCGTCGGCCTCAGGCCGGCGTCACGTACACGCTTGTCCACAGCGACATTTTCCTTCCGGCAGCCCCGGTCCATCTGGTCGTCCAAGCTCACAGTTCCGCCTCAAGACACGCCCAGAATGGCAAAAAGATGAATGTCTGCCGAAACCGGACCCCTCCTGACATATATTCTGTCGACCGAATGCGATCAATAGCGCGCATTGACCCCGGCAGACTGGCGGGTTAAGCGCAAACGCCGGTTTCCGGCCTGAAACAGATTGTGTTAGGACACCAACGACAAGGGCGCGCTACCGCCCGGGACGATATGGGGAAAGATTGATGGCGGGTTCGAAATCCAGCTACGACTATGACGAATTGCTGGCCTGCGCCCGCGGCGAGCTGTTCGGAGAGGGTAATGCACAGTTGCCCTATCCGCCGATGCTGATGTTCGACCGGATCACCGAGATCAGCGAGACGGGCGGCGCCTTCGACAAGGGTTTCATCCGCGCCGAGTTCGACATCAAGCCGGACCTGTGGTTCTTTGCCTGCCATTTCATCGGCAACCCGATCATGCCGGGGTGTCTGGGCCTCGACGCCTTGTGGCAATTGACCGGCTTCTATCTCGGCTGGCTCGGCGAACCGGGCAAGGGCATGGCGCTGTCGACCGGCGAGGTCAAGTTCAAGGGCATGGTGACGCCGTCGGTGAAGAAGGTCGAGTATGGCGTGGATTTCAAGCGCGTGATGCGCGGCCGCTTGGTGCTGGGCATCGCCGACGGCTGGATGAAGGCCGATGGCGAGCCCATATATGCGGCGACGGACCTGAAGGTCGGTCTGTCCAAGCAGTCGGCGGTCGCTTGACCGCAGCCCTGGCCGGCCCGTTGGCCAGTATTCCTGGAAGGAGTTGCGAATGAGACGTGTCGTAGTCACTGGCCTCGGCATCGTGTCGTCGATCGGCAACAATGCCAACGAGGTGCAGACCTCGTTGCACGACGCCAGATCCGGCATCAGCTTTTCCGATTCCTTTGCCGAGCATGGCTTCCGATGCCAGGTCTGGGGCGCGCCGACGCTCGACCCGACGCCGATGATCGACCGCCGCGCCATGCGCTTCCTCTCGCAGGGCGCCGCGTGGAACCATGTCGCCATGGACCAGGCGATCGCCGATGCCGGCCTTGCCGAAAGCGACGTCACCAATGAGCGCACGGGCATCGTGATGGGCTCGGGCGGTCCATCCACCCGCACCATCGTGGAAGCGGCCGAAACCACGCTGAAAAACAACAGCCCCAAACGCATCGGCCCGTTCGCGGTGCCGAAGGCAATGTCCTCGACCGCCTCGGCGACGCTTGCCACCTGGTTCAAGATCCACGGCGTCAACTATTCGATCTCCTCGGCCTGCTCGACCTCGGCGCATTGCATCGGCAATGGCTATGAGCTGATCCAGTGGGGCAAGCAGGACATCGTGTTCGCCGGCGGCCATGAGGATCTCGACTGGACGATGTCGGACCTGTTCGACGCCATGGGCGCCATGTCGTCGAAATACAATGACAAGGCATCGACCGCTTCACGCGCATACGACGCCAGTCGCGACGGCTTCGTCATTGCCGGAGGCGCCGGCGTGCTGGTGCTGGAAGAGCTGGAACATGCCAAGGCGCGCGGCGCCAAGATCTACGCCGAGATCGTCGGCTACGGCGCGACGTCGGACGGCTACGACATGGTTGCGCCGTCGGGCGAAGGCGCTATCCGCTGCATGCGTCAGGCGCTGTCCACGGTGTCCACGCCGGTCGACTACATCAACACCCACGGCACATCCACCCCGGTGGGCGATTCCAAGGAAATGGGCGCCATCCGCGAAGTGTTCGGCGAGAAGATGCCGTTCATCACCTCGACCAAGTCGCTGACCGGCCATTCGCTGGGCGCGGCGGGCGTGCAGGAATCCATCTATTCGATCCTGATGATGCAAGGCGGCTTCATCGGCGAAAGCGCCCATATCGAGACGCTCGACCCCGAGTTCGAAGGCATGCCGATCGTGCGCAAGCGCATCGACAACGCCAAGATCGACACGGTGCTGTCGAATTCCTTCGGTTTCGGCGGCACCAACGCAACGCTCGTTTTCCAGCGCTACTCCGCATAAGGCCAACTTTTTACACAAGGATTACCGGCCATGGACGGATTGATGAAGGGCAAGCGCGGGCTTGTCATGGGTGTTGCCAACGACCATTCCATTGCCTGGGGCATCGCCAAGAAATTGTCCGAGCACGGGGCTGAACTGGCCTTCAGTTACCAAGGCGAAGCCTTCGGCCGGCGGGTCAAGCCGCTCGCCGACAAGCTTGGCGCCTCGCTGGTCGTTCCCTGCGATGTCGAGGACAGCGCTTCGGTGGCCGCCACGTTCGAGACGCTGGGCAAGGCCTGGGGCGGGCTGGACTTCGTCGTCCATGCGATCGGGTTCTCCGACAAGAACGAGCTGAAAGGCCTTTACGCCGACACCAGCCGGGACAATTTCATCCGCACAATGGTGATCTCCTGCTATTCCTTCACGGAGGTCACCCGCAACGCGGCGCCTTTGATGAGGGATGGCGGCTCGATCATCACGCTGACCTATGCCGGTTCGGTTCGAGTCATGCCGAACTACAATGTCATGGGCGTCGCCAAGGCCGGGCTGGAGGCCAGCGTGCGCTACCTCGCCAACGACTACGGTCCGCGCGGCATCAGGGTGAACGGCATTTCGGCGGGACCGGTGCGCACCCTTGCCGGCGCCGGTATTTCCGACGCCCGCCACATGTTCTCCTACCAGCAGCGCAACTCGCCGCTGCGCCGCACCGTGACCATCGACGAGGTCGGCGGCTCAGCACTTTATCTGCTCTCCGATCTTGCCTCCGGCGTCACTGGCGAAATCCACTATGTCGATTCCGGCTATCACATCGTTTCGATGCCGGCCCTCGAGGAGTTGAAGCAGACGGATGGCGCTCGCGACTGAGGAGGCGCGCGCGCCGGGATGCCGCTGGGGAAGCAGGCGGCAGGTTCTTTCCAGTAAAGAAATAATCCTCTCCAGTAAAATTGGATGCATTCGCGGAAACTCATTTTAAGAAGATTTCCGCTATAGAGTCCCGCAATCTGGGGACCCTTACATGCCTGCCGTCAGCAATCCGAAGCGAACGCCAGTGTTCCGACTGCTCACGATAGCGAGTTCGGGCATTGGCAGCTTCGTGCTTGGCCTCTGGGGGCGCAAACAGGGCCTCGGGGACGGGTTTGGCGGCATACCGGCCGACATGATGGTCGCGATCATGGCCGCGCTTTGCGCGCTGGCGGCGTCGGTGGCGGCCATGTCCTTCTTCGCCGGCGTCGATGAGTCCGCCGATTTCGTCTTCAAGGAAACCCATTTCGACAAGCTGACCGGGCTGCTGGCGCGCCCGGCAATGGTCGGCAAGATCGCCGAGGCCGCGTGCGCGACAAGCCGTACGGGGGAACCGGTGTTCCTGATCGACATCGACATCGACCGGTTCAAGCAGATCAACGACGCGATCGGCTACAGCCAGGGCGACGAACTCATCCGGACATTCACCAAGCGCCTGCAAGCCTGCGTGCCCGAGCGCGCGACGATCGGCCGTATCGGGGCCGGCGAGTTCGCGGTGCTGTTGCCGGACCACCAGATCCACGGAACGCTGGAAAGCATGGTCGAAAGGCTCATCGACGAGATGATGGAGCCTTATGAACTCAGCAGCCATCAGCAGTCGGTGAGCCTTTCGGTGGGCATCGTGGCAATGCCGAAGGACGGCATCGATCCGGTGCTCATCTTGCGCCGCTCCAACCTGGCGCTGCAGAACGCGCGCGCCAGCGGGGTCGGCAACTGGTCGGTCTTCGACAGCGAGATGGGGCGCGTGGCCGACCATCGCCAGTGGGTCGAATCGGAATTGCACACCGCCTTCGAGCGGGGCGACTTCGACCTCCATTATCAGCCGCAACTCGATCTGCCGACCGGCCGTATCGTCGGCTACGAGGCGCTGATCCGCTGGAAGCACCCGGAGCGCGGCATGATCCCTCCCATGGAGTTCATCCAGATCGCCGAGGAAACCGGCATGATCAACCCGATCGGCGAATGGGTGCTGCGCAAGGCCTGCAGCGACGCCCGCCATCTGCCCGACGACTGCTTCGTCGCCGTCAACATTTCGCCGGTGCAGTTCATGACCAAGGATTTCGTCGGCATTGTCCGCGACACGATGCGGACCACCGGCATCAAGCCGTCACGGCTGGAGCTGGAAGTGACCGAGACGGCGATGATGCAGGATCGCGACCGCGCTGCCGCCATCCTCAAGGAACTGGCCGAGATGGGCATCTCGGTCGCTGTCGATGATTTCGGCACCGGCTATTCGAACCTCAGCTACCTCATCGATTTCTCGTTCGGCAAGCTCAAGATCGATCGTTCTTTCGTCAGCCGCATCGATACCGATTCCAGCTCCGGCGCGGTCGTCTCGACCATTGTCGGGCTCTCGCGGGCCTTGGGGGTCAGCATCATTGCCGAAGGTGTCGAGACCGAAAGCCAGGCGACGCTGCTCAGGGCCGCCGGCTGCGAAGTCGTGCAGGGCTATCTGTTCGGCCGCCCGGCGCCGCTGAAGATCAGGGTTGCCGAAGAGCCCGCCGCCCAGGACTTGCGGCGCGTCGCCAACCTGCATTGAGGCCCCTCTTCACGCGAAACCTCAGCGCCGCGCGACAAACAGCTTGAACATGCCATCGCGGGCAATCTCCGCGTGGCTGGAGAAGGCAGCCGCCAGCACCGCTTCATAGGGAAGCTGGCGGTTGGCGACCATGAACAGCCGGCCCCCGGGCTTCAAGGCCCTGGCGGCGGCACGGATCATGCCGGCGCCGATCTCAGGTTCGGCCGCCCGGCTGCGATGGAAGGGCGGGTTCATGACGATCGCGTCGTAGCGGCGTTCAATCGTCTCGCTCAGCAGATCGATCCAGAAGAAGCCAGGGGCGACGGCCGTCTCGCCGATATTGGCCTTTGCAGCTTCCAGCGATGCGAAGTCCGCCTCGTAGAGATCGAGCCCCGACAGGCCGGGAAAGCGCGCCGCGACCTCGCCTGCCAGATAGCCCCAGCCCGCGCAGAAATCGGCTATGCCGCCACGCAGGTCGCCGGGCAGGTTCTCGACCAGCAGCTTCGAGCCGGCATCGACCTTGTCGAATGAGAACATGCCGGGTGCGGTGTGAAAGCGGCCATCGACCAGCAAACCAGGATTGGCGGCACGCAGTCTTTCCGCGATGGCCGAATCGACCGGGCCGCGAAACCAGAAGGCCGTGCCATGGTATTTCGGCAAATGGCCGTCGAGCGGCACAAGTTCGTCGATACGCTTGCGCAAGCTGGCGATGCCGTCGTCCTTGCCGCCGGCAACGACGATCAACCCGCCTGGGATCACACGCTCCAGGGCCTCGGCGATGCGCAACTCGTTCTGACCCCGGTGGCGGCCGGCAAGCACCAGCGCGCCATCAAAGGCATCTCCTTGCGGTTGCGGCGAGACCGCAAAGCCCGCCGTCCGCAAGGCGCGGAAATGCGGCCGGAAACCCTGCACCAGATGCAGCGCGGGCTCGAAACCAGGCGGCAGGCGCAGGCCCGGCTCGGCACCGAGGAAAATGATGCGCTCATCCTTGCGCGGCAAGGCCAGCGCCTCGGCCTCGAATGGATGAAAAAGCGTCTTCAGCGCCTCGGCGGACATTGCCTGTTCTCCAAACAAAACGGGCGCGACATAAGCCGCGCCCGTTCGAATTTCACTGTCAGGCCGATCAGGCGGCGTCTTCCTCGCCTTCCGGCTTCTTCTTCTCCTGAACGATTTCCTTGCCGGTGGCCTGGTCGACGACCTTCATCGACAGGCGGACCTTGCCGCGCTCGTCGAAGCCCATCAGCTTGACCCAGACCTTGTCGCCTTCCTTGACGACGTCGGAGGTCTTGGCGACGCGCTCATTGGCGAGCTGCGAGATGTGGACGAGGCCGTCACGCGGACCGAAGAAGTTGACGAAGGCGCCGAAGTCGGCGGTCTTGACGACCGTGCCTTCGTAGATCTCGCCGACTTCCGGCTCGGCGACGATGGTGTGGATCCACTTCTTCGCCGCCTCGATCTCCTTGGCGTTCGAGGAAGCGATCTTGACCGTGCCGTCGTCCTCGATGTTGATCTTGGCGCCGGTCTTCTCGACGATCTCGCGGATCACCTTGCCACCGGAGCCGATGACGTCGCGGATCTTGTCGGTCGGGATGTGCATGACCTCGATGCGCGGCGCGAACTCGCCGAGTTCGGCGCGGGCGCCGGACAGAGCGTGGGCCATTTCACCGAGGATATGCAGGCGACCATCCTTGGCCTGGCCGAGGGCGATCTGCATGATCTCCTCGGTGATGCCGTCGATCTTGATGTCCATCTGCAGCGAGGTGACGCCGTTGGCGGTGCCGGCGACCTTGAAGTCCATGTCGCCGAGATGATCCTCGTCACCCAGGATGTCGGAGAGCACGGCGAAGCGCTCGCCTTCCTTGATCAGGCCCATGGCAATGCCGGCGACCGGCTTGGCCAGCGGCACGCCGGCATCCATCAGCGCCAGCGAGGTGCCGCAGACGGTAGCCATCGAAGACGAACCGTTGGACTCGGTGATCTCCGAGACGACGCGCAGCGTGTAGGGGAACTGGTCAGCGGAGGGCAGCATCGGGCGGATGGCGCGCCAGGCGAGCTTGCCGTGGCCGATTTCGCGGCGGCCCGGCGAACCCATGCGGCCGGTCTCACCGACGGAGTAGGGCGGGAAGTTGTAGTGAAGGAGGAACTTCTCCTTGTACATGCCGGTCAGCGAATCGACGAACTGCTCGTCCTCGCCGGTGCCCAGCGTGGCAACGACCAGCGCCTGGGTCTCGCCGCGGGTGAACAGCGCCGAACCGTGGGTGCGCGGCAGGACGCCGACTTCGGAAACGATCTTGCGGACCGTCTTCAGGTCACGGCCGTCGATGCGCGAGCCGGTGTCGAGGATGTTCCAGCGAACGACCTTGGCCTGGAGTTCCTTGAACACCGAACCGATCTGCTCCGAAGCATACTTGGCTTCCTCGCCTTCGGCCGGAGCAAACGCGGCCTTGACCTTGGCCTTGACGGCGTCGACCGCGGCGTAGCGCTTCTGCTTGTCGACATTCTTGTAGGCGTCGCGCAACTCGTCGCCGACGATCTTGAGCATCTCGCCTTCGAGCTCGGAGTAGTCCGGAGCGGTGAAGTCGCGCGGGTCCTTGGCGGCGACTTCGGCCAGCTTGATGATGGCTTCGATGACCGGCTGGAAACCCTTCTGGCCGAACATGACGGCGCCGAGCATCAGCTCTTCGGAGAGTTCCTTGGCCTCGGATTCGACCATCAGCACGGCGTCGGTGGTGCCGGCGACGACGAGGTCGAGCTTGGATTCCTCCATCTCGTCGATATGCGGGTTGAGCACGTATTCGCCGTTGATGTAGCCGACGCGGGCGCCGCCGATCGGGCCCATGAACGGAACGCCCGACAGTGTCAGCGCGGCCGAGGTGGCGACGATCGACAGGATGTCCGGGTCATTCTCGAGGTCGTGCTGGACGACGGTGACGACGATCTGGGTGTCGTTCTTGTAGCCGTCGGCGAAAAGCGGACGGATCGGACGGTCGATGAGGCGGGAAACCAGCGTTTCCTTCTCGCTCGGACGGCCTTCGCGCTTGAAGTAGCCGCCCGGGATCTTGCCGGCGGCATAGGTCTTTTCCTGGTAATTGACGGTCAGCGGAAAGAAATCGAGGCCGGGCTTGGGCTCCTTCATCGAAACGACGGTGGCGAGCACCACGGTCTCGCCATAGGTGGCGAGCACAGCGCCGTCAGCCTGGCGCGCGATCTTGCCGGTTTCGAGGATGAGCGGGCGGCCGCCCCATTCGATTTCCACTTTGTGTTGATTGAACATGTCTTGTCCTTTGTATGGGGAAGGGCCGCGCCGTCTCAGCGTGCGCGGGTACCCCTTCCCTTGGCTTCCTTTCTCGGGCAGCCACGGGCAAGACAACGGGAAGCTCGGGATTCATCGGCGCGGTGGCCAAACGAGCGTCCTGCAATCCTGCCCCATGACCGTCCATGGGTGGCTTCGAGTGGCCCTCTGCGCGCTCGAAGCCGGATATGGCCAGTCGATCGACCGGCCTGCGCATGACCCCGAAAACCACGGCTTGCGGAACGCGTCATGCGCAAATTCAACGTTTCGGAGCGTCCGTCCGGCACCCAGACGGTGTGCGCGGCGCTCCAGTCCTGCATTCGGAACCGGATTGGTCCGGTGCCCGAATGCGCGACCGGCGGACTCCGTGAAGGAGCCCGCCGGTCAATTCGTCAACGGCGCAGACCGAGCTTCTCGATCAGTGTCTGGTAGCGCGCGTCGTCCTTGCGCTTGAGATAATCAAGCAGGCTGCGGCGCTGGGACACGAGAGCGAGCAGACCACGGCGGGAATGGTTATCCTTCTTGTGGTCCTTGAAGTGATCGGTCAGGTTCTTGATGCGCTCGGAAAGGATGGCCACCTGGACTTCCGGAGAACCGGTATCGCCCTTGGCGGTAGCGAATTCGCCCATCAATTCCTTCTTGCGCTCGGCAGTAATCGACATCGTGCTTTTCCTTATCTGTTTGAGGAAACGGGTCGCCCTCAGCCGGGATGTCGTCCAGCAGGGGCCGGTGCAGGCAAAGCGTCGAGGCGCTATGCTGCGGCGCATATAGTGCAATTCCCCGCAAAACACCAGCCCAATTCACCAAGCCGGCTTTTCAGGCCAGAACGGCAAGTTCTGGGCCCGTCAAAGCCATTTCTTCCATTTGAAGAAGGCAATCAGCCCGATCGCGATGACAGCCATGAACAGAAGCGATGCCGGGTAGCCATAGTAGGCCTTCAGCTCCGGCATGTTCCATGGCGAGGATTCGTGGTCGAAGTTCATGCCCCAGACGCCGACAAGGAAGGTCAGCGGCATGAAGATGACCGATACAATGGTCAAGTAGCTGATCACGTCGTTGGTGCGCGCCTGGCTGAGCGACAGATGCATTTCGATCAGGCCGGTCAGCATGTCGCGCTGGGTTTCCACCAGTTCGATCAGCCGCAGCGAATGATCGAGCGTGTCGTTGAGGAAGACCTTGGTTTCGGCTCTGACATAGGGCGCGTCGTTGCGGATCAGCGTCGCCAGCGCATCGCGCATCGGCCACAGCACGCCCTTCAGCACATTGGCGTCGCGCCGCAATTCGTGCAGCTGCCGCATCTGGTGCTTGTGGGGAGAGTGCAGCATCTGGTCCTCGATGCTGTCGACCAGTTCGCCGGCCGCCTCGATCGGCGGGAAATAGCTGTCGACGATGGCGTCTATCAGCGCATAGGCCAGATAGTCGGCGCCACGGGTGCGCAGTCGGTTGGGAGCGGAACTCTCGATGCGCTTGCGCACCGGATCGAACGGATCGCCCTCGCGCTCCTGGAAGGTGACGACAAAGTTTTCCCCGAGGAACAGGGCGATCTGTTCGTAGCGGTGTGAGGTCACATCGTCGATCATGCGCACGACGACGAAGGCGTGATCCTCGAAGAAATCGACCTTCGGCCGCTGGCCGGTGTTGACGACATCCTCCAGCGCCAGCGGATGCAGGCTGAAGATGCGGCCGATCTGCTCGATCAGCGCGATGTTGGCCAGGCCGGTGCAGTCGAGCCAGATGACGGGCCATTTACTGCAATTGGCCTCGACATCGTCGATGCTGGCATTGTCGATGGTCTTGAATTTCTGCGGCGAGATCAGGGTCAGCCGCAATTCGGAGCGCCGCGCGGCCGGATCGGCGATCAGCGTACCGGGCGAAGCACCGACCGGCGGTCGCCGCGTTTTCACCGGCGCTCGCTTTTTCACCGCCTCGGCCTTGGCCATGTGCCCCCTCGAAAACAGAGTCCAAGCGACGTTAGACGAGAGCGGTCAGCCGGCAAAGACCCGCTTGGGCTTGAACATGCCCTGTTCGATGGCGCCGATGGCGACCAGCTTGCCACGCGCGGTGGCACAGGCCTCCTCGGCTTCGACCGGCGCGTCGCGGCCGCGGATGATGACCGGATTGCCGAGGCGGATCCTGGTCGCGGCATCATCGCTGATGGCGACCTGCGGCAGGCAATCGAGGGCCGCAGACGTATCGACGACAAACGCGTCGATCGCTCCGAAATCGACAGGGGCTTCCGGAGCGTCGCCGTCATCCGCCGTCGCCGACTTATCCTCCCCCTTGTCGCCAAAGCGCGCAGCTTCCAGTTCGGCAATGGTGACGAAATCGTCCGAGGTGAAAGGCTCGACCTCGACCCTGCGCAGTTCGGAAATATGCCCGAAACAGCCGAGGTCGCGGCCCATGTCGCGGGCGAGCGAGCGCACATAGGTGCCCTTGCCGCATTCGACTTCGAAAACCGTATGGTCAGCGCCATGCTCGACGATGTCGAGCCGGCCGATTTCGATCTCGCGCGCCGGAATGTCGACCGTTTCGCCGTCACGGGCAAGATCATAGGCGCGCTCGCCCGCGATCTTGATGGCTGAGAATTGCGGCGGCGTCTGCATGATGACGCCGGTGTATTTCGGCAGCAGCGCCTTTACCTCGGCCTCGGAAGGACGCCTGTCGGATTCCTTCGTCACCGGCCCTTCGAGGTCGTCGGTCGAGCGCTCCTGCCCCCAGGCCACGGCAAAGCGATAGATCTTGGCACCGTCCTGCACGTAAGGCACGGTCTTGGTCGCCTCGCCCAGCGCGATCGGCAGCATGCCGGACGCCAGCGGGTCGAGCGTGCCGGCATGACCGGCCTTTTCCGCCTGGAACAGCCATTTGATCTTGGAGACGGCTTCGGTCGAGCCCATGCCGACCGGCTTGTCCAGCACCACCCAGCCGGAGACCGGCCGGCCCTTCTTCTTGCCGCGGCGCGCCATTATTCTTCTTCCTTGTTGTCGTCGCCATCGAGATCGCGCGCCACTTCGGGCGACTTCAGGAGATCGTTGATCCTGGCGAAATTGTCGAAAGACGTGTCCAGCCGGAAGCGGAATTCCGGCATGTACTTCATCTGCCTGAGCGCGCCGGAGACGCGGCCGCGGACGAATTTCGCATGCTTGTTGAGCGCCTCGATAACCGCGCCGGCATCCTTTGCGCCGAGCGGAGACACAAAGGCCGTGGCGATCTTGAGGTCGGGCGACATGCGCACTTCCGAGACCGAGACGACGGCATTTTCGATGACGGGATCGATGATCTCGCCGCGCTGAAGTGTTTCGGACAAGGCATGGCGCACCTGCTCGCCGACGCGCAGCATGCGCTGGGATGGGCCTGATGTGGTGGAACGGGGCATCTTCTCAATCCTGAAAGCGTGGGGCACGGGATAGAACCATGCCGCATGTCTCAAACAATCATTCTCAAACGGCTTTGGGCGGTGGTCTTGCGACCACCGCCCGAGACCGAAAAGTCACTCGAACTCAGAGCGTCCGGGTCACCATCTCGACGCGGAAGCACTCGATGACGTCGCCGACGCGCATGTCTTCGTAGTTCTGGAAGGCCATGCCGCACTCCTGGCCGCCCGGGACTTCCGAGACTTCGTCCTTGAAGCGCTTCAGGGTCTTCAGCGTGCCTTCGTGGATGACGACGTTGTCGCGGATCAGGCGCACGCCCGCACCGCGCTCGACCTTGCCTTCGGTGACGCGGCAGCCGGCGATCTTGCCGACCTTCGAGATATCGAAGATCTCGAGGATCTCGGCATTGCCGATGAAGGTCTCGCGACGCTCCGGCGACAACAGGCCCGACAGAGCCGCTTTCACGTCATCCACGAGGTTGTAGATGATCGAGTAGTAGCGGATCTCGATGCCTGCGGCGACGGCCGCGGTCCGCGCCTGCGCGTTGGCACGGACGTTGAAGCCGATGATGGCCGCGCCCGAGGTTTCCGCCAGCGAAACATCGCTTTCGGTGATGGCGCCGGCGCCGGCATGGACGATGCGCGCACGCACCTCGTCGGTGCCGAGCTTTTCGAGAGCCGCACTGATCGCCTCGATCGAACCCTGCACGTCGCCCTTGATGACCAACGGGAATTCCTTCAGGCCGCTCGTCTGCAACTGCGACATCATCTGTTCGAGCGAGCCGCGCTGGCCGGCATGTCGGGCCACCGCCTTCTCGCGCGCCAGACGCTGGCGATACTCGGTGATCTCGCGGGCGCGGGCCTCGTTGTTGACCACGGCGAAGCGGTCACCTGCCTGCGGCGTGC
Organism: Mesorhizobium sp.; assembly: GCF_017306585.1. Classification (GTDB taxonomy): domain Bacteria; phylum Pseudomonadota; class Alphaproteobacteria; order Rhizobiales; family Rhizobiaceae; genus Mesorhizobium. The sequence continues at coordinate 14,798 of NZ_JAFKIC010000182.1, read as the reverse complement.
CCTGAAGGCCGAGCACCTCGACCGGCATCGCCGGCGGCGCTTCCTTGATCTGCTCGCCGCGATCGTTGACCAAGGCGCGCACGCGACCCCACTCGTTGCCGGCAACGAGGATGTCGCCAGGCATCAGCGTGCCGGTCTGCACCAGCACGGTGGCGACGGGACCACGGCCCCTGTCGAGCTGCGCTTCGATGACGACGCCTTCGGCGGTACGGTCCGGATTGGCCTTCAGGTCGAGGATTTCGGCCTGCAGCAGGATCGCTTCGAGCAGCTTGTCGAGATTGGTGCCCTTGGTCGCCGAGACTTCGACATCGAGCACTTCACCGCCCATCGATTCGACGAACACTTCGTGACGCAGCAGTTCCGAGCGGACCTTCTGCGGATCGGCGCCGTGCTTGTCGATCTTGTTGATGGCCACGATGATCGGAACGTTGGCGGCCTTGGCATGGCTGATCGATTCGATCGTCTGCGGCATCACGCTGTCGTCGGCCGCCACCACCAGAATGGCAATGTCGGTGGCTTGGGCGCCGCGGGCGCGCATCGCCGTGAAGGCGGCGTGGCCGGGCGTGTCGATGAAGGTGATCTTCTGACCGTTCTTCTCGACCTGATAGGCGCCGATATGCTGGGTGATGCCGCCGGCCTCGCCGGAAACGACATTGGCATTGCGGATCGCATCGAGCAGCGAGGTCTTGCCGTGGTCGACGTGGCCCATGATCGTGACCACCGGCGGACGCGACACGAGATCTTCCGGGCGGTCGGCGATGTTGAACAGGCCTTCCTCGATGTCGGATTCGGCAACGCGGCGGACCGTGTGACCGAACTCGGTGGCAACCAGTTCGGCCGTGTCGGCATCGATGACATCGCCCGGCTTCAGGATCTGGCCCTGCTTCATGAAGAATTTGACCACATCCACCGCACGCTCGGACATGCGCTGTGCGAGTTCTTGGATGGTGATGGTCTCCGGAATGATCACTTCGCGCATGACTTTCTCGCGCGGCTCATTGTGCATCGCGCGCTTGAATTTTTCCTGGCGGCGGCGCATCGACGACAGCGAGCGGGCGCGCGCGTCGTCATCCGACAGCGCGGAGTTCAGCGTCAGCTTGCCGCGGCGGCGGTCTTCCTCGCCCTTGGTCGGCTTGGCCGGACGCGCCACTTCGGGCGTGACCAGGCGGCGCACCGGCGAGCCAGCGCCGGCACCGGGGCCACCACTGCTCGTACGCCTCGGCTTGACCTCTTCCTCGTCGTCGGGAGTCGCCAGTTCGGCGGCCTGCGGCGCACGGCGGCGTGCCTCTTCCTCGGCGCGACGGCGCGATTCCGCCTCGGTCTGCAGACGGGCTTCTTCCTCGGCCTGACGGCGCGCGGATTCATCACGCTCGCGCTTGCGGCGCTCTTCATCCTCGGCACGGCGCTTGGCCTCTTCGGCGGCGCGCTGACGGTCCTCGACCTCGCGGGCCTTGGAGCCTTCGAGCGCCCTGCGGCGCGCTTCCATCTCGCTGCGCGACAGTTCGTTCAACACCATGCCGCTGCGTTCAACTGGCGGCGGCGGAGGAGGCGGAGGCGGCGCCTTGGGCGCTTCCTGCTGCTGCACGACGGGTGCGGCGACAACCGCGGGCTTCGGCGTGAACACGGGCGCGGCCACCGGCTCCGGCTTGTCGCCGGGCATGGAGAACTTGCGCTTCTTGATCTCGACCTGGACCTGCTTGGTGCGGCCATGCGAGAAATTCTGGCGCACGACGCCCTGTTCGGTACCGGGGCGCTTCAGCGTCAAGGTCTTCTTCGGCGTAACGCTCAACGTCTTGTCGTCGCCCGATTTCGTATCGCTCATTCCATATCCTCTGCGGCCTCATCTTCATCAGCAACGGCCGCAAGCATTGCCAGATCGTCCGGGGTACCGCCCCGATATCGGTCGAGCGCAACGATGCGCTTCTCAACCGCCCTACCCGCGTCTCCCGCGAGGACGGCAGCATGTATCACATTTGTACCCCCCAATGCCAAGCTCAACTCGGCCTCGGAGAAAAGTTTGTAGGCAAGGATGGAAGGACCGCCGATATGGACGGTCGCCCGCCGCGCCTGGCTGATCTTGCGCACCCCGTCGTCGGACGCTTCGGTTGCGTGAAGCACGAAAAGCGCCAGGCCGCCACGCACCGCGCTCTCGACCTTGGTGGCTCCGAGCGCGATGGCGCCCGCCTTGCGGGCAAGTCCCAGCATACCCAGAGCAGATTTGGAAAGCAGCCCGTCGACCATGCCGCCCAAATCCGGCGGCACCGCGACCTGTGCCTTGAAGGCGCGGGCAAAAAGGTTCTTGGCCGCCGCCTTATCGATATGTAGGCGGTCGGCAGTCACCCAGCAACCACGGCCGGGCAGATTTCTCTTGAGATCGGGAACGACGGCCGAATCCGGGCCGACGACGAACCGGATCAGTTCATCCGGTTCGGCCTGCCTGCGGGTGACGATGCAGGTGCGATCGTTCATCTCGTCCAAGGGCGGGTTCTGTGCGATGCGGTTTCACCTCACGCACCAACGGCTTCGTCGGCCGAAGCTTCTTCGGCTGCAAGCTCTTCCTCGGAAATCCAGCCGGCCTTCAGACGTGCGGCGAGCACCATCTGCTCGGCATCGGCACGCGAGACGCCATGGCTGGCGAGCACGCCCGGATAGTTCTTGGTTTCGCCGTCCTTGCGTTCCTTCCAGCCGGTCAGGTCGTCGGCGGCGTAGCCGGCGAAATCCTCGATCGTCTTCACGCCGTCCTCGCCGAGCGTCACCATCATGGCGGTGGTGATGCCGGGGATTTCACGCAGCTCGTCCTTGACGCCCAGCGCCTTGCGCTTGGCATCGTGCTCGGCCTCGATCTTCTCGAGATATTCGCGGGCGCGGGTCTGGATTTCGGATGCGGTATCGTCGTCGAAGCCATCGATCGAGGCGATTTCGCTCGAATCGACATAGGCGACTTCCTCGACGCTGGTGAAGCCTTCCGAAGCCAGCACCTGGCCGACCATCTCGTCGACGTCGAGCGCTTCCATGAACAGCGACGAGCGCTCGACGAATTCCTTCTGGCGACGCTCGGATTCCTCGGCCTCGGTCAGGATGTCGATATCCCAGCCGGTGAGCTGCGAGGCAAGACGCACGTTCTGGCCGCGGCGGCCGATGGCCAGCGACAGCTGGTCGTCGGGAACCACCACCTCGATGCGCTCGGCGTCCTCGTCGAGCACGACCTTGGCGACTTCCGCCGGCTGCAGCGCATTGACGATGAAGGAGGCGGCCGAAGGCGACCACGGAATGATGTCGATCTTCTCGCCCTGCAATTCGCCGACGACGGCCTGGACGCGGCTGCCGCGCATACCAACGCAGGCGCCGACCGGATCGATCGAGGAATCGCGCGAGATGACGGCGATCTTGGCGCGCGAGCCCGGGTCACGGGCGACCGACTTGATCTCGATGATGCCGTCGTAAATCTCAGGCACTTCCATGGTGAAGAGCTTGGCCATGAACTGCGGATGGGTGCGCGACAGGAAGATCTGCGGGCCGCGCTGTTCGCGGCGCACGTCATAGACATAGGCGCGGACGCGGTCGCCGTATTTGTAGTTTTCGCGCGGAATCAGTTCGTCGCGGCGGATGATCGCTTCGCCACGGCCGAGATCGACGATGACATTGCCGTATTCGACGCGCTTGACGGTGCCGTTGACGATCTCGCCGATGCGATCCTTGTATTCGTCATACTGGCGGTCGCGCTCAGCCTCGCGCACCTTCTGCACGATGACCTGCTTGGCCGACTGGGCGGCGATACGGCCGAAATCCATCGGCGGCAGCTGTTCAGCGATGAAGTCGCCGAGCTGGGCGTCGGGATTGCGCTCGCGGGCCGAGGAAATGGCGATCTGCGTGGCGTAGTCGTCGACCTTCTCGACCACTTCCATCAGCCGCTGCAGCTTCATCTCGCCGGTGTTGGCGTTGATGTCGGCGCGGATGTTGGTTTCCTGGCCGTAACGCGAGCGCGCCGCCTTCTGGATCGCATCGGCCATGGCGGCGATGACGATCGACTTGTCGATCGACTTTTCACGGGCGACCGCGTCGGCGATCTGCAGCAGTTCAAGTCTGTTGGCGCTTACAACCATGTTCTTTCTCCCGAGCCTGTTTGCCGGCGCTTGGCGTCCGGCAGCTCAATCAACTTTCCTGTTCGTTTTCTTCCGGGGCGTCCGCATCTTCGGACATATCGTCTTCCGCTTCGCCGCGGCGCTTCCTGGCTTCCTTGCGCGCCCTGTTGTCCTTCGACAGCGCGTCGCGGATGAGGTCGTCGGTCAGGATGAGGCGAGCCTCGGAGATCGCGTCGTAAGGCACGCGAACTGTCGGCTCCTCGCCATAGGCGGCCTTGTCACGCTCGAGCAGAACATCGGTCTCGCCCGCCTCGGCGATCTTGCCCTTGAAGCGCTTGCGGTCGGCAACAACGACCGACGTCTCCATCTTGACCAGATGTCCGGTCCAGGTCGTGAAATCCGACTTGCGGACCAGCGGCCGGTCGATGCCGGGCGAAGAGACTTCGAGGTGATAGGCTTTCTCGATCGGATCGTCGACGTCGAGCGCCGGCGACACCGCGCGGCTGACCTCTTCGCAATCCTCGACGGTCATGGTGCCGTCCTCGCGCTCGGCCATGATCTGCAACGTCAGGCCGTTCTGGCCCGACAGCCGCACACGCACAAGGCGGAAGCCGATGCCGCGCAGCACCGGCTGGATGATCAGCGCGATGCGCGCATCGATGCCGCTTTCGCGGATGATGCGGTCGTCACCTTCGCTTGCCGTTGCAGTCATCAAATACCTGTCGTTCGATTCGCAATGTTCTTTGGTTTGCGCATCGGAGCCATCCGAAAACCGCTTCGCACTTTCGGCCCGATGCACCCGCCAGGTAATAAAAAAGAGCGGGACCGGGTGGACCCACTCTTCGTCATACCGACCAAGAATTTGAGGCTGATATAAACGATCCGGGCGGGCGTTTCAAGTCCGCAGTCCAGTCTGGGAAAAGCCGCGGCACAACCAGCGTTGCTTCGGGCGCATGGCCGCCATGCGGCAATCCCCCTGCAAGATCCCCATGCGCGCCTATTTATTAGCCATCAAATGAATAAGGCTGGCGCGCGGTGGCGCGCAAACGGAAGGACAAAATCATGAGCAACCGCAGAATATTTTCCGCCCTGGGCGATCTCTTCACCACATTCGGCAACGCTGTTGCGGCGTCGCGAGCCGTGGAAGCCGGCCGCAAGCCGCGCGCCGACGACCTGCGCAAGCTCGGCATGGATCCGGTCGTCTTCAACCGGATCGGCCGTTTCTGATATCCGGCAGCGGAGAGGTTCGCCCGATCTATGACCTGACAAACGTCAGATAGGCTGGCCTGCGGCCCTCGCGGACGGCCTTGGCCTCGTATCGGGTGCCTGGCCAACCCTCATAGGGGCGATGCCAGTCGGCGGCCTGCGAAGCCTGCCACGAGAAGGCGCCATGCGCCCGGCAGTGCAGCAAGGTCCAGTTTACATAGGTATCGATATCGGACGCGAATCGGAATTTCGAGCCGGGCTTCAGGACGCGCGCGAAGCGGTCGAGGTTGACCGGCCTGACGAAACGCCGCTTCCAGTGCTTCTTCTTCGGCCAGGGATCGGGATAGAGCAGGTCGATGCCGTCGAGCGAGGCCGACGGCAGCCAATCGAGCAGCCGCGTCGCATCGTCATCGAAGACGCGCAGATTTGCCAGAGGCGTGCGCGCCACCGCTGCCATCATCTTGGCCATGCCATTGACGAAGGGTTCGACGCCGATAAATCCGGTTAACGGCGACTCCGAAGCGCGGTGCAGAAGATGCTCACCGCCACCGAAACCGATCTCGAGACGAACGGCCGAAACATCGGCTTCAAACAGCGACCGCAGGTCGGCCGGAGCCTGGATTGTCAGATCAAGGCCATAGGCGCCGAGCCCGCTTTCCAGCGCCGCCGCCTGCTGAGGACGTACGGGCTTGCCGCGCCGGCGGCCGAAGAAAGCTTCGGTCGTCCGGCTCGGCCTGTCTTCGGCGTTCATTTCCAGGCGCAGGCCACGTCGCCGCCGTCAGGCCGCGACGGCATCCTTGAGCGCCTTGGCGAGATCGGTCTTCTCCCAGGAGAAAGACCCGTCGCGGCCGGCCTTGCGGCCGAAATGGCCGTAGGACGACGTCTTGGCGTAGATCGGCTTGTTGAGGTCCAGGTGACGGCGGATACCCGACGGCGACAGGTCCATCACGGTGCGCAGCGCATCCTCGAGCTTGGCTTCGTCGACCTTGCCGGTGCCGTGAAGGTCGACATAGATCGACAGCGGCTGGGCAACGCCGATGGCGTAGGAAAGCTGGATGGTGCAACGGTCGGCGAGCTTCGCGGCCACGACATTCTTGGCCAGGTAGCGCGCGGCATAGGCGGCCGAGCGGTCGACCTTGGTCGTGTCCTTGCCGGAGAAAGCGCCGCCGCCATGGGGGGCCGCACCGCCATAGGTGTCGACGATGATCTTGCGGCCGGTAAGGCCCGCGTCGCCGTCCGGTCCGCCGATGACGAACTTGCCGGTCGGATTGATGTACCACATGCAATCGTCCGCGATCTTGAGGTCGCCCAGGGCCTCGCGGATATAGGGCTCCACGACCTTGCGGACCTTCTTGGAATCCCATGTCGCGTCGAGATGCTGCGTCGACAGCACGATCTGGGTCGCTTCGGCGGCCTTGCCGTCGATATAGCGGACGGTGACCTGGCTCTTGGCATCGGGCCCGAGCTTGCCGGCCTCGCCGTTGTTCTCGTGACGGGCGGCAGCCAGAAGTTCGAGGATCTTGTGGCTGTAGTAGATCGGCGCCGGCATCAGGTCCGGCGTCTCGCGGCAGGCATAGCCGAACATGATGCCCTGGTCGCCCGCACCTTCCTCACCCTGGCGGTCGGCGGCGTTGTCGACGCCCTGGCCGATGTCAGGCGACTGGCCGTGCAGAAGAACCTCGATCTTGGCCGTCTTCCAGTGGAAGCCGGCCTGTTCGTAGCCGATCTCGCGGATCGCCTTGCGGGCGACGGATTTGAACTTTGCCGGATTGACGACCGGGTGGCCCGCCGCATCCTTAAGGATGTTGCCGGCTTTATCCTTCTTCAGCAGCGTCTCGGGGACGCGCACCTCGCCGGCGATGACGACGCGGTTCGTGGTCGCCAGGGTCTCGCAGGCGACACGAACCTTCCACGGGTCCATGCCGGTCTTCTTGGCTTCACGGTAGACCAGATCGACGATCTCGTCGGATATCCGGTCACAGACTTTGTCGGGATGGCCCTCGGCCACGGATTCCGAGGTAAAGAAGTAGTTCTGCCGCGTCACGGGTGTCCCCTCTTGAAAAACGATCGGCAGGCTGCCGATTTTGGCGCGCCACGTGTTAGCGGGGCAAAGCGCCGCTCGTCAAGCGTTGCCGCCATTCTGGCACGACTGTCGATGTCGGTATCTTGTGCCACCGGCGGCCGGATGCCGCCAGTTGGAGCGCACTCGCGGATCAGTCGAGATCGTCCGCCGCGAGCGACTTCACCAGGTCGATGATCCTGCGGCGCACCTTGACGTCAGCGATCTTGACGAAGGCGCGATTGAGCTGGAGCCCTTCGGGACTGCCGCAGAATTCCACGGCGAAGGCCATCGAGGCATCCTCGGCGAAGCCACGGCTGGCCGCGGTCTCCTGGCCCGGCGCGTCCTCGAAGAAGAACGCCACGGGCACGCCGAGGATAGAGGCAATCGCCTGCAGGCGGCTGGCGCCGACGCGGTTGGTGCCCTTTTCATATTTCTGGATCTGCTGGAACGTGATGCCGAGATTCTCACCCAGCTTTTCCTGGCTCATTCCGAGCATATTGCGGCGAAGCCGGACCCGGCTTCCAACGTGGATGTCGATGGGATTGGGCTTCTTCTTGTTTTCTTCTGTCATTTTTTCCTCGCCGAATTTTTTCGGCTTTGTGATTTTTTTCCCGCCCAAAAACAGCCGGGGGCGACTGCCCCAACAGAACGATCCACCGGCTTCGAGAAATTTTCAGGCGGTACAGTATGAGTTTCTAATGTGCCGACTGTCAATTCACCCGTAGCCGTTGCCTTACATTCAAAAGCGCCCCAACCAGTGCAAACAGCAACATGATCAGCATTCCGTTAATGCGACGCTGGCCTGAGGAAACGACCGCTTGTCCGGAAAGGGGCACCTTCGCGTCAATGGCTCCGCGCGCGTCGATCGCCAGCGCATCGACAATGCGCCCGTGTGGGTCGACAACGGCCGAGATGCCGTTGTTGGCCGCCCGCAGCAAGGGCAATCCGTTCTCCACAGCGCGAATCTGAGCCTGCCTGAAATGCTGATACGGTCCAGGCGTATCGCCGAACCATGCGTCATTGGTAACGTTCACAATAAGCTGCGCTGACGTTGCGTCAACCGCCACCAGGTCGGGAAAGATCACCTCATAACAGATAAATGGCAGGGCTCGGATGCCGCCCGGAAGCGTGATCGCGTGGCGCTCGTTGCCGGCGGCGAACGTCACCGGTCCGGCGACGAGCTGGGCGATGCCGAAGCGATTGAACAGGTCGGCGAAGGGCAGGTATTCGCCGAACGGCACCAGATGGACCTTGTCGACGGCGTCGGCGATTTCGCCCTTGTCGTTGATGGCCACCACGGAATTGTAATAACGGCTGTCGGCGCCCGAAGCCGAGCCGCCTTCCTCGCGCACAGCGCCGGCGATCAGCATCTGGCCGTCCGTCAGCATGTCGCCAAGCGCCGTCAGCGCGTCGGGCCGCTCGGTGAAAAGGAAGGGAACCGAGGTTTCCGGCCACAGGATCAGCTGCGGCTTGTCGTGGCCAGCATCCGGCGCCTTGCCGGACAGGCCGAGCAAGGTGGCGAAGATGCGGTCGCGCACCGAAGCGTCCCACTTTTCGGAGAGATCGACCGCCGGCTGGACGATGCGCACGTCGAGGCTATGCGCCGCGGGCTTTTCGGGAGCTGCGAGCCTGACATAGCCGAAGCCGAGATGAGCAGCGGCGAGCAGGACAAACAATGCCGCGCCCAGGCGAAGATGCCGGCGCGCCGCCAGCAGCGCCGGCAACGAAAAGAGGAACACGGCCAGCGCGTTCATGCCGATCATGCCGGTCACCGAAACACTCTGCATCAGAAGCGGCACGGGCATTGCCGCATAGCCGATGGCATTCCAGGGAAAGCCGGTGAACAGGAAACCGCGCAGCCACTCCGTCAGCCCGAAGCCAAAGGCGAGAGCGGCGATGCGGCCGATATCGCTGCTCCACAGGAGCCGGGCGACCATGGTGGCGAAACCATAGAAAAAGGCGAGTGCGAAGGGGATGCCGACCACGGCGAAGGGCAGCGCCCAGGCAAAGCTGTCGGCCTCGACCAGCAATGCCGAGCCGATCCACCAGAGGCCGGCGAGGAAATAGCCGAAACCGAACCACCAGCCGACCGCGAAGGCCGGCCGCAGGCGCCTGAACAGGCTGCCTGAGGCTTCGCCGGTCGCGCCGTCGAGCAGCCAGACCAGAAGCGGAAAGGAAATGAAACAGGCGGCGAAGAAATCGTAGGGCGCCTGACCAAGCACCGCCAGCGCTCCGGCGAGAAACGCCACGAGCGCTCGCCGCCAACCCCAAAGCAGAATTATCCGGCCGGCCAGGCGCTCCATGCGTATTTCCGAGTCGCGCGAATCAGGACCCAAGATTTATCAGGCCGCGCCGCGTGCTCCAAACGCCACGGGTCAAAGCCCCCGCAAAGATCGAGTCCGGCGATCCCGCTTTGCGATTGCCGGACGCAATGCCATGATGGGCGACCACCGCAGGACCATGACACGATTGAAGCCACATCCCATTCTGCTCGGTTTGCTCGGTATCGTGATGGTTTGCGTGCCCAGCGCGATCCTGCTGGCCGCGCTGGTTCAGCCCTGGAAGGGCATCCCTGACGTCCCGGATTTCCTTTTGCTCTTCGGCGTAAGCCATGGTCCGGGATTGCTCTTCCTGGGTGTTTTCGTGTGGCTCTTCTCGCTCAAGCGGCGTGCCGGATGGGCATGGGCAGCCGGATTTGCCGGCTGCGCGGCCCTGAACGTGGCCTTTTGGGGTATATTCGCGTTCCTTTCAAAGCCACCTCCCGATGCATCGGGCAGCTACTTCGACCTGACCGGCGTGCTGGCCATCGCTGCAATTCCAAGTGTCGCGGTATCGGTGATTGCCGGTTTCGTCTTCGGTAGATTGCACACGGCGCCCGCAGTGACGGGCTGAACCACGACACGCCGGAAAGGCGCTTGCCGCATGGCTGCCGGCTGCTGCCCTAACGGTGCCAACCCTCGATCGTCAGGCCGCCCAATCGTTCCGCCTCTTCGCGAGAAACGGAGCGAATGGGTTGCGTAAAAGTCCAGACATGGCCCTCGGGATCGCGCGCCCGGTACTGGCGTTCGCCGTAGAACTGGTCGGCCGGCTCCTGGATGATGTCGGCGCCCGCCGCCCGCGCCCGCGTGCAATGCGCATCCAGGCCGTCCTTCAGCCTGACATAGACCGATTGCGTGTTCTTGCCCCCGACCGACGCCGGGCTTGCGACATGATCGGTCCACTCGGAATCGACAATGATGTAACTGTCGCCGAACCGCATCTCGGCATGGACGAGTTTGCCCTCGGCGTCGCTGACCACCATGCTGGGCTCGAAGCCAAAGGCCGCTTCCAGCCATGCAAGCGCGGCACGGGGATCCCTGTAGAAGACGCCGGACCCCAGGCTCGGATGCTTGAACGGATCGTCGATCGTCATCGGGGGAGCGGAACGCTCAGGCCTGTTCGGTGCGGGCCGTAGCGCGCCGGCGGCGTTCACCCTTCTGGCTCTGCACGATGCGGACGCGCTTGACGCGACGCGGATCGGCATCCAGCACATGGAATTCGAAGCCCGGAATGGCCTGCACCACCTCGCCCCTCGCCGGCACGCGGCCGAGCGTGTTGAAGATCATGCCGCCGATCGTGTCGACATATTCGCCATGTTCACCGGCGGCGAAATCCTCGCCGATCATCCTGGCGACCTCGTCGATCTCGGCCTTGCCGTCGACGATGAAGACGCCGTCGCCGGCCTGGGTGATCATCGGCTCGTCGTCGTCATGCTCATCCTCGATGTCGCCCACGACCATTTCGACGATGTCTTCCAGCGAGACGAGACCGTCCGTGCCGCCATATTCGTCGATCACCAGGGCCATCTGCGTGCGCGTCGTCTGCATGCGGCCCATCAGGTCGGAGGCGAGCATCGACGGCGGCACGAACAGAACCTGACGGATCAGATTGAGTTCGCCGATGGTGCGCGCGAGATCGACCTGCGCCAGATCGAGCTGGGTGGCGGCCGGCGTCTTTCTGGTGGTGCGGCCCTTCTTGACGCGCGCCAGCTTGGTGATGTGCGCCAGCACGTCGCGGATATGGACCATGCCGCGCGGGTCATCGAGCGTCTCGGAATAGACCGGCATGCGGGAATGTCCGGATTGTTCGAACAACCCCAGCAGGTCGCCCAGTGTCGTGGTGATTTCGACGCCCTCGATATCGGCGCGCGGCACCATGACGTCCTCGACGCGCACTTCGCGCAGCCGCAGGATGTTGTTGAGCATGGCGCGTTCGCCGGGCGAGAACGCACCGGCATCGGTTGTCGTCTCGGCAAGCGCCCCGGCGATTTCCTCACGCAGGCTCGGTCCATTACGCTGGCGGAAGAGGCCGAGCACACGGTTGAACAGGGAGGGGCCGGCGGACGTGGACTCGCCGGCTGCGCTGCCGGTGCTGGCGGCACCAGCCGTAATGGTACTCGGACTTGATCCCTCTTCCGACGTATCGGAAGCCTTGGTCGCACTGCCGGCGTCGGGGCGGGCGGCAGTTTCTGGTTTGTCGTTCATCGTCGTCCGGTCAATTGGTCTTTTTAGTTACGCGTAGGGATCGGGAATGGCAAGCCTTGCAAGCGCCGCGCGTTCGATGGCTTCCATCTCCTCGGCCTCGGCGTCGGTCTCGTGATCATGACCCGTGAGGTGCAGCAGGCCGTGGATGACGAGATGGGAGATATGGTTCTCCAGCGGCTTGTCTTCCAGTGCCGCCTCGCGCGCCACGGTCTCGGCGGCCAGCACGATGTCGCCCAGCATGGGCGGTAGCGGACCGTCCTTCGCATGCGGAAAAGCCGGGAAAGACAGGACGTTGGTGGGCTTGTCCTTGCCGCGCCAATCCGCATTCAACGTACGGATATGGGCGTCGTCGGAAAAAACGATGCTGAGTTCGGAAGGACCCGTCGCACGGATTTCGGTCAAGGCGGCCTCGACCGCACGGTCGACGAGGCGCGTCAGGCTTGCCTCATCGGGCCAGTTGCCTGCCTCAACCGATATGTCGATCTCGACGGAAACCGGAAGGTTCCCGCCGCCGGATATGTTGTCCTCAGGCATGAAGCCGCATCGTCACATCAATTCTCGGCACCGAGGCCACGCGCCAGCTTGGCGTCACGGTCGTAGGCCCTGACGATTTCCGCCACCAGCGGATGGCGAACGACGTCGACATCGTTGAAGCGCACGGTTACCGCACCCGCCACACCGTCGAGGACACGCAAGGCTTCGACCAGACCTGATTTGGTGCTCGGAGGAAGATCGATCTGGGTAGGGTCGCCGGTGACGATCATGCGCGAGTTCTCGCCAAGACGCGTCAGGAACATCTTCATCTGCATCGGCGTGGTGTTCTGCGCCTCGTCCAGGATGACGGCGGCATGCGCCAGCGTGCGGCCGCGCATGAAGGCGAGCGGCGCGATCTCGATGACCTCGGCGGCAATGGCGCGTTCGACCTTGTCGGCCGGCATCATGTCGTAGAGCGCGTCATAGAGCGGCCGAAGATACGGATCGACCTTCTCCTTCATGTCGCCCGGCAGGAAGCCCAGCCGCTCGCCGGCCTCGACCGCGGGCCGCGACAGGATGATGCGCTCGACCATGCCGCGCTCGAGCAGCATGGCGGCGTGCGCCACGGCCAGATAGGTCTTTCCCGTACCCGCCGGGCCGATGCCGAACACGAGCTCCGAGCGTTCCAGCGCCCGCATATAGGCGTCCTGGTTCAGCGAGCGGGCATAGATGGTCTTCTTGCGGGTCGCGATCTGGGCGGCGGAAACCTTGCCCTTGCGCTCCAGCGTCGGCAGCGTCAGTTGATCGTCGGCGGCAACGGCCATGCGAATGGCGCCGTCGACATCGGACTGGCCGATATCGACGCCCTTCTGCAGGATGCCATAGAGATTGTCCAAGGCGCGGCGCGCCTGTTCGGCGGCCGAGGCCGAACCCTTGATGGTCAACTGGTTGCCGCGCGAACGGATGTCGACGCCAAGCTTCTGCTCCAGCCGGGCGAGGTTCTCGTCGAACTGGCCGTAGAGGGCGCTGGCCAGCTTGTTGTTGTCGAAAGTCAGAACGATGTGCGCCATGTCAGAAGCCCCAGACGCCGGCACCGGGGGCAGGTTCTTCAGTTCCGCTGCGCTCAACCGTCTCTCCTCATCTGCCGAGGTCCTCAGACCAGTTCGGCGAACAGGCTGTTGTAGCCCGTCCCTGTGATTCGCACCTTGATAATGTCACCGATTTCGCCGGCCTTTTCATCAACAATAACCGGCTGCAGCCATGGTGAGCGGCCAACTTTCTGGCCCGCCTGACGGCCCGGCTTCTCGATCAGTGTATCGATCGTGCCACCGACCAAGCTGATCCCGAAATCCTGTTGCTGCTTGAGCAGCAACGCCTGGAGGCGCTGCAGGCGCTCATCCTTGACCGCCTCCGGCACGTGGTCGGGCATGTCGGCGCCCGGCGTGCCGGGACGCGGCGAATATTTGAACGAAAAGGCCGAGGCGTAGTTCACCTGGCGCACCAGTTCCATGGTCGCCTCGAAATCGGCTTCGGTCTCGCCGGGGAAGCCGACAATGAAATCGCCCGACAGCGCGATATCGGGCCGCGCGGCGCGGATGCGGTCGAGCAGCGCAAGGTAATCCCTGGCCGTATGCCGGCGGTTCATCGCCTTGAGGATGCGGTCGGAACCGGATTGGACCGGCAGATGCAGATAGGGCATCAACGACGGCAGATCGCGGTGAGCCGATATGAGTTCGTCATCCATGTCCCTGGGATGGCTGGTGGTGTAACGCAGCCGGGCCAGCCCCGGAATCTCGGCCAGCCGGAACAGCAGGCGGCCAAGGCCCCACTCGGCGCCGTCCTCGCCCCGGCCGTGCCAGGCGTTGACGTTCTGGCCGAGCAGCGTCACCTCACGCACGCCGGCGTCCGCCAGGCGCTCGGCCTCGGCGACGATCTGCGCCACCGGCCGGGAGACTTCGGAGCCCCTGGTGTAAGGCACGACGCAGAAAGTGCAGAACTTGTCGCAGCCCTCCTGCACGGTGAGGAAGGCGGTAACGCCGCGCTTGATCACCTCGGCGCGCTTGGGCTGCGGCAGGTGTTCGAACTTGTCTTCGATGGCGTATTCGGTCTCGACGACCTTCTCGCCGCCACGGACCTTGGCCAGCACGTCCGGCAAGCGGTGATAGGTCTGCGGCCCGACGACCAGGTCGACGGCGGGCGAGCGCCTGATGATCTCCGCGCCCTCGGCCTGCGCCACGCAGCCGGTGACGCCGATCAGCATCTCGCGGCCGCTGCCCGCGCGCTCCGCCTTCATGTCGCGGATGCGGCCAAGCTCGGAATAAACCTTCTCGGCAGCCTTCTCCCTGATGTGGCAGGTGTTGAGCAGCACCAGATCGGCATCGCCGATCGCATCGGTCGCGGAATAGCCATCGGCGGCCAGCGCATCGGCCATGCGCTGTGAGTCGTAGACGT
>NZ_JAFKIC010000181.1 GCF_017306585.1 Mesorhizobium sp. | reverse complement strand
AGCGGCACGCTGGAAGCCGATGAACTCAGGGCTCATCTTGTCGGCGTTGACCCAGGCGCCGCCTGATATGACGAAGGTGGCGCCGCGATAGATGGTCAGCGTTCCCAGCGTCACCACGATCGAGGGAATGTTGAGCCGCCACACAAGAAGGCCGTTGATGGCGCCGAGCACCAGCCCGACCAGCAGCGCGATGACGATCAGCAACGGGATCGGGATTGCCGGATGCGCGGCGTTCAGCATCGCCACCACCATGCCGGTGAAGCAGAGGTTGGAGGCCATCGACAGGTCGATCGAACGCGTCAGGATGACGACCATCTGCCCGAGCGCCAGGATCATCAGGATCGAGGTGTCGTTGAACACCTGGCGCAGGTTGCCGGGATCTGCGAAGCCCGGGAAGCGCGTCGAGATCAGTCCGATCAGCACGACGATCGCCGCCAACAGCCAGATTTCGCGGTATTTCAGCAGAGCCTTCATGCCGCGATCCCCGCTGCGGTCCTGACCAGCGTTTCGGCGTCCAGTGCCTTATTGTCGTAGACCGCCGCGACCAGGCCTTCGCGCATGACCACGACGCGGTCGGACATGCCGAGGATTTCGGGCAGTTCAGACGACACCATGATCACCGACAGGCCTTGCGCCACCAGCTCGGCCATGAAGCCGTGCACGGCGGCCTTGGAGCCGATGTCGATACCCTTGGTCGGTTCGTCCAGGATGATCACCTTGGGTGTCGTCGCCAGCCATTTGGCGATGACCACCTTCTGCTGGTTGCCGCCCGAAAGCGTGCCGACATCCTGGCTGAGCGACGAGGCGCGCAGGTCCAGGCGTTCGGTGTAGGAGCGGGCGAGCGAAAACTCCTCCGCCAGCCGCAGCATGCCTGATTTGGAGGTGCGGGCGAGAGATGGGAGAGAAACATTCTGGAAGATCGGCAGACCGATCACAACGCCCTGCTTGCCGCGTTCCTCCGGCACGTAGACGATGCCGGCTTCGATCGAATCCGCCGCCGATTTCGGCGCCAGCGGCTTGCCCTCCAGCGTGATGGTGCCGGCTGACGTGCGGGTGATGCCCGATATTGCCTGCATCACCTCGGAGCGCCCCGCGCCGACCAGCCCGTAGAAGCCGAGGATTTCGCCCTTGTGCAGTTCGAAGCCGATATCGTTGAACTCGGTCGGGTGCGAAAGGCCGGACACCGACAGAACCGGCGCGCCGATCTCGGCCTTTCTTTGCGGGAAAATGTGATCGACAGAGCGGCCGACCATCATGCGCACGATCTGGCTCTGCGCGGCATCCCTGATCAGGCCTTCGCCGACCATCTCGCCATCGCGGAACACGGTGTAGCGGTTGGCGATGCGATAGATCTCATCGAACTTGTGGCTGATGAACAGGATCGCCTTGCCTTCGCTCTTGAGGAATTCGATCAGCAGGAAAAGCTCCTCGATCTCCTTCATGGACAGGGCGGCGGTCGGCTCGTCCATGATGACGATCTGCGCGTCGATCGACATGGCGCGCGCGACGGCCACGAGATGCTTGTTGGCGATGCCGAGGTCTTTCAGTCGTGCATCGGCGTCGATATGGCCGGCATGCATGGTATCAAGCACTTCGCGCGCGTTTTTGCGCATGGTGCGCCAGTCTATTGTGCCGAAGCGCGTGCGCGGCGCATGCCCGAGAAAAATGTTCTCGGCCACCGACAGATCATCGAACAGCACGGTCTCCTGGTGAATGGCGGTGACGCCGTGGCCGAAGGCGGCATGCGCGCTTGGCAAGGTGACGGGTTGGCCGTCGATGCTGATCGTTCCCGCATCGGGCTGGTAGATGCCGGTCATGATCTTGACCAGCGTGGATTTGCCGGCGCCGTTCTCGCCGATCAGCGCGGTCACCTGGCCCGGATAGAGTGACAGGCTGACATTGTGCAGCGCGCGCACGCCGGGAAAGCTCTTGGAGATGCCGGAGAGCGTCAGGCGTGGAGCAGGGGCCGGGGGGCGCTCGTTTGCTGTGCCATGATGGGCTGTCGTGTCCATAGTCGTATCAGGCCCGTCTATATTCAGTGTTGACTCCCCCTCACCCGACCTCCGCTTTGCTCGGTCGACCTCTCCCCGAGGGGAGAGGAGACTGTCGAGCTTGGCGCCTGGCTCTTCTCGCCGCCGGGGAGAAGGTGGCCGCGAAGCGGCCGGATGAGGGGGCAGCGCCGTCAGTCCGAGATCAATAGATCTTGGAGAACTTCTCGATGTTGGTCTTGTCGAACTGGAAGGGCGGCGCCATCGCGGCCGAATTGGTGTCGTCCAGCGTCACCTTGCCGACGCGGCCGATCGACAGCGTGGCGCCGGGCTTCGCCTCTTCCTTCTTCACCGCCAGATCATGGGCGAGGTAGATGGCGGAGTAGCCGAGGTCGATCGGGTTCCACAGCGCGACTGCTTGCGAAGCGCCATTGTCGATAAACTTCTTGAACTCCGACGGCAGAGCGAGGCCGGTGACATTGACCTTGCCGATCAGGTTCTCGTCGGTGACGACCTGCGCGGCGGCGACGACGCCGACGGTGGTCGGCGCGATGATGGCCTTGAGGTTCGGATAGGATTTCAACAGGCCCTTGGCCTCGTCGGTGCTCTTGGCCGAATCGTCATCGCCATAGACGGTGGCGACCAGCTTGATCTTCGGGAATTTCTCCGGCAGCACCTTCTTGGCCGCTTCGATCCAGGCATTCTGGTTGGTCGCGGTCGAGGAGGCAGACAGGATCGCCACATCTCCGCCTTCCGGCAGGTAGTCGGCGGCGAGCTTGATGATGGTCTCGCCGATCAGGCCGGTGTCGGACGGGTTGAGGTGAAGCTGGCGGCCTTCCTTGGCGACGCCCGAATCCCACGAGATGACGGTGATGCCGCGCTCCATGGCCTTCTTCAGCACCGGCACCAGCGCGTCGGCGTCATTGGCCGAAACGGCGATCGCGTTGACCTTCTGCGCGATCAGCGAATTGATGACCTCGATCTGCGCCTCGGCGGTCGCCTTGGTCGGGCCGGTGTAGATGACATCCACGTCGCCCAGTTCCTTGGCCGCTTCCTCCGCGCCCTTGTTGGCGGCATCGAAGAAGCCGTTGCCGAGCGACTTCACCACCAGTGCGATCTTGACGTTTTCCGCATAGGCGGCATTCACGAACATGGCGGCAGAGAAGGCCGCCGTAACCAGCAATTTCTTCAAAAAGCTCATCGTATATCCTCCCTTGAGCGTTGCATTCCATCACCGCTGCGGGCGTGTCTCAGGCCTGCAGTGAAGATTCTTCCTTTGCCGACTTGCGGGCGACGATCAGCGTCACGCCGGCGGTTTCCAGCATCTTGGCCTCGCGATCCTCGATGCCGTCATCGGTAATCACGGTCGCGATGCGAGACAGCCCGCACAGGATCAGGCTGGAGCGCTTGCGGAATTTCGAGGAGTCGACCAGCACCACCAGTTCGTCGGCCTGGTCGATCAGCTTCTGCTCCGCCTGGATCAGCAGCGGGTCGCCTTCCATCAGGCCGAGCGGTCCCAGCCCTTGTGCGCCCATGAACATGCGCCGCGCATAGAAATTGCGCGTCACGTCATTGTCGAAGGGTGACAGGATGATGTTCTGCTCGCGGTAGATGGTGCCGCCCGACAGCATCACCGTGTTCTTCGAATGCTTTAGCAGATGCTCGGCGATCGGGAATGAATTGGTGAAGATCGGCATGCGGCGGCCGGTCAGGAAATGCACCATCTGGAAGGTGGTGGTGCCGCCATTGATGATGATCGGCTCGCCGTCCTTGCACAGTTCCACTGCTTCGCGGGCGATCGCCCGCTTCTGCGCGGCGTTGAGCGTTTCGTTGACCGAAAAGGGACGCCCGGCCAGCCCGATGAATTGCGGCGGCGAGATCGCCTCGGCGCCGCCGCGCACACGGCGCAGGCGCTTCTGGACATGCAGCGCCGCGATGTCGCGCCTGATCGTCGCCTCGGAGGACTCGGTCAGGTCGACCATTTCCTGCACCGTCACCACAGGTTTTTCCTGGACGGCGGACAGAATGATCCTGTGGCGCTCTTTTTCGTGCATGGTTCCTCCCTGCTTGGGCATCTAGGCACTCAAAACGAGCAGTGTCAATCATTTCCGATCATATAATTTCATTGTGCAGTGCAATATGATCGATATTGATCGATTGTGATTGACAACAGACCTGCTTGCGTAGACATTTCGGCCAAACGGACCGCGCCTTTTCCGCGTCCCAGGGAGGATATCCATGCTCGACAAGCGCTCCGGCTCGCGCCTCGCCAATTTGTGGGATGATGCGAAGGCCGAGGGGATGAGCGGTCCCGAGCTCCTGGTCTACAGGTCCAACACGCTCGGCTCCGACAAGCGTGTCACCAACTATGGCGGCGGTAACACCTCGTCCAAGGTCTGGCAGAAGGACCCGCTTACCGGCCAGGATGTGGAAGTGCTGTGGGTCAAGGGTTCGGGCGGCGACAGCGCCTCGATCAAGCTCGACGGCTTCGCGACCCTTTACATGGACAAGCTGCAGGCGCTGAAGGGTCTTTATCGCGGGGTCGAGCACGAAGACGAGATGGTGGGTTATCTCCCCCATTGCACCTTCAACCTCAACCCGCGCGCCGCCTCCATCGACACGCCGCTGCACGCCTATGTGCCGAGGCCTTTTGTCGACCACATGCACCCTGATGCCATCATCGCCATCGCCGCCGCGAAGGATTCCAAGGCGCTGACCAGGGAAATCTTCGGCGATGCCATCGGCTGGCTGCCGTGGAAGCGCCCAGGCTTCGAACTCGGCCTGTGGCTGGAGAAATTCTGCCTCGAAAATCCTGCCGCCAAGGGCGTCATTCTCGAAAGCCACGGCCTGTTCACCTGGGGCGACACGCCCAAGGAATGCTACGAGACGACGATCTCGGTGATCAATCAGGCGATCGAATGGTTCGAGCGGCGTTCGGAAGGCCTGGCGATTTTCGGCGGCGAGGTAGTCAAGTCGCTCGACGCCGCAGCACGCCGCGCCGTCGCGGCAAAGCTGATGCCGAGGATACGCGGCCTGATCTCGGAGAAGAGCCACAAGCTTGGCCATTTCGACGATTCCGCCGCCGTGCTCGAATTCGTCAACTCCAGGGATTTGCGCCCCTTGGCGGCGCTCGGCACCTCATGCCCGGACCATTTCCTGCGCACCAAGATCCGGCCGCTGGTGATCGAGTTCGATCCGGCAAAGCCCGATGTCGACGCTGTCATCGCGCGTCTGGCCGATGACATCGCCGAATATCGCGTCGGCTACCAGGCCTATTACGACAGTTGCAAGCATTCGGATTCGCCCGCTATCCGCGATCCTAATGCCGTGGTCTACCTGATGCCCGGCGTCGGCATGTTCACCTTCGCCGGTGACAAGGCGACTGCCCGCATCTCGGGCGAATTCTACGTCAACGCCATCAACGTGATGCGCGGCGCCTCGACCGTATCGTCCTATGTCGGCCTGCCGGCGCAGGAAGCCTTCGACATCGAATACTGGCTGCTCGAGGATCTGAAGCTGCAGCGTATGCCGAAGCCGAAGTCATTGGCCGGCCAGATCGCGCTGGTCACCGGCGGCGCCGGTGGTATCGGTCGCGCCACCGCCAATCGGCTGCTGCGCGAAGGCGCCTGCGTCGTACTGGCCGATATCGACGAGGCGGCACTCGCCAGCGCCAACGAGGAACTGGCCAAGGCCTATGGCAAGGATTTCGTTCGGCCGGTTCTGATCAACGTGACTTCCGAAGAGCAGGTCATCGCCGGCTTCGCTGAGACGGCGGTCGAATTCGGCGGCATCGACATTCTGGTGTCCAATGCGGGTCTCGCCTCCTCGGCGCCGATCGAGGAGACGTCGCTGGCGCTGTGGAACAAGAACATGGACATCCTGTCGACCGGCTATTTCCTGGTCTCGCGGGAAGCGTTCCGGCTGTTCCGCATGCAGAAGATCGGCGGCAACGTCGTCTTCGTCGCCTCCAAGAACGGCCTTGCCGCTTCGCCCAATGCGGCTGCCTATTGCACCGCCAAGGCCGCCGAAATCCACCTTGCCCGCTGCCTGGCGCTGGAAGGCGCGGAGGCGCAGATCAGGGTCAACGTCGTCAACCCGGACGCGGTTCTGCGCGGCTCGAAGATCTGGACCGGCGAGTGGAAGGAACAGCGCGCCGCCGCCTACAAAATGTCGACCGACGACCTCGAGGAACACTACCGCTCGCGTTCCATGCTCAAGCGCTCGGTTTTCCCCGAGGATATCGCCGAAGCGATCTATTTCCTGGCGTCCGATATGTCGGCCAAATCGACCGGCAACATCATCAATGTCGACGCCGGCAACGCGCAGAGCTTTACGCGGTAGCCGCAGTTTCCTTCTCCCCGTTCACGGGGAGAAGGTGCCCGAAGGGCGGATGAGGGGCGGCGTGGCCGAACGAAATTGGGGAGGGAAACAGCAGTGTCCGAAACCATCATTTCCGCCGATGTCGTCGAAAGGCACAACGCCACGCGCAAAGCCGACCTTGAGCGCGACTACGCCTCGCTCGGCGAGCGCCTCGATCGGCGCGGCATCGCCATCGACGCCATCCGTGACAAGGTGGAAAAATTCGGCGTGGCGATCCCGTCCTGGGGCGTCGGCACGGGTGGCACGCGTTTTGCCCGCTTTCCCGGCGCCGGCGAGCCGCGTGACGTCTTCGACAAGATCGAGGACTGCGCCGTCATCAAGCAGTTGACGCAGGCGACGCCAACCGTCTCGCTGCACATTCCCTGGGACAAGGCCGACCCGAACCGGCTGAAGCAGGCGGCCTCGCGCTTCGGCCTCGGTTTCGACGCCATGAATTCCAACACCTTCTCGGATGCCCGGGACCAGAAGCTGTCCTACAAGTTCGGCTCGCTGTCGCATGCCGATGCCGGCACGCGCCGCCAGGCGGTCGAGCATAATCTCGAATGCATCGAGATCGGCAAGACGATCGGCTCGAAGGCGCTGACGGTTTGGATCGGCGACGGCTCGAACTTCCCCGGACAGGTCAATTTCGCCAGGGCTTTCGAGCGCTATCTCGATGCCATGAAGGAGGTCTACGCCGGATTGCCGGATGGCTGGAAGCTGTTCACCGAGCACAAGATGTACGAGCCGGCCTTCTACTCTACCGTCGTGCAGGATTGGGGCACCAATTACATGATTGCCAGGGAGCTGGGCGACAAGGCGTTCTGCCTGGTCGATCTCGGCCACCACGCGCCCAACGTCAACATCGAGATGATCGTTTCCCGGCTGATCCAGTTCAGGAAGCTCGGCGGCTTCCATTTCAACGATTCCAAATATGGTGACGACGATCTCGATGCAGGCTCGATCGATCCTTACCGGCTGTTCCTCGTCTTCAATGAACTGGTCGACGCCGAACTGTCTGGCGCGGAGGGTTTCGATCCCGCGCACATGCTGGACCAGAGCCACAACGTCACCGATCCGATCGAGAGCCTGATGCTTTCGGCGGTCGAGGTGCAACGCGCCTACGCTCAGGCCCTGCTGGTCGATCGCAAGGCGCTCGAAGGATTTCAGGAGGCCAACGACGCGCTGATGGCGACGCAGACGCTGAAGGCGGCCTACCGCACGGACGTCGAGCCGATTCTCGCCATGGCGCGCTTTCGCACCGGGGGTGCGATCGATCCGGTCGCGGCCTATCGGGAGGCGGGCTACCGGGCCAAGGTCGCCGCGGAACGGCCGGCGGTCGCGGGTGGTTCAGGCGGGATTGTGTGAAATTAGCTGATCTCCCCCCTTGTGGGGGAGATGTCCGGCAGGACAGAGGGGGGCGCTGTCCCGCCAGCTTTTCAGTCAGTTTCAGCCGTGTCCGGCAAAATTGGATTTCAAGAACATCCGAGGGTCCGCGATCCTTCGCGCCCCCTCTGCCCTGCCGGGCATCTCCCCCACGAGGGGAGAGATCAGTTGATCCCCGGCCGACGAGAGAACACCAATTGGTGTTCGCTCTTACTTGATGGATGGACTCCGCCGCTCCAAGTAGTTCTTCTATGCACGTAGCACTTGGAGCACCGCCATGCCCTTGACTCGCCGGACGCTGATTGGCGTCACCCTTTCGCTCGCATTCGCCCTTGCGCCATCCGCCGCGCTCCACGCCGCATCGCCGGCGCCCGCCAAGGGCGAGCACGGCATGGTCGTCACGGCCCAGCATCTGGCGTCGGAAGTCGGCGTCGAGGTGCTGAAGAAGGGCGGCAATGCCGTCGATGCCGCGGTCGCGGTGGGCTACGCGCTTGCCGTCGTCTACCCCAATGCCGGCAATATCGGCGGCGGCGGCTTCATGACCATCCGCTTCGCCGACGGTCGCTCGACCTTTCTCGACTTCCGCGAACGGGCGCCGCTGGCTGCGACCAGGACCATGTATCTCGACAAGGACGGCAATCCGGTGAAGGGCGCGAGCCTCGACGGTTATCTCGCCGTCGGTGTGCCGGGCTCGGTCGCCGGTTTCGAGATGGCGCGCGAGAAATATGGCACGCTTTCGCGCCAGGACCTGATGGCCCCGGCGATAGCCTATGCCAGGGACGGCTTCGTCCTCAACCAGGGCGACGCCGCGTCCTTTGCCGGCAGTGCCGACCGCCTGGCAAAGGATCCCGCGGCGGCCGCGATCTTTCTGAAGCCCGACCACAAGCCCTATGGCATTGGCGAAAAGCTCGTGCAGCCAGACCTTGCGGCCTCGCTCGCCGCGATCTCGGACAAGGGACCGGACGCCTTCTACAAGGGCGCCATCGCCGATGCCATCGTCAAGGCGAGCGGCGCGAAGGGCGGCATCCTGGCCAAGCCGGATTTCGAGCAATATGCGGTGCGGGAGTTGAAGCCGGTGACGTGCAGTTACCGAGGCTACGAGATCACGTCCTCGCCACCGCCCAGCTCCGGCGGTGTCATCATCTGCGAAATCCTCAACGTGCTCGAAGGCTATCCGCTCTCCTATCTCGGCGCCGGTTCGGCCGAGACCGTGCATGTCATGGTGGAAGCCATGCGGTATGCCTATGTCGACCGCAATTCGGCGCTTGGCGATCCCGATTTCGTCGACAACCCTGTCTCGAAACTATTGGACAAGGCCTATGCTAGGGATATCCGCGACAAGATCGATCCGTTCCGCGCCGGCGTCTCGAAGGACCTGATGCCGAAGGGCTTTGGCGAATCGAAGGAGACCACGCACTATTCGATCATCGACAAGGACGGCAACGCGGTCGCCGTCACCTATACGCTGAACGGCTCGTTCGGCGCGGGCGTCGTCGCCGACGGCACCGGCATCCTGCTCAACAACGAGATGGACGATTTCACCCAGAAGCCGGGCGTGCCCAATCTGTATGGGCTGGTCCAGGGCGAGGCCAATGCCATCCAGCCGAAGAAGACGCCGCTGTCGTCGATGAGCCCGACCATCGTCGCCAAGGACGGCAAGCCGTTCATGGTCATCGGCAGCCCCGGCGGCTCGCGCATCATCACCATCACGCTCGAAGCCATCGTCAACGTCATCGACCACGGCATGAACATCCAGGAAGCGATCGACGCGCCGCGCATCCATCACCAATGGCTGCCCGACACGATCTATGTCGAGCCGTTCGGCCTTTCACCGGACACCGAAAGGCTGTTGGCGGGGATGGGCTATCACCTTGACCTGGGCAATGAGACCTGGGGCCAGGCGGCCGGTATTCTCGTCGGCGGCAAGAGCCTGAAGGAAATCGAGAAAGGCGGCGGCGCTCGCTACAACGGCGCGATCGACAGCCGCGCCGCAGCAGGCGAGGCGCTTGGATATTGAGATCGGAATCGGCGCTGGCTGACGGCCCGGCAGCGGCCGTCAGGTCACCAGCGTGATGGTCGATGCGATGAGCATCAGGGCGGCGATGCCGACGAACACCGCGTAGATGCGCGGCCGGTCGAGCAGAAGCGCGTTTCCGGAAATCCAGGCCGATGTGGCGCCGCCGAGCGCAAACAGGAAGCCGTTGCGATGGCCAAATGTCATCGATGCGGCCATCAGGCCGCCAATGATGAGGGCGCCGAACACGATGATGACCGCGACGGCGTATTTCTCGAAATCGTTGTTGCCGATTCCAGGCCCGATCGCGTTCAGATTCGGCAGGTCGTCCGGATCGAAAGGGTTCGCCGACCCGTATTCGTCTTGACCAAGGGATTCTCGCATCACTCGTTCTCCGCTGCCCGGCAACAAACCATCAACACCTGCCGAGTGCAACCCGATCGTCAGTGCTCACCGTGCGACTGTCATCTTCAACACGTTCCGGCAGCGCTTGTCACCGCTTTTTCGGGCTTTCGGCCGGATCGCTTCCGCGATCCAGTGCGCCTGCACCGGATGCCAAGCCACCACCATCCCGCATCCATGCGCCATCTTCATGGGGAAAAGATGATGCCGCTGGTCAATTCGGATCCAGGCGGGCCTGTGCGGCTGCGGCGGGGAGTCGCAGCGTCCTGAATGTGCCGGCGAAATTGCCGGCGTCTCGCCCCATGTTAAATGTTGACTATGAAAGTCATGTTTCATAGTCAACCAGACATGGCGCTTGAGGCCAGGTGTCCGCAGACAGGTACGCAACATTGGAAACACACCAGCAAACCCTGCGGCAAGAGGCAGCCCGCTCATCCGGCAGGATGACGCGGCGCACCGCGCTGGCGCTATCCGCGCTGCTGCCCCTGGCGACGGTCATGCCCCGCGCCGCTGGAGCAAAGCCGCTGCGCATCGTCTGCCTCGATGACGGTCTGGCCGAGACCTTGCTCACGCTTGGTGTCACGCCGGTCGCCGTCGCCGACCGCGAGGTCTGGGAAAAGTGGGTTGTCGAGCCGCCGCTGCCGCCGGAGGTCGCCGATATCGGCACGATCCTGGAACCCAATCTCGAATTCCTGCAGCAGCTTCGTCCCGACATCATCCTCTCCATCCCCTATCTCGACGGCATCAAGCCGTTGCTCGAACGCGTCGCGCCGGTGACGACGATCGGCATCTACACGCCGGATGGCCAGCCCTATCAGCGCGCTGTCGAGGCGACGCGCCAGCTGGCGGCACTTGTCGGCAGGCAAAAGGAAGGCGAGGCGCTGATCGCGGCGACGGAGGCGCATTTCTCCGATGTCCGGCGGCAACTGTCGCCGTTTTCGGCGCGGCCGGTCTACGTCGTCAACTTCCTCGATCCGCGCAACGTCCGCGTCTATGGCCGCATGAGCCTGTTTGAGGCGGTGTTCGACCGCATCGGCATCCGTAACGCCTGGACCGGCGAGACCAATTACTGGGGATTTGCCACCGTCGGCATAGACGGGCTGGCGACGTCCAGCGATGCCCGCCTTGCCTATCTCGAACCCTTGCCGGAAGGGGCGGCCGGCACGCTCACCGAAAGCCCGGTCTGGAACGCCATGCCTTTCGTGCGCAACCGCTCGATCATGCGCCTGCCGCCGGTGCTGATGTTCGGAACGCTGCCTTCCGCCAGCCGATTTGCCCGGTTGCTGGCCGAGGCTCTGATGGCGGAGAGCGCCCGTGGCTGAACAGCAAGCCCTCTCCACCGAAACCAGCTTCCGTCCGGCCGGACGCGCGCCACGCTTCCCCGGCCGGCATCCGGTCGGCGCGCTTCTGCTTTGTGCGGCACTTCTTGCCGCCGCCCTTGCCGCGACCTTCTCCAACATAACGGCGCAATTGCCGCGGGCGCTGTGGCTGGATGCGCTGGCAAGCCCCGACATCGATGACATGCGACAGGTGCTCGTCCACTACGCCTTCCTGCCCCGGCTCGCCGTCAGCCTCCTGTGCGGCGCGGCACTCGGTCTGGCCGGCACGGTGCTGCAGCAGGTTCTGCGCAACCCGCTCGCCTCGCCCGAAACCGTCGGCGTCTCGGCCGGCGCCTATCTGGCGCTGGCGCTGGCCACGCTCCTTGCGCCGTCCCTGCTTGCCTTCGGCCGGGAATGGGTGGCGCTTGCCGGCGCCTTCGCGGCTCTCGCCGCGGTCCTGGCGCTCTCCTGGCACAAGGGGCTGTCTCCGCTTTCGGTCGTGCTCGCTGGTCTTGTCGTCAGCCTCTATGCCGGCGCCATCGGCGCGGCTCTGGTGGTGCTGCGGCATGAATGGCTGGCCAGCCTGTTCATCTGGGGCGCAGGTTCGCTCGGCCAGCAGGACTGGTCGGCGACGCTGTGGCTCCTGCCGCGCCTCGGCGCCGCCGCGCTGGCGATCGGCCTCATGGTGAGGCCGCTGACTTTGCTTGGCCTCGACGACGAAGGCGCGCGCAGCCTCGGCGTGCCGCTGGCCGCCTATCGTTTTGCCGGACTGGCGGCGGCGGTCTGCCTCATCGCCTTCGTCGTCGCCGCCGTCGGCGTCATCGGTTTCGTCGGCCTTGCCGCCGCGACCCTGGCGCGCATCGGTGGCGCCCGCCGGCTCGGCCAGCAACTGGTGATGGCGCCGCTGATCGGCGCCGCGCTGCTATGGGCCGCCGACCAGGGTGTTCAGATCGCCACCGGACCGCAGGGCGACCTGATCCCGACCGGGGCCATCACCGCGCTTCTTGGTGCACCGCTGCTGCTCTGGCTGCTGCCGCGCCTTGGACTGGGCGCCGAAGCACCGGCGCTTGGCGCCGAGCGTCTGCCACGCGCCCGTCATACCGGCCTTTGGCTCGCGGCGATCGGTGGCCTGCTGCTTTTGATGCTGGCGTTGGCACTGCTTTATGCACCCGGACCCGATGGCTGGACATTCGCTTCCGGGGATCAACTGCAGGCCTTGCTGTCATGGCGCCTGCCGCGGGTGTCAGCCGCATTTGCCGCCGGCGCCATGCTCGCACTGGCCGGACTGATGATGCAGCGGCTGACCGGCAATCCGATGGCCAGCCCCGAAGTGCTCGGCATCAGTGCCGGCGCGGCACTAGGCATGATGGTGGCATTGTTCGCGCTATCGGATGCCAGCCGTCCGGTGCAGATAGCGGCCGCCACGACAGGCGCCTTCGCCGCCCTGCTGGTGACGCTGGCCATCGGCCGCCGCGCCGCCTATGCGCCGGAGCGGCTGCTGCTTGCCGGCGTCGCATTGACCGCCCTGTTCGACGCGCTGATCCTGGTTCTCACCGCCACCGGCGATCCACGCGCCATGCTTCTGCTCAACTGGCTCACCGGCTCGACCTATGGCGTCGACGCCGCCTCCGCGCTGCTGACGGTGACAACAGCCTTCTGTCTCTTCCTGGCAGTGCCGCTCTTCATGCGCTGGCTGGATATGCTGCCGCTGGGCGCTGTCGCGGTTCAAGGCCTGGGCGTCAATCTGAGGGTTACACGGCTGCTGGTGCTTCTGATGGTCGCCGCGCTCACTGCCGCATCGACGCTGGTCGTCGGGCCATTGACCTTCATCGGCCTGATGGCGCCGCACCTTGCTCGCCGCCTCGGCCTTGCCCGCGCGCTGCCGCAGGCCATCGGCGCCGTGCTGGTCGGCGCGCTCATCATGGTCTGCGCCGACTGGATCGGCCGCACCGCCATCTTCCCGCGCCAGATCCCGGCCGGGCTCGTCGCCACGCTGATCGGCGGGCCTGTGCTGATGTGGCTGTTGCGCCGCCGCTGAGTTCTTGCCGCTGAGGAGATATCGATGTCGAAACCGACGGCGACACCCGCCATGATCGCCGACACCACCGTCCATGATCTTGTCGCCCGAGCAATTCCGTCAGGAATTGCACCGGAAAAGAGAGACGGCGGCGAGCCCTGGCGGGTCTTCATCCATGTGCCGCCTGGACCGGCGCCCGAAGCCGGCTGGCCGGTGCTCTACATGACCGACGGCAACGCGGTCATCGGCACGGCGGTCGAGGCCATGCGCGCCCAAGCCTTCTATCCCGCCGGCACCAATGTCGGCTGGGGCGTCATCGTCGCCATCGGCTATCCCGTCGAGGGCGCTTACGATCCGCTGCGTCGCTCATGGGACCTCGGCCCGCCGCCGGGCAAGACCTATCCGCCCTTCTACGAGAACACACCCGAGGTGAAGACCGGCGGGGCAGGGGATTTCTTGGCCTTCATCGAGGACGAGTTGAAACCATGGGTGGCCAGCCGAACCCGGATCGATGAAACGCGCCAGGCGCTCTACGGTCATTCCTTCGGCGGCCTGTTCGCCCTCTACGCCCTGTTCACGCGCCCGCTGTCGTTCCGGACCTTCATCGCGGCCAGCCCCGCCATCTACTGGGAGGATCGCGTCATCGACCGCTTTCTGGAAGCCTTCGAGGCCGATATCCCCAATGGCCTGACAGCAGATGTGATCCTGTCGGCGGGCGAGTACGAGACCGCGAAGCTGGCGCCATTCCAGATCGGGGCGGAAGACCAGGAAAAGCGCCTGGCGCAGAAAAAAGTCACGCGCACCGATGAATTCGCCAGGGGCATGGCGGAGCGTCTCGATGCCATCCCGGGTCTTTGCGCCAGCTTCGAACTGCATACGGGGGAAAACCACATGTCGATCCTGCCGGTGACGGTCAACCGCGCGGTGCAGGCGGCGTTCGCGGTGAAGAGGCAGGGAAGGATGGAGTAACTTCCGACCGTTGGTTCTATTGCGCGGTCGGGTCTGGATTGATCGGCACCTTGGCGAAAACGCCGTCGGTGATCTGCATCGAAGCCGTCTTGGCGCGCGTCTGGCCCTTGGCCGAGAAATGGCCGCTGATCGTCTTGCCGGCCGCATCGAAGCTTTCGATGACGATCTCGCCCTCGGCCATGGTGAAGCCCTGTTCCAGAATGTCGGTGGAGCGTTGCGGCATGTTGAAATTGGCGATCGGCACGTCTCCCATGATACCCTTGCGGATGGCGAAGGTGCCGACATAGTCGCCGCTGGCCGGCACCGGCAGGCTGGCATTGAAGGTCGATATGGTGCCCCCGCTATTGGATGTGCCTGATATGACGAGCACGGCTTTTGTCCCGATCGTCGACGTGGTTGCAAGCGCGAAGTCCGCCTTCCAGGGATTGCCGTCGACGGTAGCCGTAAAGGTCGCCTGTTGCATGGGCCCGGCCATCACGGCTGGTCCCGCGAGGACGACCGTGACCGCGAGGCTGGCGAACAATGGCTTGATGATGCTGGTCATGGCAAAAGCCTCATGATCGGTGATGGTCCGGAGAAAGGCATGTCGCGGTTGAACCGGGATGATGCACAGGCTAGCGGCCGCGCCGTCCGCCTGCCTCTCCCATTTGGGAGGGTGCGCGGCCGCTAGATCCGGTGACGGTCCCCTGCGGCGTGTCCCCGCGGCCCGGGCGGGAATGCCGCCCAACGGGGTTCAATACACCTTGGTCGAAGCCCGACTGATGAAGAAGCCGTGGCCGTCCCGGCGTTCGCAGGTCAGCCCGCTTGCCGTGGATTCGCAGCGGAACGGCGGCATTTCCCAGGCCGATCCATAGGCCAGCGGGTTGTTGCCGGAGCAGCAGGGCTGCTCGCCCAGATCCTTGATCAACTGCACCTTGCCGCGCTCATCCATCACGAAGCGCAGATAGACCGGCTCGGCCCGGTCGCAGGAAAGCTCCGCCTGGCCGCCCGGCGTCTGGAATGTGTTCGAGGCGCTGCGCGGCGTGTAGGTGCATTCGATGTTGACCGAGGGCGTCGAAAAGGTGATGCCCGTCGACGTCATTGGAAACTCGACTACCGGAAAATCACCGGCGAGCGCCAGTGACGGGGCAACCATCACGCTCAGCAAGACCAAACCAGCCCGCATGCAACAATCTCCCGCCGATCGAAACCGGCGTGAACCTAGCAGCGGACAGCGTCCAGCAACTCTCCCAAATGGGAGGGCACCCAGGAATCGCTTGAACCCTCGCGATCTAATGCGAGGCCTGCCCCGCGCCGCGGGCTACCTAGCCGGCGGCAGCTCGTACAGATTGGCGCCGTTCTCCCGGCCGTGCTCGACATAGCCGATGACGCCGAACCACCGGGCGACATCGGGCCCCTGCAGCCAACTGCGCGAGTGGACGGGAAGGTTGCCCGCCAGCGCCTGGATCTGGCGGATATGCCGCTTGCAGAAACGCACGGTCGAGGCGCGGAAGAAATCCTCCTGCGCGGCAAACAGCGTGTCGGCGGCATCGCTGTTCTCATGCCAGGCGATGATGGCCACCGCCTTGTCGCCCTCGACAAGCGCGTGCGCCCGGCCCTCTTTCAGATTCATCATCAGATTGTCGTAGGCGATCTTGCTGTCCTTGCCGGCCGCCGCGTATTCGTCCGACATCCGCTTGGACAAGCCATGGAAGACATCTTCCAGATCCCCGAGCGTCGCTGCACGTGCTCTCATTTCACCTCCTGCAGCCCCACGGGAAGTTTGCCCTAGGGATGTAGGGGTGCCAAGCAAATTGAATCCGGATACGGGCCGATGGGAGCAAAGTTGTTTCGACCGTCCGAATGAGGGGGCCGGTCTCCCTAAACGACAGAGACGATCCAAGGATGAAACTGCCTGGAGAAAAATGGTGCCAGAGGCGGAATCCAAATTCCCCGGATATTGCTTTATTTTCAGATAATTAAGAGCCACCAGGTGCCGCTTATACCAACAGAAATACCAACGAGAATATTTCTGTGGATTGCTCTTCATTTTTCGAATTCTCAGCACTTCAAGCAACTTTCGATCGCTCGGCCTATCAGATATCGGGTGTCGTCGGCATGGCGACTTAGACGGGTCTGAGTGGAGCAGATCGGAACTCCAGCTAGACGTGTTGCCGTCCATCGAGCCTCTCAGAGGGCAATTACAGCCAAGTAGAACATTTGCGATGAGCGAGATTGAAACCGGCTAGGCGCGGCTCTTCGGGGCACGGGCGACTTGTCATCTGGTGTAACCGTCAAAGGTCACTCTCAGTGTTATGGGCGTTTCACCGACTAACAGTCGGGCCTATCGGATCGCTTTCACCGAACAATTGACGAAGGCGCAACCGACGTGCGTTGTCGATGTGATCTCTCGCGTGCGCTTCCGCTGCGCCCGGGTCGCGGTGGATGATCGCATCCAGAATTGCGGCGTGTTCGGCTTGCGCGGATTGGGGGCGGTCAGGGACCGAATAAGTTGTTCCAGGCAAAAGGCTTAGGGTGTCGGCCAATCTGGCAGCGGCCTCGACGAGATACTGGTTGTGCGCGGCGGAATAGATCGCAAGGTGGAATTGGCGGTTCGCCTTAAGTAGGCGATCGGGCATCGAAAGAAAACCTGCCATGTGCTCGTGGATGGACCTTAGCTCCTCGATCTCGGCCTGTGATGCATGCAGCGCGGCAAATGCACAGGCGGCACCCTCGAGAATACCACGCAGCGCATAGATCTGGATAACTCGCGTGCGGTCGAGTTCGGCGACCACCACGCCTCGGCCTTGGCCCGTCGAAAGCAGTCCCTCGGTAAGCAACTTCTCCAAAGCTTCGCGCACAGGAGTGCGGCTCACGCCGAGAGCCTTTGCCAGGCTGACCTCAACGAGGCGCTCGCCTGGCAGGAGCCGTCGCTTATCGCCTCCTTGAGGCGCAAGGAAATCGCCTCCGAGCGGCCGTGCCGTTTGAGATCGTCATTACTGATGGGTTTTAGCATGGTGCCCCACTTTGCCGACCATCAAACAAGGGCGATACGAGGAAGGCGCTCAAGGAAATGATCGTCCTCAATGGCTACCTTCAAGACCAACTGGACGAGATCAAAGGCAAGAACCTGCGCCGCTCATGAGTGACGAACCTATCAAACTGGCCTAGGGCATGACACCAATGGCCCGGCCGCGCGTTACATCGCTTGGACACGTCTGCGAACATCCCGGATGCGTCAGGACCGCCGGCTGGGGCTTCGCAAGGCGCGGACAGGAATCGCGTTGGTTCTGCTACGAGCACAAGGACGAAGGCGAACACTACCTTTGAGGAGAAAGAGCATGACAGCGCATGTCCTTCCCGAACAGAAGAAGCCGAAGCTGATCGTTGTGGTCGCGTTCGACCGCGGCGAGGGCGGAGAGCTTTTCACCGCGTATGGCCCGACAGACCAACAGAGCGAGGAGCGCGCCATCAGGACCGCCCAGGCGTTAGCTCCAAAGCATGTCGGGGTCATCGCGTGGAGCCGCGAGGCGGATCCCGCGCTGGGTGACTACGGGCCTCCCAAGACGCTGTTCTTCAGTGGCGAAGTGCCCGACATGGAATAGGAAGTGGCCCGCGCATTCCCAGCCCCCACAGGGACTTATTAATTTTCCGCGCTTGGCGGGATCCCTGAAGAAATCTCTTTTGCTACTCCAAAATGAGATCGAAGGGTCCTCCGATGACGCATCGCTTCGAATATCACTTCGAAAGGCTTCCGACTTCCTCGTTGATCTCTTCCGGCACGACTCCGGCCCCGCCTGCGGCTTTTAACATCTGATCAGCAACATCGCTGGCGGCGATGGGATCGCCAGTGGCTGTATCGGGCAGATGATGTGCGATCCAGTTGTTCAGAAACTCGCGGCCACGATTACTCATTTCGGCAGTCCCCGCGTGTTGACCCTATTTGGCCGTGAAGAACGTCAAGAGCACTTTGCCTTTTTCGCCGACCAGGCAAACAAAGCGGTCTGGCGCACCGGTCTTCCCGCCCCGTGCGATATAGGCCTCGCCTAGAACAACCGTCTTGACCGGAACATCTCCGACCGCGGTGTCAGCCTTGCTCAACGCGACGCTCTCCATGTCGATCACCAGGTCGGTGATGTCCTTGGACTTCTCTTGAAGAGCCAAAAGCCCAGTGGATTTACATGCGGAGATAGCTGGGTCGTCGGCAGACTGGGCAATGCTGGTTCCGGTAAGCAGCCCAAGAAGAATCCCGGACGCCAGCAAATTTCTGATCAACATCTCGGTTCTCCATGATGCAGGCTTAAAGGTGAATGGGCTGAATGGACTGCGGACCAATGCCAACGCTATGAAATGGTTCCCAAAACGCAAAATGCCCGCCGGCCTGAGCCAGCGGGCTTTGATAGCGAAACCTTTTCAGTTCAATTGGGTAGACCCGGCGGAAGGGGAATGATGACTGGGTTCGATGGCGTTGGTCCAGCAGTCACGCTGCTCAGTCGATCGCGCTTCTCGAATATAGGCTTCTGATAAATCTTCTTCACGCTTTCCTCTCCAAGTTGTCCCTCAAACATCAGAAAGTTGAGATGAGCCAGCAAAGGTTGTAAACTGATATTTCTGATGTAGAAATATCTCAAAATTTTGTGTTGCATCCCCGCAATGGCGAATAGCGACAGTAAGGAGGACGCCGTCAATTCACTTAGGCCTTGTCGACGACCTTCTTGACGGCATCCTTAACCTCGCCTTTGGCCACCTGGGCCTTGCCCTTGGTTTCCTGAAGCTTCCCTTTCACCTGCTCCTCGTGATTGTCGACGGCCTTGCCTACCGCCTGCCGGGCCTTGCCGGCGAGTTCGTTAGCCTTGCCCGTGATCTTGTCGGATGTGCTTCCCATGGCGCTGGTCCTTTCCTTTGGCAGAATGCGCGGGAGGAAAAGCTGGCTCGTGCCAAATGGTTCCGACCTGCCGTGACATCACATGTTGCTGGCCGGGCGAATAGGTGCTCTCGGCCGGTGAACGGGCCTTTGAACCGGACGCAAGGCGACATTGGGCGGAAAGGCCCGAATGGGCGGGGACGGTGTAATTGTAACGACCCGCTCGCGGCGCGTTCGGCACGCAGCCGCAATCCTGGCGACGAAACTCTGTATGTCCATGGGCGCCTTCTCCGAGCGTCCCCCCATTGGCAAAGCTAACCGCAGCTGCAGCGCGAGGCATTAACCTTTGATAAGATCGATTTACGAGGCTGCCCTGCGCGGCCGACCCGGCAAGAACGAGCAGCACATTTTGCCCTGATCGAGCCGCTGACCTTGCTAGCGATACGGCCGGTCAGCCCCCAAAGACTTCATTGCAGCGGCTAGTTTGCCAAGCACCCATGGTATCGCTCTGCGCGCCGATCTGCTCGATGATCCCCGATTTTGAGACAACCAATCGCACCTGACATTGCATGGCGATGTTCGCGCCTGGCGTAGTCGTCGTATTCACGTAGGCGACGTTTCCGATCACGTTGACCGTGGAAGTCGACCTGTCAGGCATCTGGATATTGCGCTGCTCTTCAGCCCACACGTACATGCGCCTGCCGTCATTCATTGTGTAAGACGATGCTGGCGGGCCATACTGCATGAAGAAACTATCCGCTGACTTGCCTGCGAATTTCGTTGATAGTGCTCTATTTGCCTGCTCCGTAGTCGTGCAGGCAACCAAAAGTACCGCCGCCAAAGGCGCTATGATTTTTCGCAATATCAACCCCCTAAACGAGCCATATGATGCCGTCGAGTTTTGGGATTGTCGAGCATCAATTCTCTTGAAGGCAGGCGGCAAATCCCCGGCGCGCGCTTGTAAGCCAGCACGAGGGTTATCTCTTTGTGTTGGCCGCCCTTATGCTCGGCCAGGCCGCGAGCAAATCGCGGGTATAGACCTCTTGGGGTGATCCAAACAACGATCCAATCTCGCCGCCCTCCACCACCTTGCCCGCGCGCATCACCACCGCATTCTCTGCGATCAGCCGCACGATCGCCAGATTGTGGCTGATGACGACCAGCGTGATGTTGTCAGACCGCCTGATGTCCTGCAGCAGATTGAGCAGATCGCCCTGCACGGACACGTCGAGCCCGGCGGTCGGTTCGTCGGCGATCAGGATCGACGGCTTCATCAGCAACGCCCGGGCGATCGCCACGCGACGCGCCTGGCCGCCGCTGATCTCGTGGGGATATTTGTCGATGACGCCGGGCGGCAGGCCGAGCCGGTTCAGGATGACACCCAACCGCTCACGTGTTGCGGCATGCGGTTCCCTCAGCACTGTGCCGACCTCGTTCATCAGCGTGCGGATCCGGCTGCGCGGAGACAGGGAGGCGGCCGGGTCCTGAAAGATCGGCTGGATGAACCCGGCGCGTTGCTTGAGTGCGGCCCGGCTGTGCACCAGCGGATTGCAGAGGATCCGGATTTCGCCGTGGTCGAGTCTCTGCAGGCCGAGAATGGCGCGCATCAGCGTCGTCTTGCCCGAGCCGGATTCTCCGACAATGCCGAAGCATGTGCCTCGCCGGATGGATAGCGAGACGCCGTCGAGCGCCACGGTTTCACCGAACCGCAGTTGCGCGTTGCTGATCGAGATCGCGTCTGTCATGGCGTCCGCAACCTCAGGCAACGCGCGCTGTGCCCGGCGTCGTTGCGGACAGGATAGTCGCTGGGATTGATCGTCGTGCAGTCCTCGAAGGAGACATCGCAGCGGCTGTTGAAGATGCAGCCGGGCGGCCGCAGGCGCGGGTCGGGCAACTCGCCGGCGATCACCGTAAAACGGTTTTCGCTGGCATCGGCATGGCGCTGGCGATCGATCGGCACCTCGCAGTCGAACAGCATGCGCGTATAGGGATGGCCGGGCTGGCGCTGTACCTCCTCCACAGTGCCGCTTTCCAGCTTCTCGCCGGCATAGAGCACCGAAATCGCGTCGCAATACTCAGTGACCAGGCCGAGGCTGTGGGTGATCAACAGCACCGCGCAGCCGATGCGGTCGCGCAGCCCAATGATCTCGCGCATGATCTGCGCCTCGACAGTCACATCGAGCGCCGTGGTCGGTTCGTCGGCGATCAGCAGCGCCGGTTCAGACAAGAGCGCCATGGCGATCACCACGCGCTGGCGCATGCCGCCGGAAAGCTCGTGCGGGTACTGGTTCATGCGCCGCGCGGGATTGCTGAGCTTGACCTTCGCGAGCGCATCCTGCGCCATCTCAACGCGGGTCTTGCGGTCGCTGCCGGGCGCGCGCCGGCGCAGCACTTCGCAAAGCTGCGCGCCTATGGTGAACACCGGATTGAGCGACAGCATCGGGTCCTGGAAGATCATCGCCATGCCCCGACCGCGCAAGGCAGCTGTGGCGTTGCGCTTCGTCAGGTCGAAATTTTTGCCCTCGATGGTCGCCGTGCCTGAGGTCACCTGGGCATTGTTTGCAAGCAGGCCCATTAGCGCCAAGGCGACAGTGGATTTGCCGCTGCCGGACTCGCCGACCAATCCGAGCATCTCGCCTTCTTGTATCTCAAGCGACACGCCACGCAGCGCATGTGCGGTGCCTTGCTGCAGGCTGTAGTCAACTGAGAGATTGCGCAGCGAAATTGCCATCAGCGTGCTCCCGTCGATTTGGGATCGATGATGCGCCGCAGCGCTTCGCCGAGCAGCGTTGCGCCAAGCGTGGCGATGGCCAGAACCAGGGCGGCTGCAACCGTCGGCCACCATGACTGGTTGATCGACACGAAGCCATCCTTGATCAGCGTGCCAAGCGAGGACTTTGGCGGCTGCACGCCAAAGCCGAGGAAGGACAGCGACGCCTCGAAGGCGATCACAACAGGCAGGTTCATGCTGGCCAGCACGATGATCGGTCCGGCGACATTGGGCAGGTAGTGCCTGACCACGATGGTGACGGGATGGACCGCCAGCATCCGCTCTGCCTCGATGAAGGAGAGGTTGCGCAGCGTCTGCGCTCGGGCGCGCGCCATGCGGCCGAACTGCGGGATGAAGACGACGGTAACCAGCAGCACGAAGGTGGCCGAGCCCTTGCCGTAGAGCGCGATCAGCGCGAAGGCCAGGATCAGCGGCGGGAAGGCGTTGACGATGTCGAAGACGGCCGTCACCGCCCGGTCGACCCAGCCGCCGGCAATGCCGGCGACAATGCCGATCAGCGAACCGATTATGGACGAGATCACGACGATCATCACCGCCAGCGTCAGCGCATAGCGCGTGCCGACCGAGGTGCGCGCCGCGAGGTCGCGGCCAAGATTGTCAGTGCCGAGCAGATGCGCCAGCCCGGGCGCGGCGAAGCGGGCCTTGATGTCGATGGCGTTGGGATCGGGGCTGACCAGCGGCCGGATAAGCGCGAACACCAGAATGGCGAACGTGAAGGCCAGCCCGAGCCGCCCGTCGCGTTCCGAGCCGATGCGTTTGAGTGTCGCGAAAAACCCGCTCATCCCTGCCCAGCCGCGATACGGGGGTCGAGCAGCGCGTTGATCATGTCGACCACCAGATTGGCGACGATGTAGAAGGCGACGATGAACACCACGCAGGTCTGCACCACCGGATAGTTCCGCTGCGCGATCGAGTTGAAGATCAGGCTGCCGATGCCCGGCCTCGCGAAGATGATCTCGACGACGACCGAACTGCCTATCAGGTCGCCGAGTCCGATGCCCAGGATCGACACGACCGGGACCAGCGCCAGCTTCAGCGCATAGAGGCCGACGATGCGGTATTCGGACACGCCATAGGCGCGCAGCGTGCGCACATGCAACTCGGCAAGCGTGTCCAGCAATGCGGCACGGATCAGCCGCGAGATGTAGCCGACCCAGCCCAGCGCCAGCGCCACCGAGGGCAGCACCAGATGCTGCAGCCGGTCGACGATGTCACCGGGCGCTCCGGCGCCCGCCACCGGCAGCCAGTGCAAGCCGATGGCGAAGATCAGGAATAGGACCACCGACACCACCAGGGTCGGCGTGGTGATGAAGGAGATCGACAGCAGCGCTAGCCCGCTGTCCAGCCACGAGCCCGGCTTCAGCGCGGCGATAACGCCAATGGGTATCCCGATCAGCAGCGCCAGAGCCAGCGCGCTGAATGCGAGCTCCAGCGTGTTGGGGATGACCTCCAGCAGGATGTCGAGGATCGGCCGGTGCGACACGACATCCTCGCCAAAATTGCCTGTCACGGCACGGCTTGCGAACAGCCAGAGCTGCTCAAGCAGGCCGCGGTCAAGTCCCATGTCATGGATGATCTGGGCGCGCAGTTCCGGCGTTGCCCTGGGACCCAGCATGACCGAGGCGAAGTCGCCCGGCACCAGCCGCACCATCAGAAACAGGAGCAGTGTGGCGCCGGCAATGGTCAGGACCACCGAGGCCAGGCGGCCGGCGATGAAGGCGGCGGTGTGTCGCGCTCTGGTCATGGGCGCAGCAAGTCCGGTTCGTCGAGGTTGGTCAATGGCTTCAACCTAACTTGAGATGGGCCAATGGTGAGGCTGGTGCTGCCACTCATCTGGCTGCCGCCAGCTTCTCCCCGTAAACGGGCAGAAGGGCGCTATCGCGCGGCGTTGGCCAGCCGCTTTCTCGCCGTCATTATACGGGGAGAAATGCCTGGCAGGGCAATGAGGGGCGGCGCCGACGTCCGGCAAGAACGCCCCCAAGCGGGAGCACCTATCCGTACCCTCAAGCCTTGTCGAAAAACTCGAACTGCCAGTCCTTGCCGTTGGGCAGGAACACCGGCTTCAGCCACGCCGCGTCGACGAAGAAGTTGCGGCCATGCGTGATCCAGATGCAGGAGGCCGATTCATCGAGCAGCTTCTGCATCCGGATGTAGATTTCCTCGCGCTTGGCCTTGTCGAGCGTCTCAAGTCCCTCCTGATGCAGCTTGTCGAATTCCGGGCTGTTCCAGCGCTGCCAGTTCCAGAGGCCGATCTGGCTGGCGAGGAACCACTGCGTCTGGAAGCTCGGGTCGAACTTCGACGTATAGGGGATCAGCGTCAGTTCGAGATCCTTGCTGGCGTCGCCGGCGCCGAGCGCCCAGTAGGCGCCGGAATCCATGGCGTTGATGGTCAGCGTGATGCCGACTTCGGCGAGGTTGGCCTGGGCTATCTGGGCGACGGCCAGCGAGGTGGCGTCGTTGAGGCAGGTGAAAGTGAACGTAAGGTTCGACTTGCCGGCCTCGCTCAGCAGCTGCTGCGCCTTCGCGACATCCCTTGTGTAGAGCGGCGCGTCGGCCCAGTTGCCGAGCAGGCCCGGCGCCAACAGCGTCTTGGCGCGCGAGGTGGCGCCAGAATAGGCGCCTTGGATGATGGCGTCGACATCGATGGCATAGCGGATTGCCTGGCGCACCTTGATATCAGCGAGATCGCCCTTCACCACATTGATGCCGATCCAGGTGTAGTCGATGCCGGGAATGTCGATCACCTTGGTGTCCGGCAGGCCCTTTGCACTGGCGAGCTGGTCGGCGTCGAAAGCGGTGAAGTCGAGTTCCTTGGCCTGATAGGACAGGAAGGCGGTCTTATGCTCGGGGATGATCTTGCCGGTGATCTCCTCGAAATGCGCCTTGTAGGGTCCCTTGTAGTCGGGATTGGCGGCGAGCACGAACTGCTCCTTCGGCCGCCATTCCTTGAGCACCATCGGACCCGAGCCGACCAGCGTTGTGGCGATCTTGTTGCCCAGCGCTTCGGTCGCCTTCTTCGACAGGATGGCGCCAGAGGCATCGCAGATGCCGATCAGCCACAGTGCCGCCGACGGATGTTTCAGGATCAGCTTGCCCGTGTATTTGCCGGTCACCTCGACCGATTGCAGCGCTTCCAGATCGTCGGCATAAGCGAGCTTCTTGCCGTTGCTGTCGCCATTGATGTAGCGGTCATAGGTGAACTTGACGTCGTCGGCCGTCATCTCGCCATAGCCGCCGGTGAACATCTGGCCGGGGTTCAGCTCGAAGTCGAATTCGGTGTCGGAAATCTGCTTGATTTCCTTGGCCGCGTCGTTGGTCCAGCTGGTCTTGCCCGGCTCGAAGCGCACCAGCGTCTGGCACACCGCGCGGATGATGTTGCCCTCGGTGGTGCCGACCCGGTTGCCCGGATCCAGATTGCCGATATCGGCATCGAGCGCGATGATCGGGTTGGCCCGGTCGGCGGCAAATGCAAAGCGTGTATAGGGCAGGATCGCCAGGGCCGACGAGCCGGCAAGGAAAGTTCTGCGGTCGAGTGTCATGCGCATTTCTTGTTCCCCTTTTTGTTGGTTACATATGCGTGTTGATTACATGCAGTCGCGTGGAATGACCTCGTCGTAAGTCCTCTCGGCAAAGATCTTTCCGCGCTCGTAAGCCTTGACCCAGCCGCGTGCATAGAAATTGTCGCGGTCGCAGCTGAAGCTGATTTCGCAATCGACCCGCGCGTTCCAGTCCGGCCGCGTCAGTTCCTCATGACAAGTCACCGTCGTCGCGCAGCTTGCCGGGTCGTTATCCGATATGCCGTAGACCTTACGACGCCACGAGGTGATTTCCGTGCCGGTTTCGTCGAAGACGAAACGCCCGTCATCCGATAGCGCCGTCAGTTCGGTGCGTTCGGTCGGCAGGTCCGTGATCAGCGAGCGCAGCTGACGTGCCGGCTCTTTGACCGTCACCGGGCGGGGCTCGGCCCACAGCGGCTCCGCGAAAGCGACGGGCGCGAGCCCCTCTTCGCTGGCCAGAACCGCGAGCTCGAGCTGGCAGCCATTTGGGTCGAAGGTCAGCATGGTTCGCTCCGGCGATGGCCACGCCATCGGCCAGTAGGACGAAGAGATCGCCACGCGCAGCCGATGCCCCCTGGGGATGACCTGCGCCACCGGCTTGAAGTTGAGCTCGGCATCCTCGAACTGGCTCGGCGTCAGCGGCTCGGGAAATTCGTGGCTTTGGCGATGCGCCAGATTGAGCAGAGCGAAGGTGACGAAGGCCGAGGTGCCGTCCGGCGCCACATCGTTCAGCCGCACGCAGAGCTGCGCCTGCGGCTTGTCGGCCGCGACACGCAGCCTGATCTTCGAGATGCCGGCAAGCAGCAGGTCGGCGTCCATGGCAGCGCTGTCGAAGCACAGCGAGCCGCCATCGTCGGCCCGCTGGTCGCGCGCGCCTTCGGCCGAGATGCGGCCCTGGCCATAGGGGCACCATTCCTGCCCCTGCACGCCTGTCGTCAGCGGCGAGGAAATGGTCGGCGTTGCTCCGCCAGCGTTCTGCGTCTCGCCGAGGCTTCCGTCGCCGTT
The DNA here is from genome assembly GCF_017306585.1 of Mesorhizobium sp. GTDB lineage: Bacteria > Pseudomonadota > Alphaproteobacteria > Rhizobiales > Rhizobiaceae > Mesorhizobium. The sequence goes on along the minus strand of NZ_JAFKIC010000181.1, from coordinate 4,077 downwards.
CAGCCAATAGGCCTTGCCACCGATCTGTTTTGCCGGCCATTGCGGAAACCCGAGCCAGCGGCCAGGCCTGAAATCGATATGCGAATGCGACCGGGCATAGTCCATCAGATAGAGGCGCATGTCCGGCTCCTGGTCGGCGCCATTGTCGATGCCCTTCAGCCAGCGATCGTACCAGCGGATGCATTCCTGCAGATAGCCCATTGCCGGGCCGGGCACGCCATAGTTGGGCTCCTTGTGGCCCCATGGCCCGCAAATGCCCTTGGCCGGTCCCTTGAGGTTCTTGACCAGGCTGAAGATGGTCTGCGTATAGCCGTCGAGATAGCCGCCAACCGCCAGCACCGCGCATTCGATGGCCGAGTAATCCTCGCACACCGAGCCCTGTTTCCAGAACGCATCGCGGCGCTGGTGCTTCAGCCATTCGGCGGCATGGTTCTTGTGGTCGTCGAGCCGGTCCTTCCACATCTGCCGCCAGCGATCCTCGCCAACGACAGCCGGGTCAGGCGGCAGCGCCGAATAGCCGAACAGCGCCCCGCCCCAGCCGAAATTGTCGTTGATGACCAGGCCGCCATTGTAATGCGCATCGCAGGCATAGCGGTCGTCTGTCGAGCACGAGGTGACGATCGCCTTCAGTTGCGGCGGCCGGCGCGCCGCGACCTGCAGGCCGGAGAAGCCGCCCCAGCTGTTGCCGATCATGCCGGCGACGCCCGAGCACCATGGCTGCGAACAGAGATGGTCGAGAATTTCAAGCGCATCGTCCTGCTCGCGCTTGACATATTCGTCGTCGAGCAGGCCTTCGGAATCGCCGCATCCGGCAATGTCGACGCGGGCGCAGGCATAGCCATGCCCGGCGAAGAACAGATGCATTTCCTCGTCGCCGGTGCGCGTGCCGTCGCGGCGGCGATACGGTATGTATTCGAGGATCAACGGGACGGGATTTGCCTCCGCGTCATCGGGCAGGAACAGTCGCGCGGCCAGCTTTCGGCCGTCCTCCATTGGAATCCAATGGGTTTCGACCGCTCTGACCCCGGAAATGACGACGCTTGGCATGTGAACTCCGGCTTGGATTGAACAACGATATGATATATTGAATGGCCAATCAATATATAAACGAGAAGGCAATACAATGGCGAAACGATCAATCAAGGCGATGCGCCGCGACGAACTGGTCGACGCCGCCATTGCCGCCGTCGGCGAGGAAGGCATGTCCGGCGCCACCATGGCGGTGATCGCGAGGCGCGCCGGCATGTCGGCTGGGCTGGTGAACCATTATTTCGACAGCAAGGAAGAGCTGATGGCGCTGGCCATGCGCAATCTGTCGAACCTGTTTCGCCAGGACATCCTGAAGCTCGCGCCCGCCAACCCGACACCGGCGCAAAGGCTGAAGGCGATCGTAGACGGCTCGTTCGCGCCGCAGCATCTGGGCGTGCCCAAGCGCGCCGTAACCTGGATGCAGTTTATGATCGCAGCGCAGACAGAGCCGCGCATCAAGCATCTCTACCACCTGACCGGCGCGCGCTTCGTCTCCAACATCCGCTATGCCGTCAAGCAGCTGGTGCCGCCTGGCGAGGTGGACGACATTGTCGACGGCATAGCTGCCCTTATTGACGGCTTCTTCTGGCAGAATGCCGGGGAATATGTCGAAGAGGATCTGGAGCGGGCGCGCCGGATTTGCTGGCGCTATGTCTGTCTGTTGATGCCAAGTATCGACCTGTAAGGTGGTTTTAATACCACTCGCAAAGGTCGTTGCGAACAGCTCGCCAACTATCTAGGCCAGAACGCGGCTTCAGATAACATGACTGTCGACTGACTATCCGCGCCAGCCTTTTGCGTTCCAGGAGCTGCCAGTCCGCTTCTGGCCCCTTTCGACCCAAAAACGTGCCGGACCGCAATGCGCGTCATGTAGGACGACCAGGCCAAGTTCCCGGCTAGCCGAAAGCAGACATCTTGGTCAACAGGGGCTGTACGCGGATTTTTGCGCCATCGCGCTTATGATTTGATTTCGCTAGCAACGTGCAGGATAGGGATCAAACGAAATCTCGAGAGAGATCGCGTCAGCAACGGACATGTTGCCCCCTGCCGAGAGGTGCAACTATCGGCGTGAACATCGTCACCGCTCCCACTCCGGACCCGGCGATCAAAAATAGTGTCCGCCATCTGCAGTATGCTTTGACGCAGGCGTCAGCATTGTCAGCGTCCTGACAGGTTCAATGATACAATGTTGGCATCAAGCGACACTGGCCCTGCCGGAGTCGTGGCCAAACCTTCGATCAGATAGCTGTCGAAACGTCCAAACCGGAATCGTTGAATGAATCCCGACTATGCCAGTTCCCAGAAAGCCATTCACTGGCTCGTCTTTGTGTTGGTCATCGGCCTTTATGGTCTGACCTATGTCGCCGATATCTTTCCGCGCGGCGACCCCGGTCGCGCCTTCGTCTGGTGGCTTCACATTTCATTTGGGCTGATGCTTTTCGCGCTGGTGATCATTCGCATCGGCTTGCGACTGGCGCTGGGAACGCCGGGTCTGCCGCTGGAAATGTCTCGGCTTGAACGATGGATGGCCAAGCTCGCGCATCTTGTGCTCTACGCGCTGCTTGTTGCTATACCCGTTCTCGGCATACTTTTGACCTGGTACCGAGGCGATGCCTTGAGCTTCTTTGGACTTTTCACCATCCCGGCTCCGGTTTCCGCAGACCGCGCCACGGCCGGTTTCATCAAGGAATTGCACAGCCTTTGCGCAAATCTGATCCTTATCCTTGCCGGTTTGCATGCGGCTGCCGCCCTTTGGCATCACTATGTCCGGAAGGACGATGTGCTCAAGCGAATGCTACCGGGGACACGTGGCCCTTGACCTCGGTTCGGTCTAGACAAGCCAAAATTCATGCAGGGTGGTGTCGTTTGCCGTGTCTAGACTCAAGGCACGTGATCCATGGATGAAATCGATGCTGAGATGCCTGGCGTTGCTTGGTCTGTGCGGGCTCGTTCTCGCCGGCCCTTCCGCCGCGCGTGCGGACGTCGATGATGACGGTGACCATGACCGGGCGCGTGATCTTTATGAACGTGGCGAAATCAAGGGGCTGAACAGTATCCTTGGGCTGGTTATGGCCGAAGCTCCTGGCGACATCGTTGCCGTCGATTTCATCCGGATCGGCACCAGGTGGGTCTATCGGTTCCAGGTCGTTGCCGCCGACGGTCGTCGCCGGATCGTCGATGTGGACGCCGGGTCTGGAAACCTCATGCACGGTGGGGGCGGCGACTGATGAGGATACTTCTTGCTGAAGACGAGCCGCGCATCGCAAGCGACATCGCCGCGGTCCTGAAGATCGCTGGAATGGCTGTTGATATCGTGCGCGATGGAGAGGCTGCCTGGTTCGCGGGCGACGTCGAGAATTACGACGCGGCGATCCTGGATCTCGGATTGCCCAAGCTCGATGGCCTGGTTGTGCTGAAGCGCTGGCGGGCCAATGCGCGCGCCTTTCCGGTCCTGGTCCTCACCGCGAGAGGCCTGTGGACGGAGCGCGTGGAAGGCATCAACGCCGGCGCCGACGACTACCTGCCCAAGCCGTTTGAGATGGAAGAGCTGCTGGCACGGCTACGCGCGATCTTGCGCCGCTCAGCCGGGCAGGCCGCGCCGGTGCTGAAATCGGGACCCTTGGTGCTGGATACGCGCCAGATGCGAATTTCGTTGCGCGGGGTCGCCGTCGCGCTATCGCCGCTGGAATATCGGCTGCTGGCGTTCCTGATGCATCATGCCGGGCGCGTGGTGTCACCGACCGAACTCAGCGAGCACCTCTATGATTCGGGCAATGATCGCGATCCCAATGCGATCGAGGTCATCGTCGCGCGTCTGCGCCGCAAACTTGGCACCGATGTCATCGAGACGCGGCGCGGGTTCGGATATTTTGTGCCCGACGAGCAATCCTGATGGGCAATTCGATCCGCTTCAGGCTTTGGTCGGCGGCAACCATATCGATCCTCATCGCCCTTGCCGTTGCCGGGATCGGGCTGCGCTATCTGTTCGAGCTGAATGTCGAGCGGCGGGTCGTCAGCGAGCTGACAGTCGATCTCAACGAACTGATC
>NZ_JAFKIC010000006.1 GCF_017306585.1 Mesorhizobium sp. | reverse complement strand
GCCTATGAGCTGCGCGACTGGATGCCGGAGGACGGCGGCCGGCTCACCGACACGATCTACGAACCCTACGCGCTCCAGTCGATCGACATTCCCCGCGCAAAGCCGCATCCGACGCCGCTCGTGCAGTCAGCTGCAATGGCCGCCGTCGCGCCGCCAAAACCTTCCTATCGGCCGCTTCTTCCTGATGCGATCATCGACGAGGGCCTGCTGTCGGACGCCCAGCTCGAAAGCGTCATCTATGCCGGCGAAGCCCATTGCGGCCATCTCGCCGGCACCTGGACGGTTGACGACACCTGCGATGCCGTCTCGGCCGCGCCAGAAGGGGCTGCGAACGCTGTCCGCTTCCGCCGTGGATGGTTTTTGGGCGATGGAACCGGCTGCGGCAAGGGACGGCAAGTCGCCGGCATCATCCTCGACAATTGGCTGCAGGGGCGCCGCCGTGCGATCTGGATTTCCAAGTCGGACAAATTGCTTGAGGACGCTCAGCGAGATTGGGCAGCACTTGGCCAGGAAAAACTTCTCGTCCAGCCGCTGTCGCGCTATCGGCAGGGCACGGCGATCCGCCTTGCCGAGGGTATCCTGTTCACGACCTACGCGACGCTCCGCTCGCAGGAACGGGAAGGCAAGAAATCCCGGATCGCCCAGATCCTCGACTGGGTCGGACAAGAGGAGGGGAGGGCCGAAGGCCCGACAGGGACTGGCGAGAACCCGGCAGGGAGTGCCGACGCCTCGACTCGGAACAAGGAAAATTCGGCGAGGAGGGCCGAAGGCCCGACGGGGATTAAAGGAAGCCCGACGAGGATTGGTGCAAACCCGTCGGCGGGGAACAATTCGTTCGATGGCGTCATCGTCTTCGACGAGGCCCACGCCATGGCCAACGCCGCTGGGGGCAAAAGCGAGCGCGGCGACGTCGCCCCGTCGCTGCAAGGAAGGGCAGGCCTGCGGCTACAGCATGCACTGCCTGACGCCCGCGTCGTCTATGTCTCGGCCACTGGCGCGACCGCGGTCGAGAACCTCGCCTATGCGCAGCGTCTCGGCATCTGGGGCAGCGAGGATTTTCCCTTCGCCAACCGCGCCGAGTTCGTCGCCGCAATCGAGGATGGCGGTGTCGCGGCAATGGAAGTGCTCGCCCGCGATCTCAAATCGCTCGGCCTCTTTGCGGCGCGTTCGCTCTCCTATGACGGTGTCGAATACGATCTGCTCGAGCATGCTCTGACCGAGGAACAGATCCGCATCTACAATGCCTATGCCGATGCGTTCCAGGTCATTCACAACAACCTGACCGCCGCACTCGAGGCGACCAACATCACCAGCAAGGCCGGCACGCTGAACCGCGACGCAAAATCGGCGGCGCGTTCAGCCTTCGAGAGCACCAAGCAGCGCTTCTTCAGCCATCTCATCACCTCGATGATGACGCCGACCCTGATCGGCGCGATAGAGCAGGATCGCGCCGAAGGTCATTCGGCGGTCGTGCAGATCGTCTCGACCGGTGAGGCGCTGATGGAACGACGCCTTGCCGAAATCCCGACCGAGGAATGGTCGGACCTGCATGTCGACGTCACGCCGCGCGAGTACGTCGGCGGGTACTTGATGCACTCCTTCCCAACCCAATTGTTCGAGGAATATTCGGACGCGGAAGGGAACGTCTATTCGCGGCCTGTCCACGACGAAGATGGCAATCCGGTTCAATGCCGCGAGGCCGTTCGCCGGCGCGACGAGATGGTCGAAAAACTCGCATCG
>NZ_JAFKIC010000180.1 GCF_017306585.1 Mesorhizobium sp. | reverse complement strand
GGCGAGGGTCGGCGTCAGCGTGTCGCGCGCGATGGTGAACATCTCGCGCGGCAAGGTGCGCTGGCCGGGGCCGGCGAGGAACATCGTCACGACCACCTCGTCGAGCGAGGTGGCGAAGGCAAACAGCGCGCCCGATGCGGTGCCCGGCAGGATGACCGGAAGCGTGACTTTCCGGAAGGTCAGGAAAGGCGAGGCGCCCATGCTGGCGGCCGCCCACAACAGCCGGCGGTCGAGGCCCGTCAACACCGCCGAGACGGTGACCACGACGAAAGGCACGGCAAGCGAGGTATGGCCGAGGACCAGACCGGGATAGGTCGCGGTCAGCCCGGTCATGGAGAAGACGAAATACATGCCGACGCCGACGATGACGACCGGCGCGATCATCGGAATGAGCAGCAGCGCCGAGATCAGCCGCCGCCCCGGCAGTTGCGGCGCGGCGAGGCCGAGTGCCGCCATGGTGCCGAGCGGGGTGGCCAGCAATGTCGTCGACACCGCCAGCACAAGGCTGTTGCGCAAGGCATCCATCCAGGTCGGCGTGGTGAAGAACTCGCGGTACCATTTCAGCGACCAGCCCGTGATCGGAAAAGTGAAGTCGCCGCTGCTCTTGAACGAGAACAGCACGATGATGATGAGCGGCGCCATCAGAAAGGCCAGCACGGTGATGGCGGCAAGACCGAGGCCGAAGCGGCCGAACCGGTTGGAGAGCGACTGACGGGGACCGGACAAGGGCGCCTCCTAACGCAGGCCGACGCCGCTGCGGCGCAGCAGGGCGTTCTGGATGGCGTAGAGCGAGAGCGTGATGACGAGCAGGATCAGGCCGAGCGAGGAGGCAAGGCCCCAGTTCAGCGTCCCGGTGGTGTAGAGCGCGATGTAGTAGCTGATCATCTGGTCGCCGGGGCCGCCGACCAGCATCGGCGTGACGTAGAAGCCGAGCGTGACGACGAACACCATCAGCGTGCCGGCCATGACGCCGGGCATGATCTGCGGCAGGTAGACACGCCGGAAGGCGTAGAAGGGCGTCGCGCCGAGTGAAAGGGCGGCCCTGAACAGGCGGGGATCGATCGACCGCATCGCGGCAAGCAGCGGGAAGATCATGAAGGGCAGCATGACGTGGACCAGCGCGGTGATGACGCCGATGCGGTTGTAGAGCAGCTTCATCGGCTGATCGATGAGACCCATATCCATCAACAGCGTGTTGATGACGCCGCGGTCCTGCAGCAGCGCCAGCCAGGCGGTGGTGCGGACCAGGATCGACGTCCAGAACGGCAGCAGCACCATGAGCAGCAGAAGGTTGCGCACGCGGTCGCTTTGGCGCGCCAGGAAGGCGCACAGCGGAAAGGCGAGCAGCAGGGCCAGGATCGCCGTGGTGGAGGCGATGGTGAAGGTGCGCAGGATGATCGATCGGTAAAGCGCGGCGCCCGGCCGCGACGGCCCGATGCCGGTCTCGTAATTCTGCCTGAGGTCGAGCGCCGACAGGATGTGGAAGACGCCGACAGGCCCGGCGGCGCGCTTCATCGCCTGCCAGGTCTGGTTCGCGCCCCATTGCGGATCGAGCACGACAAGGTCGGGCGTGGTCCCGGCCGGCGCTGCCTCGAGCTTGCGCTTGGTCGATTGCAGCAGGGCACGAAACCCCGGATTTTCATAGGACAGCCGGCGGCTCAATGAAGCAAGGCTGGCGCCGTCGACCTGCGCGAGATCCCTGGCCAGCGCGGCATAGGCGTTTGCCGGCGGCAGGCCCCGGCCGCTCCAGGACGAAAGCTCCACCGCCGTTTCGGGCAGCGCCGTGCGCAATTCCGGATCCGATACGCTGCGCCACAGGATCATGCCGACCGGCAACAGGAAGGTGGCAAGAAGGAACACGAACATAGGCGCGATCAGCGCGTAGCTGCGCAGCATTCCTCCGCGTTGTCCCTTCAGCATCGGCTTCCCTCCTCGCGACTTCCATGGCCCGGGCCATCCCTCGATGGGCGGCCCGAACCAAAGTGTGGTTCGCGGCTACTGTGCCGACCATTCCGCCCAGCGGGCGGTCAAGGTGTCGATGTTGTCGATCCAGAAGGCATCGTTGATCTGCAGCACGTCCTTGTTGTTTTCCGGCGCGGTCGGCAGGTCGGCGAGCAGTTCCGGCTTTACCATGCCGACGGCCTTGGCCGAGGTGATGCCGATCGGCTGGACATCAGGCAGATGGCTTTGCGGCTCTGCCTCGCCGGCGAACTTCAGCAGTTCGTAGGCCTTATCGACATTGGGAGAGGTCTTGAGAATGACCCAGCTGTCGGCAGTCTGCAGCGACTTGTCCCAGACGATGCCGAACGGCTTGTGTTCCTTGTTGATGGCATTGGTGACGCGGCCGTTGAAGGAAGAGGTCATCACCACTTCGCCGGACGCAAGCAGTTGCATGGGCTGGCCGCCCGCGGTCCAGAACACCAGCGACGACTTGATCGTGTCGAGCTTGGCGAAGGCGCGATCGACGCCTTCCGGTGTCGACAGCACCCTGTAGACGTCGGCAAGCGGAACGCCGTCGGCAATGAGGGCGAATTCCAGATTGGTCTTCGGCGAGGCGCGCAAGGCGCGCTTGCCCGGATATTTCTTCAGGTCGAAGAAATCGGCCCAGCTCGGCACGGCGCTGACGCGGGTCTTGTCGTAGGCAAGCACGTGATTGTAGATCGCGGCGCCAATGCCGCATTTGTGGACCGCGCCGGGGACGTAGTTGTCCTTGCCGCCGAGCTTGTCGATGTCGAGCGGCAGGATCAGGCCTTCCTGGCAGGCAATCTCGAGCTCCTCGCTTTCGGCGTTGACGATGTCCCAGCCGCTGTCGCCGCCCTCGACCTTGGTCCTGATGACGCCGATGCCGTTGTCCCAGGTATCCTCGACGACCTTGATGCCGGTCTTGGCGGTGAAGGGCTTGAAGATGGCGTTGCTCTGCGCCTCCTGGAACGTGCCGCCGTTGGACACGATGACGAGGTCGCGCGCGGAGGCGCCCGCGAGGCACACGGTGCAGGCGAGAAGCGATGCGGCGAGCAGCTTTGTCTGTTTTAGCATTGAGTTCCCCTTTGTTTGATTTTGGTTGGGTCGAAGCTTCAGGCGAGGATCAGAGCCTCCTCGGCCGGAATGGAAAGGCGCAGTGTCTGGCCCGCCGGCGGCAGGCTCGCGCAGGCCTGTGGCCTGAGCTTCAGCTGCACGGTCTGGCCGCCTGATATGGCAATGCGCACGCGCACATGGTCGCCATGGAAGAGCTGGTCGAGCAGCGTGCCTTCGATGGTGTTGGCCTCGGCCTGGATTTCCGAAATCGCTTCCGGACGGACCACCAGCACGGCCTCCTTATCAGCGGCAATGCCTTCGCCGGCGCGGCCGCGCAGCACGACATCGTTGGCGAGCCTGATCCCGGCGAAGCCATCGCCGACGCTCACGACAGTCCCGGGCAGCATGTTCGTCTCGCCCAGGAAACTGGCAACGAAGCGCGTGCGCGGCCTGTTGTAGATTTCGACCGGCGGAGAGATCTGCTGGATGCGGCCTTCGTGGAAGACGGCGACGCGATCCGACATGGTCAGCGCCTCGTCCTGGTCGTGCGTGACATAGACGAAGGTAACACCGAGCTGCCGGTGGATCTGCTTGATTTCGATCTGCATCTGCTCGCGCAGCGCCTTATCCAGCGCGCCGAGCGGCTCGTCCATCAAGACGATGCGCGGGCGGTAGACCAGCGAGCGGGCGAGAGCGACACGCTGCTGCTGGCCGCCGGACAGCTGCCCGGGCTTGCGGTCGCCAAAACCCGCGAGATGAACGAGTTCGAGCGCTTCGCCGACGCGGCGTCTTGCTTCAGCGGCCGCAATGTTGCGCACGGCGAGCGGGAAGGCGACGTTGTCGGCGACCGACATATGCGGGAACAGGGCGTAGCTCTGGAACACCACGCCCATGTCGCGCTTGTGCGGCGGCAGGTCGGTGATGTCCTGTCCGTCCATGAAGATGCGGCCGGAATTCGGCCATTCGAAACCGGCCAGCATCATCAGCGTCGTGGTCTTGCCGGAACCGCTCGGCCCGAGCAGCGTCAGGAACTCGCCCTTGACGATGTCGAGCGAAAGATCGTCCACCACGGTGGATTTCGCGTCGTAGCGCTTGGTGACCGCACGGAACGATACGATCGGCGGCACTGCGGGGTCGACGATGGGCCGGTCCGTCATGAAGGGTCAGCTCAGTTGCGCGTGGATCTGATCAAGGCTTTCGCCGACTGCCGTGACGATTTCGCCCATATCCTCCTTGCGCGCAATCAGCGGCGGCGAAAACACCAATGTCGGCCCGAGCGCGCGCAGCAGCACGCCTCGCTCCTTGACCGCATCCGAGATGCGCTGGGCAACGGCAAGCTCGGGCGCGAACGGCGTGCGAGTGACCTTGTCGGCGACGAACTCGACCGCCGCCATGAAGCCGACGCCGCGCACATTGCCGACCAGCGGGTGATCGGCCAGCGCACGCAGTCCCTCCTGCAGCGCCGGCGCGGTGGCGCGGACATGGCCGCAGACATCCATCTCGTCATAGATGCGCAACGTCTCCAGCGCCACCGCTGCGCCGACTGGATGGCCGCCATAGGTGTAACCATGGCCGAAGCCGCCAAGGCTGGCGGCGAAGTCGGCGACCGGCTGATAGACGCGATCGTTGATGAGCAGCGCCGATATCGGGAAATAGGCAGACGACAGGCCCTTGGCGCAGGTCAGCATGTCGGGCCGCAGGCCGAAGCTTTGCGAGCCCCAGTACTCGCCGGTGCGGCCGAAGCCGCAAATGACCTCGTCGGCGATAAGGAGAATGTCGTATTTCTGCAGGACCCGCTGGATGGCGGCGAAATACCCCTGGGGCGGAACCACGACGCCGCCCGTGCCCATGACCGGCTCGGCGAAGAAGCCGCCGATCGTGTCCGGCCCCTCGGCGAGAATGAGCGCTTCCAGTTCGGCCGCCAGCCGCTCGGAATAAGCCTGCTCGCTCTCCCCCTCCTGCCTGCCCCTGTAGGTATCGGGACAGGCGACGTGCAGGAAGCCCGGCAACGGCAGGCCGTAGCCATTGTGCATGTTGGGCAGGCCGGTCAGACTGGCGGCGGCGATCGTGGTGCCATGATAGGCGCGCAGCCGGCCGATGATCTTGCGTTTCTCGGGCTTGCCGATAGCGGCGTGATAGTACCAGACCAGCTTGATGGCGGTATCGACCGCCTCCGATCCCGACGCCTGGAACATCGCCTTGGACATCGGCACCGGCGCTTTCGCCAGCAAGGTCTCGGCAAGATCGATGACCGGCTCGCTGCTGCGATGAGCGAAAGTCTGCTGATAGGGCAGTTTGAGCATCTGGGCATGGGCGGCATCGGCAAGGCGGCGGTCGCTGAAGCCGAGCGAGGCGCACCAGAGCCCGGCCATGCCGTCGATATAGCGGCGGCCGTCGAGGTCGACGACGCGGATACCCTCGCCCTGCCCGACCACCATCGGGCCGACTTTTTCGTGGAGCCGGAAATTGGTCTGGGGATGGGCGTGGAAGCGCACGTCCCGGCCGTGCGGCGAATTCAATATGGCCTGATCCATCGCTCTTCCCCTGTCGATCTTGTTTTGTGATACAAAATGATGTTTCGTATTACAAGACACTTTTTTATGATTCCGAACGACAGGCATGTTGGCCGCCGACGGGATCGAGCGCGCGGCCCGCCCTTGAAATCTTGTCTTGGAGAATGGGCCGGGGTAGCACGTTGAAGAGCGCTTCAGTCCGCCGGCGCGGATGGACGCAGGACGCAAGGGATAATGCAGCATGACCACGGCTCGGCCCGACGGCGGCGTGAAATCGGTCCAGTTGGCCTTCGACGTGCTGGAGGCGGTGGCGGCCGCGCCCGGCGAAGTCGGGGTCAGCGAGCTCGCAGCCCTTCTCGGCACGACCAAGGGCACCGTGTTCCGGCATCTGCAGACGCTGGTCGAGCGCGGTTATGTCGAGCAGAACACGGTGTCGACCCGCTACAAACTCGGCACCCGCTCCTATCTGATCGGGCAAGTGGCGGCCGGCCGCATCGAACTCTTGACCGCCTCATCGGATGCGATCGCGTCGCTGCGCGACGAGATCGGCGAAACCGTCGTGGTCTCCGCGCTGCGCAACCGCACGCTGATCGTCCTGCGCACCGTATTCGGTAAATCCAATCTCGAGATCGGGGTGCGGCAAGGCAGCGAACTGGTCCTGCACGGAACCGCCCAAGGCAAGGTGGCGCTCGCCTTCAGCAACCGCTCCCTCCTGCAGCACGTTCTGCGCCAGGGACTGACACGGCTGACGGACCACACGATCGTCGATCAGGCACGGCTTGAAGCCGAGCTCGAACAGGCGCGGTCGCAAGGCTTCATCACCGCGGCCAACGAGGAGACGTTCGGGATCAATGCCGTGGCCGCGCCGATTTTCGACCGCAGCGGCGATGTCGCCGGGACCGTGGCCATTGTCGGCTCGGTCCAGAACATCAAGCCGGATCCCGTCCCGGCGCAGATCGAGGCGCTGCTCAAGGCCAGCCTGCGCATCTCCTGGAATCTGGGTTACGACCGTGGCGCCGTGGACGCCCGCAGGCGCCTGGACTCGGCCGCATCCTGAGCAGCCCGCCTCGCGACGATCAGCCGAAGCCGAACAGCCGTGCCGGATTGTCGACGAGGATGCGCCGCATTGTGCGGCCATCATCCGTGTAACGAAACAGCAGATCGAGCAGATCGCCGTCATTTGGCGGCTGGCTCGTCGACAGCGGATGCGGCCAGTCGCTTGCCCACAGCACCTTGTCGGGCGCCGCGGCGATATAGGCTTGCGCCACGGGAACCGCATCAGACCAGGGCGGACCTGACCGGGAGATCTTGTGCCCGTTGGATAGCAGGACCCAGAAATTGCCCCTGCCGAGCAGCTCGACGACCTTGTCCACGGTGGCCTTGCCACTGGCGTCGCGCAGATCGGGCCGACCCATGTGATCGATCACGACCGGCAGGTCCGTTTCCTGATAGAGCGCCACGCTATCGAGAATGCCGCTCTGGCCGGGTTGAACCTTGATGTGCCACCCCAACTCGCGCGCCCTACCGAAGGCGCGTTGCAGCGACTTTTCATCCGGCGCCAGGTTGACGGCGCCGAGAAAATTGAACCGCGCGCCCCTGACCCCGGCCGCATCCAGCCGCTCCAGTTCTGCCTCGGAGCACTCAGTAAGGGCGGCGGCAATAACGCAGCCGCGATAGTCCGGGCCGGCCTGCGCCAGCGCGTCGAGAAACGCCGAATGGTCGATGCCGTAAGTGGTCGGCTGCACGATGACGCCGCGGCTGATGCCGAGCACCTTGTGCATGGCCAGCGCCTTGGCGATCGTCGCCTGAGGCATCTCATAGGCGGCGCCCGGACGCACCGGATAGATGTCGGGAGGCCCGAAGACGTGGAACTGGCAGTCCGTGGCGCCCGGCGGTACCGGGCTGGAAGCCGGTTTCGGGCGCGGGTCGAAGGGGAAATAGTCGGTCATTCGGATACTCGCGCGCCGATGATGGCGGTGATGTCGCACTGGATCTCGATGGCGCCATCCATTTCGCTCTGGAAGGTGTGGCGGGCCGGCCGGCTGGTCTCATCAGGAAACATCCGCAGCCATTCGCGGTTCAGCGCATCGCGATGGGATTTGTCACCCATCCAGACAGTCATCTTGAGGATGTCGCCGGGCGATCCGCCGGCCGCCTCGACGATCGCCCGCACATGGGCAAACATGTGCCGGCATTGCTCTTCCAGGCCCGATGCCACCGCGCCCGTCGCCGGATCGACTCCATTGATGACACCCGACATCAGCACATTGCCGATCATCGCTGCATTCGGGATGGGATTCTTGTGCCGGAAACCTGGAATGTGGATGGACCTGCGCTGCCGCAGGGGAGGATCGGCTGGGAACATTCAGGGCCTCAACCACATGGCTATCGCGATGGCCAGGACAAGCACGGCGCCGGTGCAGATCAACGCCACCATGACGTCGCGCTCGCGATGCACCGGAATGCTCCGGGTCCTGATTACAGCACAGGCCTGGTCGAAATCCGCCTGCCGGTCGAACTCCACGCGATGCGGAACCGAATTGATGACAATGTCGACATAGAAGCGCCCTCGCTGGCGTCCGACGACGCAGCCCGTGGCGCGCGCCAGTAGCGCCTCGACACGAGCCGCCTCGCCCGGCCGGTAGCGGATCGGCGCCGGGGTCTCGGTCAGCAGATGCTGAAAGTCCAGCTCCATAGGCGCCCCGATCCCCCAGCCGCCAGCAACGCGCCTCATGCCCCGACCTGGCTGACGAACTTCATCGCCAGATAGGCTTGAAGCCCCTCGCTGCCGCCTTCGGCGCCGTGGCCGCTATCCTTGATGCCGCCGAACGGTGTTTCGGGCGCGGCAAAGCCGAAATGATTGATCGAGATCATGCCGGATTCGACCTCCTCGCCGAGGCGGGCGACCTTGGCCGTGGACGCGGCGAAGGCATAGGCGCCGAGCCCGTAAGGCAACCGGTTCGCCTCCGTTACGGCCTCGTCCAGCGACCCGAAACCATTGATGATGGCGACCGGGCCGAACGGCTCCTCGTTCATGATCCGCGCCGAGCGCGGGACGTCGGCGAGAACCGTCGGCGCGTAGAAATAGCCTTCGTTGCCGATGCGCCGGCCACCGGTGACGATGCGCGCGCCCTGTTCGGCGGCGTCGCGGATCAGTCCGTCGAGCGCATCGATGCGGCGCGCATGGGCGAGTGGTCCCATCTGCGTGCCTTCGGCCGCGCCGTCTCCGACAACGATCTTCTCGGCCTGCGCCGCGAACGTTTCGGTGAAGCGGGTTTTCAGCGTCTCATCGACAAGGAAACGGGTGGGCGAGGTACAGATCTGTCCGGCATTGCGGAACTTGATGCCGGCGCCGAGGCGGGCGACGGCATCGGCGTCGACATCGTCGCAGACGATGAAGGGAGCATGGCCGCCGAGTTCCATCGTGGTGCGCTTCAGGTGCTGCCCTGCAAGCGCCGACAAAGAACGTCCGACCGCGACCGAACCGGTGAAGGAGATCTTGCGGATCACCGGTGACGCGATGAGACGGGACGATATTTCGGAAGGCACGCCGAAGACGAGATTGACCACGCCGGCAGGCACGCCGGCCTCCTCAAAGCAGCGGACGAGTTCGATGGCCGAACTCGGCGTCTCCTCCGGCGCCTTGGCGATGATGGAGCAACCGGCGGCGAGCGCGGCCGCGATCTTGCGCACCAGCTGCGCGCAGGGGAAGTTCCACGGGCTGAAGGCGGCGACAGGCCCTACTGGCTCGGCAAGCACGGTCTGCCTCGCGCCCGGCAGGCGCGATGGGATGACGCGGCCGTAGGCTCGCCTGCCCTCCTCGGCGAACCAGTCGATGATGTCGGCCGCCGCACCCGCCTCCATGCGCGCCTCGGCGAGCGGCTTGCCCTGTTCGCGCGTGATGGCCCGGGCGATGGTTTCAGCACGTTCCCGCGCCAGATCGGCGGCCTTGGAGAGAATGCGGTAGCGCTCATAGGCGGTGGCCTTGCGCCAGACCCGGAAGCCGTTCTCGGCCGCGACGAGTGCTGCGTCGAGATCGGCCGCCTCGGCAAATGCGACGGTGCCGATTTCCTGGCCGGTCGCCGGGTTGACGACCTTGCCGCGCCGTGAGCCCGAACCGTCGGTCCATGCGCCGCCGATGAAGAGGGATTTGGTCATGAGAATTGCGTTCCTCGAGAAGATCAGCCGTATTCGGGGCGGGCGGGCGTGAAGACGTCGAGGTTGAGCGCCGGGCTGTCGCCGACGACTTCGACATAGTGAATGACGCCGCCCGGTATATGCGCGAGGCCGCCCGCTCCGAGGCGCACGACTTCGTCGCCGATATGGAAGTCGACCAGGCCTTCGAGGATGTAGACGATCTGCTCGTGCGGGTGCGAATGCGGTTTCAGCTCGTGACCGGGATGAAGCCGATGCAAGGCGAGCGTGGCGCCGTCGCCCGAAAACGCCTTGCGCTCGATGCCGTGCCTAACAGGCGTCCAGTCGATCGCTTCCCAGTCGATGGAATGAATGCTCATGAAGTCCTCCTTGGGAACAGGTTGGCTCAGGACAGGCCAATGAACTGAGAAGCGTTCGTCGCGACCATGCGCCGGACGTCGGGCTCGGAGTACCCGAGGTCGAGCAGCAGGCCGATGATCAGGCGGAAGCCTTCGACGGGTGTCGGATTGTTCTTCTGGCCGAGGTCGGACCCGAAGAAGGTGTTCTCGACGCCGGCTGCGTCGATGACCTGCCGCAGGTGCTCGCGATCGAAGAGGTAGAAGGTGGAAGGCACGAACATGCAGATCGAGTGCTCGATCATGACGCCCATGCGTGCCAGTTGGGCGACGTCCTGGAAAGAGCCTTCGTTGACATAGGTCGGATGGTTGAGGAACAGGCGCTTGACGCCGCGCGCCTTCGCCTCCTCGTAGAACGGCCACAGCTCGCTGATGTGATGATGGCCGCCCGACACCGCCGCGTCGGCCTGCGCGACGAGATCGAGGATCAGCTTGACTTCGTCGGTCACCTCGCCGGATTCATCGACCAGCCTCGATCCGACCGGAGCGACGGTCTTCTTGCTGTTGACCGGGAACTTGTTCTTGAAATCGGCGTCTTTCTTCTCATGGTCGATATGGTTCTGCGCATGCGCCGTCGCCATCCAGACGATGCGAGCGCCCTGCTTCAGCGCATAGTCGACCGCGCTCGGATTGATGCCGCCGAGCGGATTGTTGAGCACCACGGCGCCGAGCGTGGTGACACTGCTTGGATAGTGCTTGTTGATGAGATGGGCGATCGGCATGGTCGGGTAGTAGTGATCCTTGAGCAGGACCGCCGCCATGCCGGCCTCGACCGCCTGTTGAACCACCTCGATATGATCGACGGCCCTCGGCATCAGCGATGGACCGCTGTGCACGTGGAGGTCTACGGCGCCTTGCATCAGGCGTTTGATGGTGGCTTCCCTTTGCGGGTCGATCGTGTCGCTCATTGTGTCTCACTCCCAGGTTCCGGCGGGCTCGCGGCCGGTATGAACTGCCGCCAGTGATTGGTGCGCAGCGGCATCTGCGAAAAGCTCTTGCGCCGGTCGGCGGCGATGCCGACCGCATTCGGCACCGTCAGACCCTTGCCCTCGAGCCAGCGATCCAGCTCGGCGAGGCTGTCGCCGATGACGCCGAAACCGCGCAGCATGATTGCGGAGGCAAGCCCGGCGGCCGACGCGCCCGAGAGCAGCATGCGGGCGATGTCGAGGCCGTTGCACGCGCCGTTGATGCCGATCAACGGGCATTGCCGACCGAGCCGGGCGCGGCTCAGGGCCAGCCACTGGCAGGTCAGGGGCAAGTTCCAGAAGCCGCCGACGGCGAGGCTGGTGCCGAGCATCGGCTCCAGCGTTTCGACGTCGGGGACAAAGCCCAGCAGGCGCCCGGCCATGACGACCGAATCCGCGCCGCCGGAGAATGCCGCCTCGGCAAGGTCCGGCACGCGTTCGCTCTGACCGGTCAGCTTGATCCAGAGCGGGATCGAGACCGCCTGGCGCATGCGCGCGACGATCGCGCCAACGCGTTCCGGCGATAATTCGGTGGTGACGGCGCCTTTCGCGGCCTGGCTGGCATAGGGGGTGCCGATGTTGAATTCGAGGACGCGAATGCCCGCCTGTTCGACCTGCCGGGCCATCGCCACGGCCTGATCGAGGTCGGCAAGGATAAGGCTGGCGACCAGAACGCAATCATGCGCGCGCGCCATGCGGTCCAACGCCACGGCCTGGTCTAGCCATGCCGGGAATGACTGCGGCGTGAGGCCCGAGCGGCTGGCGATGGTGACATCGTCCGGCGCGGCGGCGCCCCAGGGCAGCGGCCGCCAGTCGGAGCCGAGCGCGACATATTCGGCGCGCTGAAGCTGGTCCCTGGCGGCCTCGGATTCATTGGTCGACTTGACGACGACGGCACCGGCGCCGGCGCGGATCGCGGCGTCCACGCCCGAGGCATCAATCATGTGCTCGGCGGCCGCCGCTATCAGCGGGTTCTTCAGCTCGACGCGACCGACACTGCACCGCAGCCTGCCCATCAGTTTCCTCTGGGGTTTGCGCTTGCCGGCCACGATGACGGCATCGGGCAGGCCTTTTCTTCGTTTTGTATTACGAAACGATGTTTCTCTTGATACAACGCACAAGCCCCCGCGTCAACCGTCCGGAACGGACCTCACGGTTCCGCTCACCCGTCGTGATGGCGCTGGCTGCGCCACGTGACGGAAATGCCCCCAAGAAAGGCGGATGACGGCGACATGGGGGATGCAATAAGGTGGGGCCGGTCCGCTCGCCGGATTGGTTTGCCGGGGGGCGAAGTACCGCATGAAGACAAGTATCGCATGAAGACGGGCATCGGCGTCTCGCCCGGCCATCGCGCCATCCTGGCCGTCGCGCGGGTTCTGCTTACGCTGCGCCACCCCTTGCTCATCCGGCGCTTCATGCGCAAGACGGGCTATCTGCCCAACCCGGCCGCTCCGGTGCGCTATCACGAGCGCATGCTGTGGAGGAAAATCGTCGACCACGACCCGCTGTTCGTGACGCTGTCCGACAAGCTCGCGGCGAAGGACTATATCCGCGGCGTCTGCCCAGACGTGAAGGTGCCGAGGACGCTGTGGTCCGGCGCCGATCCCGATGACATTCCGCCCGAACTCCTGGCCGGCAACGTTGTCGTCAAGACCAATCATGGCTGCGAGATGAATATCTTCGTCTCCGGCGGAAAGCCGGATCGCGCGGAGATCGTGCGCACGACTAAAGGCTGGCTGAAGCGCCGCTACGGGATCAGCCAGCATGAATGGGCCTACTGGGCGATCGTGCCCAGGGTGTTCGTCGAGGAGTTGCTGCCGCTCGCCGGCGGCGAGATCGCCACCGAGATCAAGGTCCAGGTGTGCAGCGGCGTCGTCTGCCATGTCCGTGCCGAGGACAAGAAGGCGCTGCGCTCGCGGCTGTTCGACCCCGAGGGTAACCCGCTGCCGGGGCGCGATGTCGACTACCCACGCGAGGACCAGGCTCTCGAGATCACGCCGCGCCTCTTGGATTGTATCCGCCAGGCCGCAGCATTGGCGCCTCGGATCGCCGGCGATCTCGACTACGCCCGGATCGATTTTCTGGTCACCGACAAGGAGCTCTATGCCGGAGAGATCACGCTCTACACGGGCGGCGGCTATTCCATGTGGAGCAATCCGGCGATCATGGCCGATATCGAACGACACTGGCGCCTCGACCAGGCAAAGTTTCTGCAACGAGAGCATCGCGGGATTGCCCGCCTCTACGCCGACGCGCTGCGTGCCAAATGCCAGGCCGAGGCCGCGCAACGCGCGCCGACGCCAACGCAACTCCAGCTGCCCGGCATTTCGGGTCCTTCAGTGCTGACACAGCCTGAAGTGGTTACGGAGGCCACTCTGCCCGGCTGAAGTCAGGCGGAACTGCGAGACAAAAGGAAATCGGCGCAGCGCTCGGCGATCATGATGCAGGGCGCGTTGGTGTTGCCGCTGACCAGCGTCGGCATGATCGAAGCATCGGCAATGCGAAGACGCGGCACGCCGATCACCCGCAACCTGTTGTCGACGACGGCCATGTCGTCGGTGCCCATCTTGCAGGTGCCGGCCGGATGATAGACCGTCTTGGCCAGAGACCGTGCATGCCGTTCGAGCTCGGCGTCGCTTTTCTCGCCATCGCCCGGCGCCAGTTCGCGAAATCCCAGCGCCCGCATCGAAGGCGCCGCGAGGATCCTGCGGGCCAGGGCCACGCCGCGCACCAGCGTGTCGACATCTTCCCGCTCGGTCAGATTGTTGCCGACGAAGATGATCGGATCGTCCACCCCTCGGCCGCGCAAGGAGACCTTGCCGCGCGACGCAGGCCGCAGGATGCATGGATTGATCGACACGCCGTGGCCGGCCATGGCCTCGCGGGTGGCGTCGCCAACCAGCGCCGGCGTCACGTGAAACTGGATGTCGGGCCTCCCCTGTCCGCTGGTGTCAACGAAGCCGCCGGTCTCGACCACGTTCGACGTCAGAAGGCCGGACCGCGTGAAGAGATACTGAAGGCCGTTCGCGACCGCGCGCAAACCCCTATCCTGTCCCTTGAGTGAGATCGGCCGGTCGGTAACGCCATAGACCGACGCGGTGATGTGGTCCTGAAAATTCTCGCCCACGCCGGGCAGATGCCGGGTCACCGGAATTCCGTGCCCGGCAAGCTCCGCCCCAGGGCCGATGCCGGACAGCATGAGCAGCTTCGGCGTCGCCAGCGCGCCGGCGCAGAGCACGACTTCTTCCCTGGCGCGCGCCTCCGACATGCGCCCGGCCCTGAAGTAGCGTATGCCGACAGCGGCTCCGTTTTCGAGCACCACGCCTTGCGCGGCCGCCTCGACATGAACCGTCAGCAGTTTGGAGCCAAGCACCGGCTTGAGATAGGTGGCGGCAGTCGAGCCGCGACGGGCGCCGAACGTGGTGGTCTGATAGAAGCCGACACCGGCCTGCACAGCGCCATTGAAGTCGGCATTGTGCGGCAGGCCGATCTCCTGCGCGGCCCGCACGAAGGCCGAACTTATCGGATGACGGTATCGCGGCTCAGACACTTTAAGCGGGCCGCCCGTACCATGGAATGCGTCGGAGAAGGTCTCGTTGTCCTCGCTGCGGCGAAAGACCGGTAGCACGTCGTCATAGCCCCAGCCGGCGCAGCCGAGATCGCGCCATGTATCGTAATCCTGCGCCTGGCCCCTGATGTAGATCATGGCGTTGACCGAAGAGCCGCCGCCGAGCGTGCGCCCCTGCGGCACGGTCAGCACGCGGCCATTCGCGCCGGGCTCCGGCTCCGTGCGATACATCCAGGTCCGCTTCGTGCCGAGCACGCGCACAAAGGTCGCCGGGATGTGGATGAACGGCGTGTTGTCGCGCGGGCCGGCCTCAAGCAGAAGCACGCTCTTGCCGGCATTGACCAATCGATTGGCCAGCACGCAGCCCGAGGATCCGCCGCCGACGATGATATAGTCGTAAGTTTCCAAGCGATCCCCGATTTGGCTTTTCGTTCCGACGCCATTCCGGACGGAACGGCGTTCACACGTCCTCGAATTGCTCAGTTCGCGCCGAGGCCGAGATGGCTGACGAATTTGGTGGTGAGGAAGGCATCCAGCGTTTCAGAACCGCCTTCGCTGCCGTAGCCGCTTTCCTTGATGCCGCCGAAAGGTGTTTCCGCCGCCGCAAGTCCGAAATGGTTGATGGAAATCATGCCGGCCTCCAGGCCGTCGGTCAGCCTGTCAGCCGTGGTAAGCGAATTGGTGAAGGCGAAGGCCGCGAGGCCGAAAGGCAACCGGTTGCCGCGCTCGATCGCTTCATCGACCGAACCGACACGCACCAACGCGGCGACCGGCCCGAACGGCTCGTCATTCATCAGCCGCGCGTCCTCGGGCACATCGGAGAGGACCGTGGGCTCGAAGAAGAAGCCGTCATTGCCGATGCGGCGGCCGCCGCACTCCAGCACCGCGCCCCTGGCAACGGCATCCTCGACGAAACTGTCCATGGCATCGAGGCGGCGCTGATTGGCAAGCGGACCCATCTGCGTTTGCGCGTCCATGCCATCTCCCACCTTGATCCGCCGTGAGCCGTCGACGAAGGCGGCGCGGAACCGATCATAGACGGCGTCCTCGACATAGAAACGCGTCGGCGCCGCGCAGACCTGGCCGGCGTTGCGGTATTTCAGCATCAGGCCGAGTTTGACGGCGGCGTTGAGATCCGCGTCGGCAGCGACGATGAACGGCGCATGTCCGCCAAGCTCCATCGTGGCGCGCTTGACGCCGGCAGCGGCCATCGACCCCAGCATCTTGCCGACCGGCACCGAGCCGGTGAACGAGATCTTGCCAATGACCGGCGAAGCGATGAGATATTGCGATATCTCGGACGGCACGCCGAACACCAGATTGATTACCCCGTCCGGCACGCCGGCGTCCTGGAAGGCGCGCACGAGTTCGATGCAGGCCGAGGGCGTCTCCTCCGGCGGCTTGGCGATGACGGAACAGCCGGCTGCGAGAGCCGCCGAAATCTTGCGCACCAGCTGGTTGACCGGAAAATTCCACGGCGAGAAGGCGGCGACCGGGCCGACAGGCTCCCTGAGCACCATCTGCCGCGCGCCCGGATGGCGCGAGGGGATCACACGGCCATAGGCGCGCCGGCCTTCCTCCGCGTGCCATTCGATATGTTCGGGCGCCGCGTTGGCTTCGCCCCTTGCCTCCGCAAGCGGCTTACCTTGCTCGCGCACCATATGGGCCGCGATCGTCTCCGCGCGATCGCGCACGATCGCTGCGGCACGGTGCATGATCCTGCCGCGCTCCAGCGCGGTGGTCCGGCGCCACGCCGCGAAGCCCTTGGCGGCGGCGGCCAGGGCGGCGTCGAGATCCGCCTGCTCCGCGAATGGCAGGCGGGCGATGGTCTGCCCGGTGGCCGGGTTCCTGACCTCGCCCGAGCGTTCGCCGGACGGCGCCCTCCAGTGCCCGTCGATCAGCAACGGCTTGTCCAGCATGGCGTGTTTCCTTCTAGCTTTTGGTTGGGCGCGGCAGCGCGGCAATTGCCGCGACATAATCTCGAGCGATCGAATGGACGATGTCGCCGGCTGGCAGGATTTCGCCGACCAGGCCCACGCTCTGTCCGGCTTCGATCTTGCCGTGATCGACGTCTCCATCGAAGGCAGCCGCCTTGAGCGTCGCCTCTGTGAAGATGGCACGCCGTGCCTCGTCCGCCGCGCCACCCTGCTCCGCTTCGTTCATTGTCTCGGCGAAGCGGTTGCGCAGCACCCGGATCATGCCGAGGCCGCGCCCGACGACGAGCGTGTCGGCGATCGACGCGCCAAGCAGGCGCTGGCGATATGCGTCGTGCAATCGCGCCTCCCGCGACAGCATGAACCGGGTACCGAACTGCGCCGCACCCGCGCCAAGCGCCAATGCCGCGGCCAGGCCGCGCCCATCGGCGAAGCCACCGCTGAGGATCAGCGGCATCTCCGGCACTGCCCTGGCGATGGCGCGGCCGAGCACAAGCGTCGACACCAGCTCCGGCGGCGGATGGCCGCCTGCCTCGCCTCCGACCGCGATCAACCCGTCGACGCCGGCCTCAGCCGCCTTCAGCGCGTGCTCCGCCCCCGCGACGACATGCAGGCAGATCGTGCCTATCGCCTTGAACCGCTCGATGTATTTTTTGGGCCCGCCCTGCGAGGCGATCAGCACCGGTACCCGCTTCTCGGCCAGGAGGTCGATGATCTCGTCCGCGCCCTTGCGGTAGAGCGGCAGGTTGACGGCGAAGGGCCTGTCGGTCCCGGAGCGGACCTCATCGATGGTCCGCGCGAGGTCGTCGCGATACATCGGGCCGGCCGCGATGACGCCGAGGCCGCCCGCCCGCGACACGGCAAGCGGCAGGGCGGCGTTGGACGACGCCCACGACATGCCCGCCTGGATGATCGGCAGGTCTATGCCGAGCAGCCGCGTCACTTGCGTCTCGATGCGCACGGCCGACCCTCAAAGTCCGAGCAGGCCGCGCGCATGCGCGGCCAGTTGCTTCTTCTGGATCTTGGAGCTCGCCGTCATGCCGATCGTCTCGAAACTGTCGACGATCCAGACATGGCGCGGCACCTTGAAGCCGGCCATCTCGCCTTTCGCCCAGACGATGATGGCTTCCGGATCAGTCGACTGGCCATCATTGAGGATGACGAAGGCGGCGGGCACCTCGACCAGCCTGTCCTCGGGCACGCCGACGACGGCGGCCTGCCGGATCGCCGGGTGGCGATGCAGCACGTTCTCGACATCGGCGGGCGAGACGTTCTCGCCACCGACGCGGATGATCTCCTTGGCGCGACCGAGAAAGGTCAGCCGGCCGTCGCCGTCGAGCGAACCGAGATCGCCGGTCGCCAGCCAGCCTTCGGGGCCGAGCGCTTCGGCAGTCTCCTTGGGCTTGTCGAAATAGCCAAGCATCACGTTCCAGCCGCGCACCAGGATTTCGCCGCTTTCGCCGATACCGGCATCGCTGCCATCTGAACGGCGGATGCGAACGCTGACGCCCGGTTGCGGCCGCATGGCGGCCCTCGCCCTGATCTCGTCGGGCTCCCAGAAGCAGGATTGCGCGACATTGGGAGAAGCTTCCGAGAGGCCGTAGCCGACCACGCATTCGCGCGCGCCCAGTTCGTCGATCACACGCCGCACGATGGTGGGCGAGGCTGCCAGCCAGGCGCCGCGCAGGCTGAGCCTGCGCTGTGCGCGATCCGGATGGTTGAGCAGCATGTGCGCCATCGTGTCATTGCCGGAAAAATGCGTGCAGCGCTCGGCCTCCATGAGGCGCAGCGCCTCGCCGGCTTCGAAGCGGTCCATGCTGACCAGCGTGGCGGCGTGCTGAAGGACCGACAGGATCGAGAGCGTCGTGCCGGCGACGTGGAAGAACGGCCGCGCGCTGTGGAAGCGGTCCGCCGGCCGCAGACCCATTCGAAGGCCCGAGAAATAGGCGTTGGCCAGCATGCTGCGGTGGGTCAACACCACGCCTTTGGGAAACGAGGTCGTGCCTGACGTATACTGGATGAGCAGGGGATCTTCGGCATTGCACGCCCCTATCTCTGACGAGCAGGCCGCGCTCACGACCTCATCCCATCGAATGGCGGCCGGCGGCACGTCGGCGCCAATGACGATGACCCGCTCGAGGTCCGGCATGTTCTCGTCCGGCAGGCTCCGGTCGAGCGCGGGACAGATCTCGCGCAGCATGGCGATGAAATCGATCTTGAACAGGCGATCGCAGGTGATGAGCGTACGTACCCGCGACTGGCGCAGCGCATAGGCCATCTCGCTCGCGACGAAACGCGTGTTGATCGGCACTGTGACGGCGCCAATCGAGCCGAGCGCCAGGAAGATCGTCATCCAGCGCACGGAATTGCCGAGGCAGAGACCGACATGGTCGCCCCTGCCGATGCCCTGGGCAGCGAGGCCCGCGCCGACGCGTCCGACCTCCTCGGCCAGCGCACCCCAGGTGAGGCGGCCGTCCGAGGCGACGATCGCCTCGATGTCGGGCGCCGATACCGCTGTGCGGCGCAGCGCCTCGGCGATCGTCAGCGGAAAGAAGCCGTCAAGATCGAGATCAGCCTTCGCCATCAGCGGACCCAGCCTCCGTCTGCTGAATGAATTTGCTGATGCCTTCGCGCCAGCCGCCATCGGCAAGACAGCGCTCGATTGCCACGAGCTCGATGCGGATGCCGTTGGCAAGGTCGGTCTCACTGCCGAGGTCGACGGCCTGCTTGGTGAGGGCGATCGCCAGCGGCGGAGCAGCCGCGATAGCCGCCGCCACCTCTTCGCCGACGCCGGCGAGTTCCCCATGCGGCACGACGCGGGCAACGAGACCGCGCTCATAGGCCTCGGCGACCGGCATGACGCGACCGGTGAATAGAAGCTCTTTGGCCCGCATCTTGCCGATGACCCTCTGCAGGCGCTGGGTGGCGCCGACCGTGCCCCATTGCGGTTCGGGAAAGCGGAAGGTCGTCTTCTCGGACGCGATGGCGAAGTCGCAGCTCATCAGGATTTCGCCACCCGAACCGACGACCGGTCCTTGCACCAGCGCCACCACTGGCTTGCCGCAGCGGGCGATGGTGTCATAGGCCGCGAACGAGGCCCTGCGCCGCTCCAGTACCCAGCGCTCGTCCTTGTCGACGCGCTCCTTGAGGTCGGCGCCGGCGCAGAAAACCGGACCTGTCGATGAAAGCAGCACCACCCTGACGCCGCTGTCGCCGTCGAGTTCCTCGAACAGGCGGCGCAGCTCGATACACATCTGCAGGTTCAGCGCGTTGCGCGCTTCCGCTCGGTTGAGAACGACCCGGGCAACCGGGCCTTCGCGCCGGCAGACGACCATCGCGGACGCGCTCATTCAGACCACCCCTTCCGTTCTCAGTGTGCCGATTTCGGCGGCATCAAGGCCCAGTTCCTCGGACAGGATTCTGTCGGTGTCAGCGCCGAGCTCGGGCGGGACGCCGATGAAGGGATCATCGAAGCCTTCGTATTTTACCGGGGTGCGCAAGGCCGGCACGCGGCCGGCGCCGGGATGATCGAAGGCGCCGACCATTCCGCGAGCCGTCATATGCGGATCCTCGAGGATTTCCCGAACCGTGTTGACCTCACCGGCCGGAATGCCGGCCGCCCGCAGCTTTTGCGCCAGCGCGGCGCGATCGTGCTCAAGCATGGCGATGCGCATGGCGGTCATGACGCGATCGCGATCGGCGACGCGCCCGGCGTTGTTGTCGAGAGCGGGATCGGCTGCGAGTTCGACCAGTCCGAGTGTGGCGCAAAGGGCCGGCCAGTGCTGGTCGCTGCCGCTGATGTGCAGCCAGCCGCCGTCCCGGCACTCGAAGGCCGCGGAGGGAACCCGGCCGGGATGTTCGGTTCCGGCGCGGCTCACATCCTCGTCGAGGGCGAACAGTCGCGCGGCGGCGAGCGCCAGCAGGCTCGCCTGTACATCCATCATCGACAGGTCGACGCGGCACCCCTTGCCGCTCCTTGCCCGGCCGACCAGCCCGCTCAATATGGCGATGGCGATCCAGAGACCGGAACTCATGTCGGCGATCGGCACGCCGGCCTTGGCCGGAGGGCCGTCGGCATGGCCGGTCAGGTGCATGACCCCCGACAGGGCCTGGAAGACCGTGTCGTAACCGGGGCGGTCGCGATAGGGGCCGGTCTGGCCGAAGCCGGTGCTCGATACGTAGATCAGCCCGGGATTGATTTCGGCGAGCCTGTCATAGCCGAGTTCGAAACGCTCCATCTCACCAGGGAGAAAGTTCTCGACCACCACGTCGGCGCCCGCCACCAGCCGGCGCGCCAGTTCCTGACCCCTGGCCGATTTCAGATTGAGGGTCAGCGACCGCTTGCCCCGGTTGAAGGCGAGGAAATACGCGCTCTCACCGCCGGCAAAGCGCGGTTCGAAAACGCGCGATTCGTCGCCCGCGCCAGGCCGCTCGATCTTCGTCACCTCGGCGCCCATCTCGGCCAGGATCTGCGTGGCCATCGGGCCTGCCAGCACACGGGAGAAATCCAGAATGCGTATTCCTTCCAGCGGCCTCATGCCTGGTCATCCCTGAAGGCGCGCATGGCGGCGTTGACGTCGCGCCCGGCAGCCATCGCCTCGTCATAGGGAAGGTCCGCCACCTCATAGAAAAGCGCCTTGACGGCAGCCATGGCGCGCGGATTGGCCGCCGCCCATTGTTCCGCAATCGCCATGGCCGTCTCGACCACCTGGTCCGGTTCGACCACGCGGTTGGCGAGCCCCAGCTTCAGCGCCTCGTCGGCCCCGATCAGGCGTCCGAGGCTGACCATCTCGAAGGCGGCCTTGCGCCCGAGCGAACGCTGCAGCCCAGTCATCACCAGGGCCGGAACGATCTGATGTTTGAGCTCGGGGTAGCCGAATTTCAGATCGGACCCCGCCACCATCATGTCGCAGCCGATGGCGAGGCCGGCGCCGCCGCCGACGGCGGCACCGCGCACGGCCGAGACGACAGGCTTCGACAGTTTCTGCACCATCGCTTGGGTCCTGCAGGTCAGATCCGCGCGCTTTTCGACGAGGTCCTGGTTGGCCGGCGTCAGCTGCTTGAATTCCGACAGGTCGGCGCCGGCGCAGAAGGCGCGCCCGTTGCCGGTGAGCACGATGGCGCGCACATCTTCGTCGTGATCCGCCGCCTGAAGCGCATCGTGCAAAGCCTGCGTCAGTTCGGTGTCGAGCGCGTTGAGCTTGTCGGGACGGTTGAGAGCGACGACGCGGACGGGACCGCGATCCTCGACAACCAGCACTGGGGCGCGTCCGGCCTGCTCCATCTCCATCCCCTAGTTGAGAAAGCCGTAGCCGGCACGGGCGACCTTGCTGTGCAGGTCGCGGCCAAGCGTCTTTTCACAAAGCAACGAGGCCTCGCGTAGCAGGTCGAGATCCAGGCCGGTATCGACGCCTTCGGCCTCGAACAGGTTGACCAGGTCCTCGGTCGCGACATTGCCCGTCTGGCCCTCGCCATACTGTATCTGAACGGGATGGCCGCCGACGCCGCCCAACGCGCTGTCGAACCAGCGGCAGCCGGCTTCGTAGGCTGCCAGGCAGTTGGCGAGACCGGTTCCGCGCGTGTCGTGGAAGTGCGCGATCGCCGTCACCCCGGGCAGGTCGGCCGCAATCCTCTTGAACATCCGGCGCACGGCCGACGGCGTGCCATGTCCCGATGTGTCGCCGACCGCGACATGATGCACGCCGATCGAGGCGAAGCGCGCGATGTCGTCGAGCACGCTCGATGGATCGACCCGGCCCTCGAAGGGGCACCCGAACGCCATCGACACGACGCCGATCAGACGGAAGCGCCCACCGGCCAGTTCCGCCATCCCGGCAACAGCGTGCCATTGCCGCTCCCGCGTGGTACGCAGGTTGCGCTCGGTATGCGCCTCGGTCGCCGAGACCAGCAGGCTGAGTTCTCCAGCGCCGTGGCCCCCGGTCAGGTCAACAACGGCCCGCTCGATCGCCTTCTGGTTTGGACAGGTGGCCTTATAGTAGACGCCCTGGCGACGCTCGATGCCTCGCAGGACATCGGAAGCGTCCGCGAATGCCGGCAGTTGCACCGGATGGCTGTAGCTGGTCGCCTCGATGCGGGGAAATCCCGCCCGGGTGATGGCGTCGATGATCTCGATCTTGGCGCGCGTCGGAACGACCGCAGGCTCATGCTGCAGGCCATCCCGGGCAAAGCACTCACAGATCACGACCCCTGGGTTCACGAAACATCCCTTCCAATTTGGTTGCTCTTGTGAACTATGCCGTTCACACAGTCAACCATATTCTCGGGTCGAGCTACTCCTCATCGAGTTGGTCGAGATCGGATGGAGTGGCCAGTTGCTTGAGGTCGTGGAAGTAGGTCGAGCTGGTCCGGATCACCCGGCGCATCAGTTCCACCAGCATCTGCCGTTCGGCATTGCTCAACGAGCCCAGCATCTGCTCGTTGCGCTCGAAGGAATCGTCCAGGACCTGTTCGGACAGAGCCAGCCCCTCGGGGCTGAGGCGCAGCAGGATGCTGCGGCCATCCTCCGGATTGGCGGCTTTCTGGATGTAACCCCTGTCGATCAGTCCCGACACGGTGCGGCTCATCTGGCTCTTGAGCAGGCCGCTATGCTTGGCAAGCTCCTGCAACGGCACTGTACCGAGATATTTCAGAACCGCCAGCGCACGCCACTCCCGCGTGGTCAGCCCGTATTTCGGCCGGATCGACAAGGTGGCGATGCGCGTCGACAGGCCAGCCAGCCGCTGCAGTTCGAAGGAAAACAGATCCCTGATGTCGGGAGCAGGCCAGTCATCGTGCCCGCCTTGGCCCGCATGCAACGCGTGGTCGCGCGCGACGCCCGGCCGATCCTGACCCCTGCTTGCATCCCGCTCGAATGCGGGAGACGATCTGGTCCAGCCCTGTTTTGGTTTGTTCATGATCGACCCTTAAGAACACACTGCGTCGCACAGCTGCGAATTTAGTTGACAAGGTAAACTAGATAGTTCATCTCATCAACCAGATTGTCACGACCTGCGCGTCTTGTCGATCTTGCCACGCGTCAAGGCCAGGGAGAACGGCCGGCGGACGGCACCGTTCAATCAAGGGGAGAAGAAACATGTCTTTGAAGCGTCTCGCAATCGCCAACCTTCTGGGTGCGGCGACCGCGCTGCTCATGGCCTCGAGCGCCATGGCGGCCGGCGAAACACTGACCATTTCGGGCTTCGGCGGCAATCTGCAGAAAGACCTGCGGGCAACCTTGTGGCAGCCGGCCGCCGATGCCGCTGGCGTCACGTTGTCGGAGGAAACACAGGACGGCCTGGCCTCGGTGCGGGTCCAGGTACAGTCGGGCAGCCCGACCTGGGACATCGTGCACCTGGGCGCCGACGAATGCGCCGTCGGCGGCAAGGAGGGCCTGTTCGAGCCACTGGACTACAAAGTCATCAAGACCGACGGCTTCGACAAGAAGGCCTATGGCGACCACTGGATCGCCACCAACACCTATTCGGTCGTGCTCGCCTGGCGCACCGATGTCTACAAGGACAAGCACCCCACCAGTTGGAAGGATTTCTGGGACGTGAAAGCCTTTCCGGGCCGCCGCGCGCTCAGCACCTATCCGCAGGAGATGATGGAGATCGCGCTGCTG
Source organism: Mesorhizobium sp. (assembly GCF_017306585.1). Taxonomy (GTDB): domain Bacteria; phylum Pseudomonadota; class Alphaproteobacteria; order Rhizobiales; family Rhizobiaceae; genus Mesorhizobium. The sequence continues at coordinate 6,661 of NZ_JAFKIC010000180.1, read as the reverse complement.
GGCGCCGGCGTCTCCAAGGACAAGCTCTATCCGCTCGACACCAAGCTCTCGCTGGAGAAGCTGAAGGAAATCAAACCTGACATTTCGGTCTGGTGGTCGTCTGGCGCACAGTCGGCGCAGCTCTTGAAGGACAAGGAGGTCGACATGATGGCGATCTGGGGCAGCCGCGTCGCCTCGGTGATCAAGGACGGCGCGCCGGTCGAATTCACTTATGACAACGGCATCCTCGGCTATGGCTGCCTGGCCATCCTGAAAGGCTCGACCCATGTCGCGGCGGCCCAGAAGTTCATCGCCGGCGTGGTCTCTCCCGAGATCCAGGCGCGCATCCCCGAGATGATGCCGTACTATGGCCCGACCAACAGCCTCGCCTTCAAGGTCGGCAAATTCTCGCCGGAGGTGCTTGCGAAGTCCAACATGTCGCCGGAAAATGTCGCCAAGCAGACTTTCATCGACGCGAACTGGTGGCGCGACAACAATGAGCTGGTCCGCGAGGACTACAGCCTGCTGATCTCCAACTGATCGTTGCGCGGACGGGAGGAGGAAGCATGACGTCGGGCGCCGTATCGATACGCAATGTCTCCAAGGCATTCGGTGCGTTCAAGGCGCTCGACGACGTGTCCCTCGATATCGAGCCGGGCGAGTTCCTGACGCTGCTCGGGCCATCCGGCTCGGGCAAGACGACGCTGCTCAACGTCATTGCCGGCTTCGAGCGCCCCGATGCCGGCAGCCTGCTCGTCGACGGCGTCGAATTCATCACCCGACCGCCGCACAAGCGCGATCTCGGCATGGTGTTCCAGAACTACGCGCTGTTTCCGCATATGGACGTCTTCAACAACGTCGCCTATCCGCTGAAGCTGCGCCGCGTCTCGAGTTCATCCATCCGCGAACGGGTCAGGCAGGCGCTCGATGTCGTGCAGATGGCGCATCTGTCGGCGCGCCGCGTCACCGAACTGTCGGGCGGCCAGAAGCAGCGTGTCGCGCTGGCCCGCGCCATCGTTTTCGAACCGAAACTGCTTCTGATGGACGAGCCGCTTTCGGCGCTCGACAAGAACCTGCGCGAACACATGCAAATCGAACTAAAGCGGCTGCACGACCGGCTTGGCATGACCACGGTCTACGTCACGCATGACCAGCAGGAAGCGCTGACGATGTCCGATCGTGTCGCGGTGCTGAGAAGCGGCAAGATCGTGCAGCTCGACACGCCGAAGACCATTTACGACCGGCCCAATTGCCGCTTCGTCGCGAGCTTCATGGGCGAGACGCGGATGCTGCCGGTCAGGAAAGCCGGCAACGGATATGAATTTGCCGGACGCCAGTTGAAACTGGCGCAGCCGCCATCCGCGGGCGCGGAACAATGGCTGGTCGTCAGGCCCGAGCGCCTGGGCTGGCATGGCCATGACGAGCGCGACAACCGCATCGAGGGCCTGGTGGTCGATGTCGTCTATCGCGGCGACAGCCATTCGATCGCGCTGAAGCTGCCGGGCGACCACGAAATATCGATCCGCCACACGCCGGTCCAGGACCACCCCCTGCCGGAGCCCGGCCAGACGCTGACACTGTGGTTGACGCCACAGGCAAGCGTGCTGGTGGAAGAAACCGGCGCATGACAACCGTCGCTGCCGATCTGCTGCCGCCGAATGCCGGCGTGCTCAATGCCGGTCTGCTTGGCGGCGACGAGCGCCGCCAGCGGCTGGCGATGTTCGGCCTCTCGGTGCCCGCCCTCGTGCTGGTGGCGCTGGTGCTGCTGGTGCCGTTCTCCTGGCTTGCGTGGCTGTCGTTCTTCGACGCCTCCGGAGCGCTGTCGGGCGAGAACTACGCCCGCCTGCTGCGGCCGGCCTATGTCAACAGCTTCCTCAGCACCTTGCAGGTCTCGGCCGCCGTCACCGCCATATGCATCCTGCTCGGCTATCCCGTCGCCTATCTACTCTCGCAGCTGCCGCAGCGCGTCGCGCAGGTCCTGCTGGTGTTCATCATCCTGCCGTTCTGGACCTCGGTGCTGGTCAGGACCTATGCCTGGCTCGTCCTGCTGCAGCGAGAAGGCGTCATCAACACATGGCTCAAGCAGCTCGGCCTGATCAGCGAATCCCTGCCGCTGGTCAACAATCTCACCGGCACGATCATCGGCATGGTGCATGTCATGCTGCCCTTCCTGATCCTGCCGCTCTATTCGTCCATGCGCGCCATCGATCCCGTCTATCTGCGCGCCGCCGCCAATTGCGGGGCATCGCCGGCGCAGTCGTTCCGGCAGGTTTTCCTGCCGCTGTCGGCGCCGGGGCTCGGCGCGGGCGCGGCGCTGACCTTCGTGCTGTGCCTCGGCTTCTACCTGACACCCGCCCTGCTCGGCGGCGGCCGCGTGGCCATGTGGTCGACGCAGATCGCCGACGCCGTTTCGAAATTCGCCAACTGGGGCGCGGCCAGCGCGCTGAGCGTCGCCCTGCTGGTGGTGACGGGCATCATCCTGTGGGCGATGAAATGGGCTGTCCGAAGGCTCGGCTCCTCGCTGGGAGAAGGATGATGGCGGGCCGCGTCGCATCCTCCACCCAGATCACCCACGGCCAGCGCCTGTGGCTCTACGTGCTGGTGGCGCTGGTGATGGCCTTCCTGGTCATCCCGTGCCTCATCATCATCCCGCTGTCCTTCTCCGATTCCCAGTATCTGGAGTTCCCGCCGCGCGGCTGGAGCCTGCGGTGGTACGAGGCCTTCTTCACCTCGGACGAGTGGCTGCGTTCCGCGGTCGTCTCGCTCAAGGTCGCGTCCAGCACGACGGTCCTGGCGACAGTGCTCGGCACGCTTGCCAGCTACGGCCTGCACAAGAAGGCCGGCGGTCTCGATCCGGTGGTGCGCGGCGCGCTGATGCTGCCGATGATGGTGCCGCTGATCTTCGTCGCCATCGGCGCCTTCTTCGTCTATTCACGGCTCGGCCTCAACAACACGTTGACCGGCCTGGTGCTGGCGCACACGACACTCGCCATTCCTTTCGTGATGATTGCCGTCAGCAATGGCCTGGCGAGCTTCGACGTCAATCTGGAACGCGCGGCGCGCAGCCTTGGCGCGTCGCCGGTGCGCGCCTTCCTGACCGTGACCCTGCCGCAGATCCGCATTTCGGTGATCTCGGGCATGCTGTTCGCCTTCATCACATCGTTCGACGAGGTTGTGGTCTCGCTCTTCATCTCCAGCGGCGCGACCTCGACGTTGACCAAGCGCATGTTCGCCAACATACGCGATCAGGTCGACCCGACGGTGGCGGCGATCTCCTCGATGCTGGTGGTGCTGTCGATCATCGTGCTGGTCGCCGCGCAGTTCGTCCGCCGCGACGGCGGCGCCACCGGGGATCGCTGACCGGCAGGCGCACAAGGAGACGAGAGCCCATGCTTGCCATCTTCGACGAGCGGCAGTTCCTGCATCGCCCGCTAACGCGGATCGCCGGCGGCATGCTGAAGCCGAACCCCGAGCAACCAGAGCGGATCACGGCGTTGCTTGCCGGCCTGGAAATGGCCGCTGTCGCCGTCCAGCCCCCGCGCGAGCATCCGTTCGACGCCATCGCGGCCATGCACGATGCCGGCTATCTCGACTTCCTGCGGACCGGTTTCGAGGCATGGCGGGCACTCCCGGGGACCGGCCCCGAACTGCGGTCGAGCGTCCATCCCAGCCGGCACATGGGCCGCCTGCCAAGCGACCTGCTCGGCCGCGCCGGCTTCTATCAGGCCGATGCCAGTTGCGTTCTGGTCGAGGGGACCTGGGAGGCGGCGCGGGCGAGCGCCAACACGGCGCTCGATGCCATGGTGCGGGTGCTGGCGGGAGAAGCCGCTGCTTATGCGCTCTGCCGCCCGCCGGGGCACCATGCCTACCGCGACCAGGCAGGCGGCTTCTGCTACCTGAACAACACGGCGATCGCCGCCAACTGGGCGGCCTCGCAAGGGCAGCGCGTGGCTGTGGTGGATGTCGACGTGCATCACGGCAACGGCACGCAGGCGCTGTTCTACGACCGGCGGGATGTGCTCACCGTATCGGTGCACGGCGATCCGGCCTGGCTCTATCCCTATTATGCCGGCTATGCCGACGAGACCGGCACCGGGCCTGGCGAAGGGTTCAACCTGAACCTGCCGGTCGCGCTGAAAAGCGGCAGCGAGGCCTATCTGGCAGCGGTGTCGAAGGGCTGCGAAGCCGTGCGGCGCTTTTCGCCCGACGTGCTGGTCATCGCGCTCGGCCTGGATGCCTCCAGCGACGATCCGTTCGCCTGCATGGATGTCGACGAAGCCGGCTTTCGCAAGATGGGCGAAAGTCTGGGCGCGCTGTCGCGCTCGACCCTGATCGTCCAGGAGGGTGGTTATCCGTCGCCTACGCTCGGCACGCTGCTGGCGGCGTTTATTTCAGGGTTCACAGCGGGACAGGCCCGCTGACGTCATAGCCCGGTGACTTGAAGAAGACTGTTTGGTGGAGCCAATCGGAATCGAACCGACGACCTCTTGAATGCCATTCAAGCGCTCTCCCAACTGAGCTATGGCCCCACTCCCGGCAGTCAGCCGGCGCCGTTTCCGGCGAAGAGATCAGCGCGGGTTGGAAGACCGCGCCGTTAGTGCAGGCGGCTTCTAACCCCGCCTTTCCCAGATATCAAGCCTTGAATTCGGCTTTTTGTTCACAGGCATGGAAAGCCTGCAAACACCTACCTTGCGGCCGATCAGACCTCGTCGTCGTCGTCGCCGACGCCGATCATGTCGGAGACGTCGTCGTCTTCTTCCTCTTCGTCGGCAAGGAAAGTATCGTCCTCGTCGTCGCCCAGGTCGACATCGTCATCGTCGTCGCCCAGATCGGGAAGGTCGTCGCCGCCCTTGGTCTCGTCGTCAGCCTCTTCGAGCGAGACGATCTCGGCGCCCTCTTCCTCGTCGCCGTCCACTTCCTTCTCGGCGACTTCCTCGTCCTCCTCGATGGCGGCAATCTTGCCTTCCTCGAAGTAGGAACGCGGATAGGTCTTGCCCGTGTAAGGGGAGACGATCGGGTCCTTGTTCAGGTCGTAGAATTTTCGGCCCGTTTCAGGGTCGACACGCTTTGTGCCAAGTTCGGTTTTTGCCACGGCAAGCCTCGTGAATAAAAGAGTGGTCCCCTTAACCGCAGTTTGCAGCGCTGTCAAAGCCAAAAGCCGGCGTCACAAAACCATGCGTTGAAAGGCCTCCCGGCAAGTGGTGACGATGGGGATGACCATTTCGCCCCGCCGTGATACGAGACCGCCGCACCAATTGAAAAGCGCCGGCCAGCCGGCGATCCGTCCAGGGAAATTCCATGTCACACGCCGCCGCTGCCAAGCCGGCCACTGCCCTTAAATCATCCGCCCTTTCCGGCACCGCGCGCGTGCCGGGCGACAAATCGATCTCGCACCGCTCCTTCATGTTCGGCGGCCTCGCCTCCGGCGAGACCCGCATCACCGGCCTGCTCGAAGGCGAGGACGTGATGCGCACCGGAGAAGCCATGAAGGCGATGGGCGCGCATATCGAGAAGCATGGCGACGAATGGGTTATCCGCGGCACCGGCAATGGCGCGCTGCTGCAACCTGAAGGCCCGCTCGATTTCGGCAATGCCGGCACCGGCTCGCGGCTCACCATGGGCCTGGTCGGCACCTACGACATGGAGACGACCTTCATCGGCGACGCATCGCTGTCGGGCCGGCCGATGGGCCGGGTGCTGGAACCCCTGCGCCAGATGGGCGTGCAGGTGCTGAAGGCGACGCCGGGCGACCGCATGCCGATCACCTTGCATGGCCCCAAGCACGCCGCACCGATCACCTACCGGGTGCCGATGGCCTCGGCGCAGGTGAAATCGGCCGTGCTGCTCGCCGGTCTCAACACGCCAGGCATCACCACCGTGATCGAGCCGGTGATGACGCGCGACCACACCGAAAAGATGCTCAAAGGGTTCGGCGCCAACCTGATGGTCGAGACCGACGAGCGCGGGGTGCGGCACATTTTCATCGAAGGCCAGGGCAAGCTGACCGGCCAGACCATCGCCGTGCCCGGCGATCCCTCCTCGGCCGGTTTTCCGCTGGTCGCGGCACTGATCGTGCCGGGCTCGGACATAACCATCGAGAACGTGCTCATGAACCCGACCCGCACCGGCCTGCTTCTGACGCTGCAGGAGATGGGTGGCAAGATCGACATCCTCAACCCGCGCAATGCGGGCGGCGAGGATGTCGCGGACCTGCGCGTGCGTTATTCCGAGTTGAAGGGCGTCACGGTGCCGCCGGAGCGCGCTCCGTCGATGATCGACGAGTATCCGGTGCTCGCGGTCGCGGCGAGCTTCGCCGAGGGCGAGACGCTGATGCAGGGGCTGGAAGAGCTGCGGGTGAAGGAATCCGACCGGCTTTCGGCTGTCGCCAACGGCCTGAAGCTCAACGGCGTCGATTGCACGGAGGGCGAGGCAACGCTTGCCGTGCGCGGCAAGCCCGGCGGCAAGGGATTGGGCGGCGGCCGGGACTCAGCGGTCAAGACCCATCTCGACCATCGCATCGCCATGAGTTTCCTCGTCATGGGGCTGGCGACGGAAAAGCCGGTGACGATTGACGACGCGAATATGATCGCGACGAGCTTCCCGGAATTCATGGGTCTGATGAAAGGGCTGGGCGCGGAGATCGGGTGACGGTGATGGGGTGGAGCGCACCTGAGATGCTGGC
>NZ_JAFKIC010000005.1 GCF_017306585.1 Mesorhizobium sp. | reverse complement strand
CTTGTCCACCTTCTTGAGAAGGTAGCCGTCGATGAAGGGGCCTTTCCAAATAGAACGAGTCACTTGGCGCTACCTCTTCTTAGCCCTTGCGCTGATGGCGCGAGCGCAGGATGAACTTGTCGGTCGCATTGTTGGACCGCGTCTTCTTGCCCTTGGTCGGCTTGCCCCACGGGCTGACCGGATGACGGCCACCGGAGGTGCGGCCTTCACCACCGCCATGCGGATGGTCGACCGGGTTCATGGTCACGCCGCGATTGTGCGGGCGCTTGCCGCGCCAGACCGTGCGGCCGGCCTTGCCGTCGTTGATGTTGCCGTGGTCGGGGTTCGACACGGCACCGACGGTGGCCATGCAGGAGCCGTGAACGACACGCTGCTCGCCCGAGTTCAGGCGCAGGATCGCCATGCCCTGGTCTCGGCCGACGAGCTGGGCGTAACCGCCAGCCGAACGGGCGACCTGGCCGCCCTTGCCCGGCTTCAGCTCGATGTTGTGGACGATCGTGCCGACCGGCATCGAGGCCAGCGGCATCGCATTGCCCGGCTTCACGTCGACGGCTTCGCCCGCGATGATCTTGTCGCCGGCGGCAAGGCGCTGCGGGGCGATGATGTAGGACAGCTCGCCATCGTCATACTTGATCAGCGCGATGAAGGCGGTGCGGTTCGGATCGTATTCGATACGCTCCACCGTGCCGACAACGTCGAACTTGCGGCGCTTGAAGTCGATGATGCGGTACGAACGCTTGTGACCGCCGCCGATGAAGCGGGCGGTGATGCGGCCGTAATTGTTGCGGCCGCCCGACTTGGTCAGGCCTTCGGTCAGACCCTTGACGGGCTTGCCCTTGTAGAGGCCCGAGCGGTCGACGATGACCAGCTGGCGGGTGCTCGGCGTTACCGGGTTGAATTTTTTCAGTGCCATGTTCTTGTCCTCGCGGCCTTGCTCAGAGACCCGTCGCGACGTCGATCGACTGGCCGTCGGCCAGCGTCACAACCGCCTTCTTGACGTCGCTCTGGCGGCCGATCGTGCCGCGGAAGCGCTTGATCTTGCCCTTGCGGACAAGCGTGTTCACGGCCGTCACCTTGACGCCGAACAGCGCTTCGACGGCGGCCTTGATTTCCGGCTTCGACGCCTTCTTGGCGACGTTGAAGACGACCTGGTTCTGCTCGGAAGCCATGGTCGACTTTTCGGTGATCGCCGGGCTGACGATCACGTCGTAGTGACGAAGGTCGGTCATTTAAAGCGCTCCTCGAGAGCCTCGACGGCGGCCTTGGAAAGGACCAGCGTGCCGCGGCGCAGAATGTCGTAGACGTTGATGCCCTGGATGGGCAGCACGTCGATGTTGGGGATGTTGGTTGCGGCCAGCTTGAAGTTCTGGTCGAGCTCGGCGCCACCAATCACCAGGGCGTTGGTCAGGCCCAGCGTCGCGAAATTCGCAACCAGCGCCTTCGTCTTGGCCTCGGTCAGCTTCAGCTCGTCGACGATGATGATCGACTCGCTCTTGGCCTTCGCCGAGAGGGCATGCTTGAGGCCCAGCGCACGGACCTTCTTGGGCAGGTCGTGCTCATGGCTGCGAACGACCGGGCCGTGGGCCTTGCCGCCGCCGCGGAACTGCGGAGCGCGTGCCGAATGGTGACGAGCGCGGCCCGTACCCTTCTGCTTGTACATCTTGGCGCCGGTGCGCGTGGTTTCGGGGGGGCCCTTGGTTTTGTGGGTGGGGTGGTGCTTCTTGGCGAGCTGCCAGCGCACGAC
>NZ_JAFKIC010000179.1 GCF_017306585.1 Mesorhizobium sp. | reverse complement strand
GACACGCACGGCGATCCCCCAGACCACCCAACTCCAGCCGCCAAGCACGAAGAACAGGATCGCCCAGGGCAGTTGCTGCAACATCCATGTCCGCTCGAGGAATTTGTAGAAGCGGTCATTCCTGATCGACGGCTCGATGATGAAATCGGGCGGATTGCGCAAGGCGACCGCGCAATGCATCTGCCAGAAAGCGTCGGTGAAGAATGGCCGGCGGTGCGCGTGCAGATCGTGGCATGCCGTCTGGCGCTGCGCCCAATCGCGGATGTCGTGCGCATAAATCATGCCGAAAGGGCCGGCCATACCGACCAGCACGCCGAGATAGACCAGCGCATGTTCGATCCAGATATGCACTTTGAAGGAGCGGTGGATCAGCAGACGATGCATGCCCACCGAATGCCCGGCGCAGATCGTCACCGCCGACGGCAGCACGAACAGGGCGACCGCGCTCCAGCTGAAAGTCAGCGGTCCGAACACGATGGCAATAATCGTCATCGCGCCTACCCAGATCGACTTGGCCGGCATCCAGACAACGACGCCATCGCGCGCGTCACTCTCTTGCCGGGAGATCATCCTGCCCGTGGATATGGTCTTCATCGAACCCCCTCCTCGCGTGAACATTTCCGAACCACGGCCTTGCCTTTTCAGGGCTCGGCCCGTATTTAGGCGATAAGCTAATCATCTATTATTCCGAGTTAGGCATTTAGGCAATGGTCTAAATGATGACCGAGAAAATGCCGGCGGGCGTCGCAAGGCGCCTGCGATTATGAGGTACACGCATGGTCGAAAAGACAGAGCAGGCAGCGGAGTCCGAGGCCGGCATCGGCGCCGGCGGAGCGATCCAGCGTGTCTTTGAGGCGCTGTCCTCCGCACCCCGGCGCAGGATCCTCGCCTATCTCGCGCACTCGTCGCTGACCGCGGGCGAGATCGCGGCGCGCTTCGAGATGTCGAAACCGTCGATCTCGCAGCATCTGAGCATTCTGGAGACGGCCGGCCTCGTCGCCAGGGAGCGGCAGGGGCAGTTCATCCACTACTCGCTGGTCGAGAACAATCTCGTCAACACCCTGAACGGCTTCGTTCAGGATGTCTGCCCGGTGTCACGTCCGCTGAAGCGGGAAAGCAAGGAACTGGCGAGCGGCAAGGTCGATGCCCAGCCGGCAAAATCCGGCGACTGACACCCGTGCGCCTGACCGGATGATTTCGAGAGATCAGCCTCGACGCCAATACTTCAGCGCCCAAAGAAATAAACCAAAGATGAAAATGCTTGCGACGTAGAAACAGACCCAGTTCCAAAACTTCTCTGGATTATCCGCATAGGCGACCCATTCTGTGCTTCGTGCGACAGGGACCGTCATCGTCACCCAAGCATGGGCGAGCACCCAAATCGAGTACGCGATAAGGGCGTACATCATCACATGTACGACCAGTTCTTTTCGCGGGGTCATGCGCCACCAATTCTCGAATTGTCTTTCGGACCGCCTTGCCGAGCAAGTGATACAGAAACTCGAATTTCTTAATGCCTACTTACATCCCCTGCGGGCCGCGGTTCATCGCCGCCACGCCGGTGCGGCAGATCTCGACCAGGCCGAGCGGCTTCATGATAGCGATGAACTGGTCGAGCTTGGAGCCCTTGCCGGTTATCTCGAAGATGAAATGCTCGGTGTTGGCGTCGATCACCGAGGCGCGGAAGGCGTCCGCCAGGCGCAGCGCTTCGACGCGGGCCTCGCCGGTGCCGGCGACCTTGACCAGCGCCAGTTCCCGCTCCAGCGGCCGCTCCTGCCCAAGCTCGTGCGAGCGGACGGAGAGGTCGACAACACGGTGCACCGGCACGATGCGTTCCAGCTGGTTCTTGATCTGCTCCATCACATGCGGCGTGCCGCGCGTCACGATGGTGATGCGCGACAGATGTTTCTCATGCTCGGTTTCCGAGACGGTCAGGCTCTCGATGTTGTAGCCGCGGCCGGAGAACAGGCCGATGACCCGGGCAAGCACGCCCGGCTCGTTGTCGACCAGCACGGAAAGCGTGTGCGTCTCCGGTTTCTCGGTTTCCTTGGCGATGAAGTAGGCGGAGCCGGTCGGTTGAAGGTGCTGTGCCATGGTCATGTCCTGTGTCTGGCCGGCCTGTCGCCGGGTGCTTTTCAATGTTCGAAGAGAATGTAGGCGCTGGTCGATGCAGCCGGGAAACCGTCGATCTTGCCGGCCCAGGCCTCGCGTTTGGTCTTGATGAAGGCGTCGGCATAGCTCATGCCGCCGAAGAGATTTTCATAGAAGCGCGCCATGAACTGCATCGTCGCTTGGTCGCCCACCTCCTCGACGGTCAACAGCGTGCGCCGGGCGCCGGCCACCGAGAGCGCCAGCGGCAGGCCGCGCACGGTGGAGGTAACGCCGATGTCGCCAAGGGCCGTATCGCAGGCCGACACCACGACGAGTTGCGAGGACCGCAGGTTCCAGCTCAGGAGTTCGCGGGCATAGACAACGTTGTCGCCATCCCCTTCCCGGGGCTCGTCCCCGGGCCTGGCGCCGGAAAGCACGAAGCCGGCATTCATCAATTGTTCGGACCGCCCTTCGCCGGGTTCGAAGAAGCCGTGCGTGGAAAAATGCAGGATAGCCTTGCCGCCGGCCGCCGCGCGCATCGCCGCCTCGGTGCCGTCATTGCCTTCGGCGAGCTGCACCGCCATGCCCTTCTGGCGAGCAAGTGCCGCGATCTTTTCGACCTCGGCGCGCGAACCCGGCAGATAGGCGCTGCCGCTTTCATTGCCGTAGAAAAGGCCGCCCGCCAAAAGCATCGCGTCACTGGCGGAAGGCCGGTCTTCCTTCTGCCGGAATTCATAGGCCTGCCGGCTGGTGGCCGTATGCACGTCCACCAGTTCGCCCAACCGCTTGCCGCCACCGGGCTGCAGTTCGGCGAAATCGACCTGGTAGAGAAAATCGGCGGGAATGACGTAGAGCGCCCTGGCGCCCTTTGCCGCATCGGCGAGCACCGTGGCGAGCCTGGCCCTGAATTTCCGCCCGGCGTCACTCTTGCCGTTGCGTGCGTCGATCGCATCGACCTCGATCACCTGGACAGGACCCTCGGCGCGCGACACCGTGGCGAAGACCCGATACCTGTCCGGAGTGCCGCCCCGGTCGGCCGGCCATTCGCCCGTGATCGCCAGGTCGACGATGACGTCGCCGGCGGCCGGCCTTGCAAGCGGTTTCGCCTCCTCCGGCGAACTGAAAATCCACTGCCCAACCTGCTGCTCGCCGCGTTTTTCCAGGGCGTCGTTCAAGGCCTTGCGGGAATCCTCCATCGCCTGCCGCTGCGGCGCCAGCGCGTCGGTGTAAAGTGTCGCCGTCACCAATTCGCGGAAACGTCCGAAATCGCTGAAATATTGCCGGATCAGGTCGCGAAGCGCCTTGTCGTCGGTGGTCTCGGCTTCGGCCCGCAAACGGCGTTCGGCGCCCCGGGTCAGCGTCTTCCAATTGTCGAGCATGGCGGCGAACAGCTCCGCCGCATCCGCATTGCGGGTCGACAGCTTGGCGAGCGAGACCAGCATGTCGTCGACGAGCACGCGCGAGGCCTGCCCGGCGCGCAGGCTTCCCGAGGCCGACACGCTGGAACGCGCCCAGTCGAACATGACGGCGTCGAGCTTGCGGTAACTGTCGACGGCGGCCTTGGCATCCGTCTTCTCCTGCAGCCGCGCCTGCGCGAGTTCGGCCTCGAAGGTCATCGGCTGCGCGTCGCCCAGGCTCTCGCGCGCGATCGCCACGGCGTGCTCGCGATAGGCCAGCGCGTCGTCCGTCAGCCCCATCGCCTCGGCCTTGTCGGCGAAGAGGTCGAAGAAGGCCAGCGACTGCTCGATATCGGCGCCGTCGGTGAACTCGGTCGTGTCGCGCGCCTGGATCTGCTTGCGGCTCAGCTTTCGTTCGCCCAGCCGAAATTGCGCATAGGCCAGCCAGCGCTGCGTCTGCCGGCGATAACCGTCATTGTATCCCGGCTGGGCGACGATGCGCGAAATCGCCGCCAGCGCCTGCTCGGCATCCTTCCAGCGTTCGGCCTCCAGAAGGTCATGCGCCATGTTCATGGCTGACACCACGGTATCGCCGGCGCCGCCGCCAAGCGCCTTGAAGCGCTTGTCATAGGCGTATTTGTCGAACTCCAGCGCCGCGGCCGGCAATTTCAGCGAGCGCAGCACGGCGGCGCGGTTGTTCATCATCCTCCAGAGATCGGGATTGTCCTCGCCGAGCGACTTCAGGCCGGTCTCGTAGATGAACTGGTAGGCGGCTTCGGCCGATGCCAGCTGACCCCAGGCATGCAGGGTCTGCGCCAGTCCGTCATAGGCCGACAGGGCCTCAGTGCTGCCCATGCCGAAATGATCGGCCAGGATGTTGAGGGCGCGCAAACCAAACCGGTTGGCCTGGTCATACTCCTTCTGGTCGCGCAGGAAGGCGGCGACATTGAACTGGAGGAAACCCGGGCCCGGCCCGGTATCCGTTTCCATCAGCTTGGAATCGAGACCGCGCTGGAAGATGCGCTGGGCCGCGTCGGCGCCGGCAAAGCGGTTGAAACTGTCGCCGGCCTGCCCGATCGTCTTGAAGAACAGGTCGGCATGCCCGCCGAGTTCCATCGCATTGAGGGCGGAAAGCAGCCGCTTCTCGGCGACGTCGGCGCGTTTGGCGGTCAACTGCGAGTAGGCAGCGTCGACCCGTGCATTGAGCGCCTGTTCGGAATCCGGTCCGAGCCGTCCGGTGATTGCCTCGACATGGAGGTCGAGCAGCCTGTCCTGTTCGTCCGCGCGCCCGGTATGACCAGCGGCATCGGCCAGCAGCAGTCCGAACTCGTCGGCGCGCTTCTGGTCGAGGTCGCGGATAATGCCTTCCGCGCGCCCGATCAGCGTGCCGTAAAGATCCTGCCAGTCTCCGGCATACATGTCGGCCTGCGCCAGGAGGTAGGCCGCATAGGCGGCAGCCTTCGGGTCACGTTTGACAAAGGCGCCGTCGATCAGCGCCAGCGCCTTGTTGCGGGCGTCGGCAAAATCCGATTTGCGGATGGCGTTCTCGATCGCCTGGATTTCAGGCGGCCGTGGCGTGACCTCTTGGCTTGTCTGGTTGTCGGCCGACGGCGCTGCCTGGCCGGCCAGCGCGACCGTGCCTGACGCCAGGGCGATTGCCCCGGCGAGCGCAAGACGCGCTATCCGTCGGCGCCGCGAGCGGATCGTGGTCAGGTCCGGACGCGCCATGGTTTCGGCCGCAAGCAAGGCTGGTCCTATCCCCGGTCTACACCAGTTCCCTGCCCTTGGCGTCGATGGCATTGGCAACCGCCTCGTCGGTGGCTTCGTCGGGCAACAGCATCTCGTTATGCGCCTTGCCCGACGGGATCATCGGGAAGCAGTTGGCGAGCGTCGCCACCCGGCAGTCGAACAGCACCGGCTTCCTGACCGAGATCATCTCCTTGATGGCGTCATCCAGTTCGTCCGGCTTCTCGCAGCGTATGCCGTGGCCGCCATAGGCTTCCGCCAGCTTGACGAAGTCGGGCATCGCCTCGGTGTAGGAATGCGACAGCCGGTTGCCGTGCAGCAGCTGCTGCCACTGGCGCACCATGCCCATATACTGGTTGTTGAGGATGAAGATCTTGATCGGTGCGTCATACTGCACCGCCGCGCTCATTTCCTGCATCGTCATCTGCACCGAGGCGTCGCCGGCGATGTCGATGACCAGCGCATCGGGATGCGCGATCTGCACGCCGAGCGCGGCCGGCAGGCCGTAGCCCATCGTGCCCAGGCCACCGGAGGTCATCCACCGGTTCGGCTTCTCGAAATGATAATGCTGCGCCGCCCACATCTGATGCTGGCCGACCTCGGTCGTGATGTAAGTGTCCTTGTCCTTGGTCAGTTCGTAGAGCCGCTGGATGGCGTATTGCGGCATGATCACGTCGTTGTTCATCTTGAACGCCAGCGAGTCGCGCGCGCGCCATTTGGCGATCTGCTCCCACCAAGGATAGAGCGCCTTCTTGTCGGTCTTGGCAGTCGCCCGCCACAGCCGCACCAGATCCTCCAGAACGCGCCCGACATCACCGATGATCGGCACTTCGGTGTGGACGTTCTTGTTGATCGACGACGGATCGATGTCGATGTGGATCTTCTTCGAGTTCGGCGAGAACGCGTTGAGACGGCCGGTGATGCGGTCGTCGAAACGCGCGCCGATGCAGATCATCACGTCGCAATCATGCATGGCCATGTTGGCTTCGTAGGTGCCGTGCATGCCCAGCATGCCCAGCCAGTTCTTGCCCGATGCCGGATAGGCGCCGAGGCCCATCAGCGTCGAGGTGATGGGGAAGCCGGTGAGATCGACCAGTTCGCGCAGCAAATGGCTCGCTTCCGGGCCGGAATTGATGACGCCGCCGCCCGAATAGATGATCGGCTTCTTGGCCGTGGTCATCAGCTCGACCGCCGCCTTCACCTTTTCCAGATCGCCCTGGACCTTCGGCTGGTAGCTGGTGCGCGGCGCGATCTGCGGCGGCACATAAAAACCCTTGGCGAACTGCACGTCCTTGGGGATATCGACAACCACCGGACCGGGACGACCGGTCGTTGCGACATGGAAGGCCTCGTGGATGGTCGCGGCGAGTTCGTTGACGTCCTTCACCAGCCAGTTGTGCTTGGTACAGGGGCGCGTGATGCCGACCGTGTCGCACTCCTGGAACGCGTCGGAACCGATCAGCGACGTCGGCACCTGCCCCGTCAGGCAGACCAGCGGGATCGAATCCATCAGCGCGTCCTGCAAGGGCGTCACCGCATTGGTGGCGCCTGGGCCTGAAGTCACCAGCATGACGCCCGCCCTGCCGGTCGAGCGCGCATAGCCCTCGGCGGCATGGCCCGCACCCTGCTCGTGCCTGACCAGAATGTGCTCGACCTCGTCCTGCTGGAAGATTTCGTCGTAAATGGGAAGGACGGCGCCGCCGGGATAGCCGAAGACATGCTTGACGCCGTTGTCCCTCAGCGCCTGCACCACCATTTCGGCGCCTGTCATTTCGCGCCCGTTCTGTCCATTGCTCATCGGTCTGGTCCCGTACTGTCCGCCACCTGGCGTTTGCTGGTCGTTTAGTCGTGTTTCAGGCAATAAAAAAGGCCCCCGAGGGAGCCTGTGTGTTGCGCATGGGAGGTTTTCGCCCGGCGGTTACACCGCCTTGCCCACGCGCCTTCCTACGAGAATGAGTGCCGTTTTCATGGTGGCGGACCATAAAGGCGAACGCGCGGGGTCGTCAATGGGGTACGACACGAATTCACTCAGCCGTGAGGCCGGGTCCATTACGCGCTACCATAGTACAGTTGAGCCCGCCCCATCCAGGCACCACACTGCCGCCCAGACGGCGTTGTCTGGGAGGAAGACGCGTGGCTGGCGAACGGGAGCATATCCGCGAAATAGAACAGGTCCTGTCGGGCCGGCGATCGGCCCGCGACGATGTCGTGGTGAAGTCATGGCTGCGCTGTGTCGACACCCACCGGCTCGACCCCGCCCGGCCGACGGAAGCCTATATCGTGCCGGATACCCAGTTGCGCGAACATCGCGAGCAATCCGAGCGGCTGATCGCCATCGCCCGCAGCGGCCTGGAAACGCTGTTCAAGCAGGTGGCGGGCCAGAACTATGTGCTGCTTCTGGCCGACGCCAAGGGTGTCACCGTCGACTTCCTCGGCGATCCCCTGTTCATGGACCAGTTGCGCACGGCAGGCCTCTATCTCGGCTCGGAATGGTCGGAAAGCCGCACCGGAACCTGCGGCGTCGGCTCCTGCATCGTCACCGGCGAGGCGATGACGATCCACCAGACCGATCATTTCGACACCACCCATACGCCCTTGTCCTGCACGGCAGCGCCGATCTTCGACACCAGGGGCGAACTGGCCGCAGTGCTCGACATTTCCTTGCTGCGCTCGCCGCAGCCCAAGGTCAGCCAGAATCTGGCGCTGCACCTGGTCACGGCGTCGGCGCGGCGCATAGAGCTCGCCAACCTGATGGCGCAGATGCATTCGGAATGGGTACTGCGTTTCTCCCGCTCGCCCGAGTTCCTCGACGTCGATCCGGAGGCGGCCATCGCGCTCGATGCATCGGGCCGCATCCTGGGCACCACGCGTGGCGGGGCGCTGCTTCTGGCGCAGGCAGGCGGAATCGACTGGAGGCGCTCGCCCTCGCCGATCGGCCAGCCGATCTCGCGCTATCTCGAGATCAGCGTCGACGACCTGCCGAGCCTGACGCGCGGGCGACCAACCGAGGAGCGGCTGGTGTTCGGCCGCAGCGGCAGCGCACTCTTCGCCCACGCCATCGAGCCGCAACTGCCCACCGCGCGCCGCGCGCCGGTCGAGATCGTACCAAAGCCGATCGGCGAGCTTTCGGGCGGTGATCCCGCCATGGCCACGATGCAAATGCGGGCCGCCAAGCTGGCGCGCACGACCATTCCGGTCCTGATCCATGGCGAGACCGGCTCCGGCAAGGAATATCTCGCGCGCGCCATCCATGACTCTTCCCAGCGTTCCGGCCCGTTCGTGGCCATCAACTGCGCGGCCATCCCCGAACATCTGATCGAGAGCGAGCTTTTCGGCCACATTGCCGGAGCCTTCACCGGCGCCACGGCCAAGGGACGCAAGGGATTGATCGAGAGCGCCGACGGCGGCACGCTCTTCCTCGACGAGATCGGCGACATGCCCTACGCCATGCAATCGCGGCTGCTGCGCGTGATCGCCGAGCGCGAACTGATCCCGGTCGGCGGCGTTGTCCCACGGCAGGTCGACATCAAGATCATCTCGGCCTCCCATCATGACCTGCGCAAGCTGGTCGCCGAGGGCCGTTTCCGCGAGGATCTGTTCTACCGGCTGAACGCCGCCTCGCTGGCCTTGCCGGCCTTGCGCGAGCGCACCGACTTCGAGTGGCTGCTGGACCGGCTGGTCGACCAGCGCGCCCGTCTTGCGGTGCAACCGGTCAAGCTGTCGCCGGCGGCGCGCCTGGCGCTGATCCGCCACTCCTGGCCCGGAAACATCCGTGAACTGGCAAATGCCATCGATCTGGCAGTGACGCTTTGCGAAGACGGGATCATCGAGCCCGCCGATCTGCCCGACTTCGCGTTGCCGTATCTGACGCCCGCTTCCCCCGCCCGGCTGGCAGCGCCGCGCGCCCTGTCGCCCGAGGAAGAGCGCGCGGCACTGCTGGATGCGCTGGTGGCCGCGGGCTGGAACATCTCGGAGGCCGCGCGGCGCCTGGGCGTCGACCGCACGACGGTGCATCGCCGCATGAAGCGCCTGCGGCTGGACGCGCCGAATTAGCGTTGCATCACCTGTGGCGCGCTATGGCGCGCAACACTGCCGCAACGGCAAGCCGCAGCACGGATCATCGCGTTACGCTGATTTCATTACGATTTCTGCCCTGCAACATCATTGGCATGCCGTTTGCAACCATCCGAGGCATCCATCTGGCTCCTGGAGGAGGCGCCATGAAACCAACCGGAGGAGACACCATGCTCGAGAGAACACCCACCACCAAAGCGCAGGCCCTGCTCGACAAGTTCGGCAAAGCGCTGGAGGCCGGCGACATCGAAAGCGCCGTCAACTGCTTCCAGGCGGACTGCTACTGGCGCGACCTCGTCACCTTCACCTGGAACCTCAAGACGATGGAAGGTCAGGGCCAGGTTCGTGACATGCTGAAGGCAACCCTTGCCGACACCGGCCCCAGCGACTGGAAAGTCGCCGAGGGCGAAGAAGCAAGCGAGGATGGCGGCGTCATCACCGCCTGGATCACCTTCGAAACGAAGGTGGCGCGCGGCTTCGGCCTGGTGCGTTTCAAGGGCGACCTGATCTGGACCTTGCTCACCACCATGGTCGAGTTGAAAGGCCACGAGGAGAAAGCCGGCCACAGCAGGCCGCTCGGCGCCAAGCATGGCCATGGCAAGGACAGGAAATCCTGGCGCGAGGAACGCGAAACCGAGGTTGCCGAACTCGGCCTCAGCAGGCAGCCCTATGTCGTGATAATCGGCGGCGGCCAGGGCGGCATCGCGCTGGGCGCCCGCCTGCGCCAGCTCGGCGTCTCGGCCATCATCATCGAGAAGAACGAGCGGGCCGGCGATTCCTGGCGCAAGCGCTACAAGTCGCTCTGTCTGCACGACCCGGTCTGGTACGATCACCTGCCCTATATCGACTTCCCGAAGAACTGGCCGGTCTTCGCGCCGAAGGACAAGATCGGCGACTGGCTGGAAATGTACACGAAGGTGATGGAGCTGAACTACTGGTCCTCCACCACGGCGAAGTCCGCGAAATACGACGAGAAGTCAGGGGAATGGACCGTCGTCGTCGAGCGCGACGGCAAGGAGATCACGCTGAAGCCGAAGCAGCTCGTGCTGGCCACCGGCATGTCGGGCAAGGCCAACTGGCCGAAATACAAGGGCCAGGACATCTTCACGGGCGAGCAGCAGCATTCCTCGACCCATCCCGGCCCCGACAAATACCGCGGCAAGAAGGTCGTGGTCATCGGCTCGAACAATTCCGCCCACGACATCTGCGCGGCGCTGTGGGAGGGCGGCGCCGACGTCACCATGGTGCAGCGCTCCTCCACCCATATCGTCAAGTCCGACACGCTGATGGATATCGGCCTCGGCTCACTCTACTCCGAGCAGGCGGTCGAGAACGGCATGACGACGCGCAAGGCCGACCTGATCTTCGCCTCCCTGCCCTACCGCATCCTGCACGAGTTCCAGATCCCGCTTTACGAACGGATGAAGGAACGCGACGCGCAATTCTACGCCGACCTGGAAAAGGCCGGCTTCCTGCTCGACTGGGGCGATGACGGCTCGGGCCTGTTCATGAAATACCTGCGCCGTGGCTCGGGCTACTACATCGATGTCGGCGCCTGCGACCTGGTTATCGACGGCTCCATCAAGCTCAAGAGCGGTCCGGGGGCCGCCGTGCAGGAACTGACCCCAACCGGTGTCAAATTCGTCGACGGCACCGAATTGCCCGCCGATCTCGTCATCTACGCCACCGGCTATGGCTCCATGAACGGATGGGCCGCGGATCTCATCTCGCAGGAAGTGGCCGACAAGGTCGGCAAGGTCTGGGGTCTCGGCTCCAACACCACCAAGGATCCCGGCCCCTGGGAGGGCGAGCAGCGCAACATGTGGAAGCCGACACAGCAGGAAGCGCTGTGGTTCCATGGCGGCAACCTCCACCAGTCCAGGCATTATTCGCAATATCTGTCGCTGCAGCTGAAGGCCAGGCAGGAAGGCCTGCCGACGCCGGTCTATGGGCTGCAGGAGGTTCATCACAAGGGATAACTGCGCCATATTCTGAAAAGGCCCGCGCGCCGCAAACGCCGCGCGGGCCTTTTCATTTCAGTCACGCATAGTCACGCCCCGCGCCTTGGCCCAGCGCTGCAGGATCTTGTACTCGTCCGGTGTGGCCAGACGATTGCCGAAACCGCGCACCTGCACCGCACGGTGTTGCGGATCGAGCTCGATCGTAAGCAGGCGATCGGTCTTGCCCAGCGCTTTGCGGCGCAGGGTCCAGATCGAGGCGTTGCCCGCTATGCATTTCCTGGCATAGGACGACACGCAATGATGCATCGCCCGGCTCTCCTCCACGAGGTCCTGCGCGGTCGTCAGCTGGCGAATGGAGAACCACTCGTCACGCGCCTTGGCCTCCCGGGGCGAAGGATGCCAGTCCCAGTCCTCCAGGCGAGCGCCCGACCAGCCTTCCTTCTGTGCGGCCTCACCCGATTGCCGCGCAAGCGCGGCGGCACGCCGCCGCATGGCCTCGATGCGTTCGATGGCGGCGAGGTGGCGATGCCAATCCGCCATCTGCCGATTGAGCGATGCGAGCGTTCGGCCCTTCAGGCTGTACGCCTTGTCGCGTCGGAACATGGCGCCGACATAGTCGCACAGATCGTCGATCTCCTGCCTGGAGGCCGGATTCTCGCAGAAGAACCGAGCCACCTCGCGCCAGAAGGCCAGGTCGCTTCGCGGCGTGCGCGCGATCTTCGTGCGCGCAAGCCGTGCGGCCAGGCCGCTGTCCTCGGTGTAGGAGCGTGCGATGGCGAACCAGAAGGCCTCGTCGAATGCGAAATCGCCTGCAAGGTTGAGGAAACAGTGCACTTCCTTGCGCGACATCAATGTATTGGCGCCCGCCTTGTAGAGCGATCCGCCGCCAGCGACGACCACGTACCAGTTGACGCGAAAGGCGATCTCCTGTGCGTCCAGTCCCGTCCTGTCGAGCCAGATAGCTTCGAGCACGGCGCAGACCGGATAGCGCGCATAGAGATGACGGGCGGCGGCCAGGCGCAGTTTTGCCGGGTCGCGCGTCTTCAGCTTCGGGCGCCAGGAAGCGCCGTCGCGGACCGCCATGGCGGCAAAACCTCGACGCACCTCGCCGAGCGCCCGCTCGAAATCCGGAGCGGAACGCGGCGCGGCGGACGTCCGCCGCAGCGTCGCTGTATAGGCTTCAATGCGTTCGCGCTCGGCGTCCTGCCTGCGCTGGATCATGGACCTGGCCATGGCCGTTCTTCCCGGTTGGAATTCTGTCAGCCGCACGCGTGTCCAGCGCCGGCACGGAATGTGTCGATCTGGTCTGGCGTGACATCTGACTGGTCCCCTCTGGGAATTACGGGTTGGATCGGGGCGGCTCTCTATGCCCGAACGAGCGCCCGGGCAAGAGCCATTCTTTCAATGTTTACAATAGCATGGCGCAGTGTTGTAAAAACGCATCCCAGGCCTTCAGGCAGCCGGTATCGACGGCCGGAAGCCCATCGGCAACCACCGTATCAGGGCCCGGCATCGGGGCCGTTGCGGAAACGGCGCCGCAGCAAACCACTGGGCGATTCTCATATCCCTGGGTACTTGGAAGCCGCCGTGGCGCGGATCAGCCGATCCGACCGCCGTGGAGGCGCGAAATGCGTGAGCAAAATCTCATCATGCCTCCCTTGAGAGCGCGGTAGATCCGGATGCGGCGTCAGGAACACCGCATATATTGGCGGTCCCTAGTCTGAAACAATCGCGACATCAATATGGCGAGGGCTGCCGGCATCGACACGCCCGAACGCGCCAGCCTGTCCAAAAGGGTTTGGTTGACAGGCAAGCGCAACCGGCTGCTCGTCGTGAGCGCCGGCGTCCGGCAAGCGCTCGCGGCAGCGGTCGGGGCGGAATGCCGCGACCGCGTCTTCTCCGTCGAAACAGAAACACATGGGGGCCGCCTCCGCCTCGCCGGTCCTGTCAGCCGCGAGCGGCGAAGTCGCGCACGACGCGTTGCAGCAACGGCACGTAGTCGCGGAACGCCCGCGTCTCCATGTCGGCGACCTTGCCGGCCTCGTCCCAGATACGAACCCGCACCGCCTCCTCGTGGAACGGGTTCTTGCGGAACTCGGCCACTTCCTCGGCGCTCATCGGTCCGCCCTGCAGCGACAGCGTATGGACGGAAGCCGGCGACAGCCGTCCGAAATAGGTCGGATCGGTGGCGCAGAGGTAGCGCTTGGCCGAGACATGCAGCCTGACGCATTCGACGATGACAGGCGGGAAGAACGGCGCCAACACCTCGCCGCCGGCCTCGTCATGATGCTTGTCCTCGACGTCGTCGGGCGAATAGGTGCCGAACTCGCTGGTGTAGTGGCCGATGTCGTGCAGCAGCGCCGCCGCCACCAGTTCATCCGGCGCGCCATCCTTTTCCGCGAACCATGCGCCCTGCAGCATGTGCTGCGACATGGTGACGGGTTCGCCGAGATAGGATTCAGCACCCCGGCGCTCGAAAATGTCGGCAATGAATTCGACGATATTGCCCGCGTTGAGATCCCTGTCGCTCATTCCGCGGCCTCCTTGAAGCCGTGTTCGATCGCGGCGAGCGTCGACAGCAGGCCATCCTTGTCGGCATAGCAACCCTGCAGCCAGCGCTTGCCCGTGCCGGAAAATGCCTTGCGGGCATGCATGACACGGGTGTTGTCGACGATGAAGGCCTGACCCGGTTCGAGCTTGAAGGTGACCTCGAACGACGGATCCTCGATCAGTTCGGCGAACCGGCGATAGGCGGCGTAGTAGGCATCCATATCGGCGAATGGCACGTCGACGGTCGGCGCGAGCGAACGGTTGTTGAAGCGGATGCAGATCAACTCGCCGTCCGGCCCAAGCTCGATCATCGGCCGCTTGGCCTGCAGCCGCACGCCCGATGAGCCGGCATATTCGAAACGCGCCGGGCAGGAACTCAGCAGCCGGAAACCTTCCGGATTCTCGGCCTGCAGGACGGCCGCCACGGCAAACCCGTCGACGACGCTGGATTCGCCGCCCTCCACCGTGTTCTCGATGCAGGACAGGATCTGCAAGGTCGGCACGGGGTCGCGATAGGGATTGTCGGTATGCGCCTGAAGACCGAGATTGGTGTAGGCGAGATTGCTCGGGTTGACCTCGGCGCGCACTTCGAACCAGCGGCCGTAATTGGTCTCCCTGATATAGCCGAAGAGGTCGGAGACCTTGCAGAGAGCGCCGGATTCAGCCGGCAGCCCGTCCATCACGGCGAAGCCATAAGCTCGCACCGCCGAAAGCCATTCGCGCAAGGCATCACCACCCTGGCTAGCCGCCGCGTAGCTGGCACGTGGCACATGGTTCTGCATCGTCGCCTTCGTCCAGCGCTGGATGGTGTCGGCGGTCCAGCCGGATTGGCGGCTTTCGTCCCGGTCATAGGCGTTGGCTTTCAGCCACGGCGCGGGGAAGCCGACCGTCTTTCCCTCCGGCAGGAAGGTTACCTCCAGCGTATCGCCCTTTATCAGAGCTCCGCCGATCCTGGTATCGCGCGGAATGTCGAGGATGGTGATCAGCCGCTGGCCGTTACCGGCACTGCGCGTCTTGTCGTCCAGCGCATTGTCGCGCAGCCACATGGCGTGAAAGCGGGTGCGTTTCCCGCCCTGCCAGCCAAGTTCGATTGTTTTGCCTTCGTCGCCAACCAGCGCGTGGGTGAGCATTAAAATCCGTCCCTGTCCGCTACGCCCCACAGCCTGATCCGCAGGGTTTCGATTGCATGTTGGCCGCGCCAGAGGCATAATTCAAATTATCATTTTTTGGCCTATGCCCCTGAAATGCTAATGGCTAAACGAACCGTTCCGACCTTGCCTCCGCTTGACTGGCTGCGCAGTTTTGAGGCCGCGGCGCGGCTGTCGAATTTCACGGCGGCGGCAGCCGAACTCGGCCTTACCCAGGCGGCCGTCAGCCAGCACATCCGCTCGCTGGAGGAGCGGCTGAAGACCCGGCTGTTCTCGCGGCTGGCGCGCGGCGTGGCGCTGTCACCCGAAGGCGCGGCCTACCTGCCCCATATCCAGTCGGCCTTCGCCACCATCGGCAACAGCACGGCCGAATTGTTCGAACCGCGCGCGGTGCAGACCGTCAGCCTGCGGGTGCCGATCTCCTTCGCCTTGCTGGCGTTGGTCCCGGCACTGCCCGATCTGGCCGGTGCGCTGCCGCACATCCAGCTCGACCTGATGACGATCCATCGCCCGACCGACTACGATCTGCCGGGCTCTACCCTCGACATCCGCTTCGGCAACGGCGTCTTTCCCGGACGCGAGGCCGACAGGCTGACCGCCGAGCGGCTTGTGCCCGTCGCAAGCCCGACCCTGGCCGGCGCCGCCGACTGGACATCCCTGCCGCTGCTTCTGGTCGCCGGCGCGCGCGAGATGTGGGCGGAATGGTTCGCGGCGGCCGGACTGGCCGGCCATCCCCGTCGGTCGCACCGCTTCGACAGTTTCGTTGCCGCGCTGGAGGCGGCGAGTGCCGGCGCGGGCGTGCTTCTGGGCTCGCGGCCGCTGGTCGATTCGGCGCTCCGGAGCGGCAGCCTCGTCCCGCTCTCGGACTTCGAACTTTCCAGCACATCGGGACATTTCCTGACCAAGGCATCGACCGCGCGCCTGACCAGCGCCGAGCAGGATTTTCGCCGCTGGCTGCTGCAGCGCCTTTCCGGCCCGGCCTCATCTTAAGCCGGCAAACTACCGCGACTGCGCACCGATACGCTTCCAGTAGATCAGCGTGCCGGTCAGGCCGCCATGCGGCTTCAGCGCATAGTCCGGTATCTCTCCGGCGAGCGTGAAACCAAGTTTTTCGTAGAGGCCGGAAGCACCGTCTTCCGTCGCCGTGTCCAGGACGAGCAGACTGCGCCCTTTCTCGACGGCGAGATGTTCCGCGGCCCGCATCAACCGAGTGCCGATACCCCTGCCCCGATGGCCGACCGATGTCATCAGCTTGGCGATCTCGGCCCGGTGCGGCTGGTTGGGCGGATAGTCGAGCAGAAGCGTGACGGTACCGGCCAGGACCTCGCCGTCCCAGGCGCCGAGCACGACCCTTTCGCCCCTTCCCGCGGCTGCCAGAGACCGCTCCCAGAACGCGCTGGCCGCCTCCTTCGCCAGCGGATGCATGAAGCTGACCGAACCGCCGGCGGCAACGGTTTCGACCAGCAGATCGGCCAGCATCGCCAGCGTCTCAGCACTGGCGTGAACCGGCTTGATTTCGATGGAATTCATATTGTCCTCGCGATTGATCGATCCGACAGCGCCACCGTCAGCCCAGATGGCGCGCCCGCCGCCGCTTGCGCCCAGCCTTGATGGCGCTGATGCGCTCGGTGTCCTCTTCCCTGAGGTGATGCCCGCGCTCCAGGATTTCGAGCGTGTATTCCCCATAGGTCAGGCCCAGCCGCTCGGCCTTCTCCATGCGCATCAGCATGACGTCGCGGCTCGGCGCCTTCCAGGCCTTGGCGTGCGCGGCCTGCCAGGCGAGGAAGATGTAGGGATCGCCCTTACCCCAAGGTGGTCCCTTGTACTCATCGAGCGGCGGCCCCCCATTGTGGGAGCGTCTTGGCCGTCCTGCCATGATGTCAGCCTCTGACCAGCGCGACGAGATAATCGGCGCCGGGCTCCAGCGCATGGAAGGTGCAGTCCGACGGCGCGCCGAGCGCCAGGCAGTCGCCGGGCTCCAGTCTGTGCACAACCTCGCCCTCGGTGAATTCGAGCAGTCCCGAGATCAGCCAGATCTGCTGCTTGATGAAGGCATAGGACGCCGCCGGCAGGCTCACTTTTGCCCCAGCCGGCAGATGCACCTTGATCAATTCGAGCGGCATATCGCTGGCCGGCGACAGATGCCGCCTGACATAGCCGGTGTCGGGATCGCGCCAGACCGGTTGGTCGCCAGCGCGCAACAGCCCGCCACCTTGCAGTTCTGCCCGGGCGATAAGGGTCGACAGGGTCATGCCGAAAGCCGCCGCGATGCGCACGAGAAGTGCCGCGGTCGGGCTGGTCATGCCGCGCTCGATCGTGCTCAGCATCGCCTTGGACACGCCGGATCGCTCGGCGAGCTCGGCCAGCGACCAGTCCCGCATTGTCCTTTCGGTGTGAATCCGCTTGCCGATGGTCGAGGAAATATCGTTCGCTATATCATCCATATTTCCATTATAACGAACTTGAGAAATTGGTGAAGGGCTTTTGGCGACAATTCTCGCTTCGCCCTTAATCCTCTCTACACCATCCAGCCTCATCCGACCTTAACCCCGCCCCTGTAGGGTCGACGCTCCAGGGAAATGGGGATTGGCCTGTCCATGTATGTCGAACGCGAAGCCTCCGTCGGAGAACCGACATCGCAGGAGCGCCGCAAAGCCGACCAGAACGACAAGCGCATCCTGGGCAATGTCGTGCAATGCGACGGCGCGCGCGCCACGATCAGCGCCTATGCCGATGACATCGACGGCGCGGTGACCGGCCTGTGGACGGTCGGCAAGATGATCTCGATCAATCTGGGCACGACGCGAACCGTTGGCCTGGTCTACGCCATCGGCAAGTCGGACCGCGCCTGGAGCAGCGAGGGCCAGAACGCCATCGAGGTCAGCATCGAGCTGGTCGGCGAAGTGCGCGACGGCGCCGAACCCGGTGCCAAGCCGGTCTTCGACCGCGGCATCACCACCTATCCGCATATCGGCGCCGTGGCGCACCGCATCCGCACCCGCGACCTGCAGGCCGTCTACGATCTTGCCGGCCGTCATTCGATCACCGTCGGCTCGCTGGCGCAGGACGAGGCGATTGCCGCCAATATCGCCATCGACGACACTTTGGCGCGCCATTTCGCCGTGGTCGGCACCACCGGCGTCGGCAAATCCACCGCCGTTTCGCTGCTGCTGCGCAAGTCGATCGAGGCGCGGCCCGATCTGCGCATCCTGATCCTAGACCCGCACAACGAGTTCGCGGCCTCGCTGCCAGAATATTGCGTCAAGGTCGATTCCAAGACGCTCGACCTGCCATTCTGGATGTTCAAGCTCGAGGAATTCGCCGAAGTGCTGTTTCGTGGGCGCGAAACCGTTCCCGAAGAGATCGATGCCCTGCGCGACCTCATTCCGCTGGCCAAGAACCTCTACCGCAACCCGAATTCAGGCGCCTATCTCAGGCGCGGCAGCGACGCGCTGACCGCCGATACGCCGGTGCCCTACCGCATCGCCGACCTGCTCAAGCAGATCGACGAGCGCATGGGCATGCTCGAAAGCAAGAACGACCGCCCGACGCTCAAATCGCTGAAGACGCGCATCGAATCGGCCTCGGCCGATCCGCGCTACCGTTTCATGTTCAATTCGCGCCTGATCGAGGACACCATCCACGAAACGATCGGCAACATCTTCCGCGTGCCGCATCATGGCCGCCCTGTGACCTGCTTCGAGATGGCCGGCATGCCTTCCGAGGTGGTGAATTCGGTCTGCTCGGTGCTGGCGCGCCTGGCCTTCGACCTGGCTCTCTGGAGCGAAGGCAAGCTGCAACTGCTGCTGCTGTGCGAGGAAGCCCATCGCTACATGCCCGCCGACGCGCGGCTCGGCTTCGCGCCGACCAGGCACGCGCTGTCGCGCATCGCCAAGGAAGGCCGCAAATACGGCTGTTATCTCGGCGTCGTCACCCAGCGTCCGGGCGAGCTCGACCCGACCATCCTGTCGCAGTGCTCGACCTTCTTCGCCATGCGGCTCGCCAACGAACAGGACCAAGCCATTATCCGCTCGGCAATCGCAGATTCCTCGGCCTCCACGCTCGCCTTCCTGTCGTCGATGGGCCAGCGCGAGGCGATCGCCTTCGGCGAAGGCGTGGCGACAACCATGCGGCTGAAGTTCGAGAAGCTGCCGAGCCATCTGCTGCCCGGCACGGCCAAGCGCACGGAAGACATGCCGTCGAAACCCGGCGATGTCGACCTGGTGGCGATCGTCGAGCGGCTTCGCAACGTGCCGAAACCCCAGAGCCAGGCCATGGCCTTCGCCGAAGTCGTCGACACCGGCCGGCAGGCCGGCGACCCCGATTACCGCAAGCCGGCAGCCCCGGCGCGTGTAGCGGCCGACGAGGATTTCGACACGCGCTATGGTTTGAAGCCCGCGACCTTCGGCCTGCGCCCGCAAAACGATTGAGCTTACGGCTTCAGACCCCGACAGATTCTAGAGCCAAGTGGAACGTCAGCAACCCTGCGTCGTTGCCAAGCCTGGGTAAATCCCTTCAGGGAATTCGTCAGGCCGAGTCGGCTGGTGCTGTTTCGAGAATCGGAGCGGAGCGGACATCAAGTCCGTGAGCACCGGAAGCGCAGAAAACGGCGGCAGACGGCCGGCCTCACGAATTCAATGACGGGATTTCAGGCGCAGACGCGGTTGCGGCCCTGCCTCTTGGCTTCGTAGAGCTGGCGATCCGCGCGGCGATAGAACTCTTCGGCCGTTTCCTTGCGGTCCCAGACGGCAAGGCCGACGCTGGTGGTGATCTTGAGCCGGACATTGTTGCCCGACAGGATCGACATGTTGGCGATCGCCTTGCGGATGCGCTCGGCGAACTTGGCCAGGAGATCTGCGTCCATGTTGGGCGTGACCACGGCAAACTCCTCGCCGCCCAGCCTTGCCACCACGTCGTGGTAGCGCGTCATATCCTTCAGGCAACTGGCGACGGCCTTGAGCACCTCGTCGCCGACATCGTGGCCATGGGTGTCGTTGACCTGCTTGAAATGGTCGAGATCGAGGATCATCAGGCCGACCGGCTTCTCGATGCGCCGGAACTCCTCGAGATACTCCTTCAGCGCGTCATCGAAGTAGCGTCGGTTCTGCATGCCGGTCAGGCCGTCGGTCAGGGCGGCGTGCTCCAGCGTTTCGGAACGCGCGCTGAGCGAAACCGTCATGGCTCGTAGCTTGCCCTCTTCCGTCGCCTGTTTGCGGATCAGCGGGTAGATGAAGAAGATGCCGAAAAACAGCGCCGTCGCCAGAAGCACGCCGGTCGCGAACAAGAGCTTGTTGAGATAGATGACCTTGTCGAGGCCGGACTGCGTATGCAGCTCCATGGCGAAGGATTGCAGCAGTCCATAGGCATGCAGCGTCACCAGGCCGGCGGCCAGGATCACGAAGATAAAGACGAAAAAAGCGGATTCCGCCTTATGGAAACGCATCTGCTCCCCGATGGAAAACTACCCACCGACCTTATGCCACGGACCGACTTACGGAGCGTTAATTCCGACAACCTCGACGGGAACTCTTCCCTCCGGGTCAACTTTTTAAGTTGCATTAGCAACAAGCGTTTGGATCGTGGTTTCGAGATCGTCACCAGCAGACAATCTTCGCCATTGCGGCCCCAACTGGTGGCGAAACCACGTCGCCTGCCGCTTGGCATATTGCCGGGTCGCTATCTTGGCGCGCTCGATCGCCTCGGGAAAGGTCGACGATCCGGCCATCGCCGCCTGCAGTTCGCGAACGCCGATCGCCTTCATCGCCGGCAGGTCCGGATCGAGGCCAAGCGCCGTCAATTGCCTGACTTCTTCCAGCGCGCCCTTGTCCAGCATCTGGTCGAAACGCCTCTCGATACGATCGACCAGCGCCGCCCGATCCGGCTCGATGACCAGGAAATGCGCGGTTCGTCCATCGATCAGCGGCCGGCCCCGCTCGGCCTGCCACTCCAGGATCGACCGGCCGGATGCATCCAGCACCTCGAGCGCCCGCACGATGCGCTGGCTGTCGGTCGGCTTCAGTTGCATGGCAACTTTCGAATCCTCCCGCAGCAGGATGCCATGCAGCTTGACCGCCCCCTGTTCCTTGAGTTCGTAGCGCCAGCGGTCGCGCACACGCTGCGGAATATCCGGCATTTCCGAAATGCCCTCGGCCAGCGCGCGAAAATAGAGCCCGGTGCCGCCGACGAAGACCGGGCGTCGCGAGAGCGATCCCTCAGGCCGTTCGAAGAACGTGCCTTCGTCGATCAGCTTCATCACATCACGCAGCCATGCACCGGTCGAATAGGCAGTGCCCGGATGGACATGGCCGTAGAGAAAATGTGGCGCGCGCGCCAGGTCGGCCGCCTCGGGCCGTGCGGTCAGCACGTCGAGCACCGAATAACCCTGCATGGAATCGGTGTTGACGACGACACCGCCGGCACGCACCGCCAGTTCGAGCGCCAGAGCCGACTTGCCGCTGGCGGTCGGCCCGGCTATCAGGATCGCGTTCTTAACGCGGCCTTCGCCCGCATCCGCGCCGGAATTCTCCATGCCATTCATTGCCACGCTTGTTTCCCGTCCCGCTGACCGCGCTTTGTCGCCCTCGCTTGCGAATATGGCCTCACGGTCGGTCGGCGCAAGCGCTGTCGTCTGGCTGGCTGACGGGATTGCGTGCGATCTTGCCCTGCCGCAAGGCGCGGAAGCCGCCGGTATGGCCGACGCTCTGCGCACCGCATTGGCCTCGGAGCCGGTCGACGTGATCATCCAGCAGGCTGAGACGAGGCGAAAGAAGATCCTGATCGCCGACATGGATTCGACCATGATCGACCAGGAATGCATCGACGAGCTGGCCGACGAGATCGGCGTCAAGGAGCATGTCGCCGCCATCACGGCACGCTCGATGAATGGAGAGATCGCCTTCGAGCCGGCGCTGCGCGAGCGTGTTGCGTTGCTCAAGGGGCTCGACGCCGCCGTCGTCGACCGCATCGTCGCCAACCGGCTGACACTGGCTTCGGGCGGGCGGGCGCTCGTCCAGACCATGCGCGCCGACGGCGCCTGGACAGCGCTTGTCTCGGGCGGCTTCGAAGTCTTCACCACGCGCATCGCGGCAATGCTGGGTTTTCAGGAAAACCGCGCCAACCGCCTGCTCGAAGAGGGCGGACGCTTCACCGGGCTGGTCGGCGAGCCGATCCTCGGCCGCGCCGCCAAGGCCGAAGCGCTGACCGAGATTTCGGCCCGCCTTGGCCTGACGCCGGCCGACGCCGTCGCCGTCGGCGACGGCGCCAACGATCTCGACATGATCCGTCTTGCCGGCACCGGCGTCGCCCTGCATGCCAAGCCGGCCGTGGCGGCGCAGGCAAAAGTCCGCATCGATCATGGCGACCTCACGGCGCTGCTCTATCTGCAGGGATTCAGGCAGGAGGAATTCGTCCAATGAAGCCCATGCGCACCGAGCGCCTCATCCTGCGCAACTGGGAGGAGCGCGACCGCGAGCTTTTCCATCGCATCAACTCCGATGAACAGGTCATGGAGTTCTTCCCGTTCCGCCGCGACCGCGCCACGGCCGACGCCAAGATGGACGAGTTTCGTGGCTGGATCGCCGACGACGGCTATGGCTTCGCCGCCGCCGAGATCATCGAGACAGGCGAATGCATCGGCTTTATCGGCCTTTTCGACACCGATCACCTGCCCTTCCTGCCACCCGGCACCATCGAAATCGGCTGGCGGCTTGTTCCCGAATTCTGGGGCAAGGGCTATGTCACCGAGGCCGCCGAGGCATGGCTGGCCTATGGTTTCGAAACCCTGGGCGTCGACGAAATCGTGTCTTTCGCCGTCGCGGACAACCACCGCTCGACCGCTGTCATGAAACGGCTCGGCATGACGGCAGATCCGTCGGCCGATTTCGACCATCCGGGCATTCCCGACAGCCATCCCGCGCTCAAGCGGCATGTCTTCTACAGGCTGACGCGCGCCCAATGGCGTGCCAACCATCGCTGATCAATGTCTGTCGGCCGGAAGTTCGTCGCCAGGTTGCGGCGGTCTGTCGGCGACCCGATCCAGCATCCTCGCGAAATCGCTGGGTGATGCATCGCCTGCCCGACGACGCAGGAAGTCGGCGGCCGTTTCCATTGCTCCGACCTTCTGCGCCACAGCCGATGCAATCCACTGGTTGAGCGAGACACCATCGGCCTTCGCCAGGCGTGCGGCCGCTTCTTTGACGGACAACGGCAATTTCAATGGATAGGTCGCCTTGCTCATGCTCGAAATCCTTTCAGGAACTCGGCCGGATCTAGAACTGGGACGCCAAAACGGTTCGCCGCAACCAGAAAATCCCGACGATTGTGAGTCACCAATACATCTGCATGGCCGTTGATCGCCGCTTCAAGCACCATCTCATCTTTAGGATCGCTCAATTGCGGGCGCCAGAGAAAGTGCAATTCCACAGGCTCCGCCAAGGTGGCAAAGCCGGCCAGAAATCGATCGAGATCCGCAGCCGACAGGCCATGAACCGCTATCTGCTCCGGCCGCGACAGAACGGTTTCATACTCTAGAAACAACGCTGTCGTGACTAATGGGCAAACTTGTCGATCCGCAACCAAACGCAGGATTGCGAAGGAGGCGCCATTCCTGCTCCGCAAACCCGCCGTCAGAACATTTGTATCCAGTACGATCCGCTTCACAGGCTAAAATAGTACATCCCATGGGATGTTACAATATGACCGTCGGCTACCGCTCACTAATCCATCCGGATCGTTACGAACCGCAACTCACCCGTCTTGGACGCCAGCATCAGCAGCGCGTTCTTGCGGCCCTGCTCCTTCAGCGCGCCGATGCGGTCCATGACGTCCTTGGGCGTGGCGACCGATTCCTGAGCGATCTCGGTGATCACCTCGCCCGGCTGGATGCCGCGCTCGGCCGCCGCTGAATTCTTGGCCACATCGGTGATGACGACGCCCGAGATATCGGCGGCGATGCTGAACTTCTTGCGCGTATCGTCGTTGAGTTCACCGACGGTCATGCCGAGCACCGATGCGGTCGAAACGGCCGGTGCCTTGTCGCCCTTGCCCTGGTCCGTATTGCCATTGCCGTTCTCGCCATTGGCGAGCTTCTCGCCATCCTCGAGCCGGCCGAGCGTCACCTTGACCGTCTGCTCGACGCCCTTGCGCACGATCAGCACGTCGACGGCCTTGCCGACCGGACTTTCGGCGACGACGCGCGGCAGGTCGCGCATCTCATGGATATCCTTGCCGTCGAACTTGATGATGACGTCGCCGGCCTGGATGGTGCCGTTGTCGACAGGGCCGCCCTTGATGACGCCGGCCACCAGCGCGCCCTTGGCGGTCGCCATGCCAAGGCTTTCGGCGATGTCGTCCGTCACCGGCTGGATGCGTACGCCGAGCCAGCCGCGCCGCGTCTCGCCATACTGGCGAAGCTGATCGACAACGCCCGAGGCAAGCTGCGAGGGGATCGAGAAGCCGATACCGATCGAGCCGCCGGACGGCGAAATGATGGCCGTGTTGATGCCGATGACCTCGCCCACGCTGTTGAACAGCGGGCCGCCGGAATTGCCCCGGTTGATCGCGGCATCGGTCTGGATGAAATCGTCATAGGGGCCGGAGTTGATGTCGCGGTTGCGCGCCGAGACGATGCCGACCGTTACCGTGCCGCCGAGACCGAACGGGTTGCCGACCGCCATCACCCAGTCGCCGACGCGCATCTTGGTGGAATCGCCGAACTTCACCGCCGTCAGCTTGTGGCCCTTGGGATCGACCTTCAGCACCGCGACGTCGGTCTTGGTGTCGGTGCCGACCAGCGTCGCCTTCAAGGTGACGCCGTCGGAGAAATTGACCTCGATATCGTCGGCGTCGGCGATAACGTGGTTGTTGGTGACGACAATGCCCTGCTCGGCGTCGATGACGAAGCCGGAGCCCAGCGACTGCACCTTCTGCGAGCCACCATCCTTCTCGCCACCACGGTTCTTGAAGAAATCGTCGAAGAAATCCTGGAAGGGCGAGCCTTCGGGCAGTTGCGGCATCGGCACCGCGCCCGGGCCTTCCGTGCCCTTGACGGTCTGCGAGGTCGAGATGTTGACCACGGCGCCGAGCACGCCTTCCGCGAGATCGGCCACCGAAGCAGGCCCGTCGGCGGCGAATGTCGGCGTCACGAAGGACGGAACGGCGGTGGCGCCCAGAACGAGTACTGCCGCGCCGGCCACCAGCGTCCGTCGGGTGGCGCGCAAAAAGCTATTGGATGTCATCGAGAAGCCTCCCGGCATTTCTGAAAGAGAAAAGCGCTTCGACGAAAACGCCGTGTCGCGCCATGATGGCAAAAAATACGGCACGTTTGCGGCTATGACTATCGGCAGAGTGTAAATCGAGCGTTATTCCGCAAACCCTCGTCTCTACCCGCCCCGCACCAGCCAGACGATGCCGACGCCGATGGCTATCGCAACCAGCCCGGCAATGCGCAGTGCGTTCTCCGGCAGCGACAGCACTTCCGTGGCAAGCTTCCGGGCCAAGCCCGGAAAGCCGCCATAGACCAGTCCTTCTATCACCAGGACGAGGCCGATGGCGGCGAGAAAATCCTGCACCGGCCGTTACTGGCCGGTGCTGGGTTGCGTTGCCGGCGCGGCCGGTGCCGTGGCTGGCGCGGCCGGAGCCGCCGGTGCCGGCCTTGCCGGTCCTTCCTTGCCGTCGGGATCGCGGAAGTAGCGGAAGAATTCCGAACTCGGCGACAGCACCATGGTGGTGCCGGTGTTGTCCAGCGCGGTGCCGTAGGCATTCATCGACCGGTAGAAATCGAAGAAGGCCGGATCGCGCTTGTAGGCATCCGCGAAGGTGGCGCTGCGCTGGGCTTCGCCCTCACCGCGCAGGATCTCGGACTCCTTCTGCGCTTCGGCGATGATCTCGACGACCTCGCGGTCGGCGCGGGCACGGATGCGCTGCGCCGCCTCGTTACCCCTGGCTCTCAGCCTTTCGGCCTCGGCCAGACGTTCGGCCTTCATGCGGTCATAGGTCTGCTGCGAGACCTCGGCCGTGAGGTCGGTGCGGCGGATGCGGACATCCTCAATCTGCAGGCCGAGCGACGTGGCGTCGGGCCGCAACTGGTCGCGCACTTCGCGCATCATCACCGCGCGCTCTTCCGAGAGTGCCGCCTCGAAGTCGCGCAGACCGTAGACGCGGCGAAGCGCTGCGTCGAGACGGGTCCTGAGCCGCGCCTCGGCCAGTTCGATCTGGCCGGACACCGCGGCGCGGAAGACGCGCGGATCCGAAATGCGGTAGGCGATGAAGGCATCGACCTCGTAGAACTTGCCGCCCGAAACCTGGACGCGGATGTTGTCGAGGTCGAAGCGCAGCACGCGGTTCTCGATCAGTTGCACCGTGTCGGCGTCGAAGAACGAGAACGGCGCCTTGAAGTAGATGCCGGGTTCGGTCTTGACGTCGACGATCTCGCCGAAGCGCAGCACCAGCGCCTGCTGGCGCGCATTGACCACGAAGACCGAGGAGTAGATCAGGAACAGGATGACCGCCGCGATGACGACGAAAACGGGGAGACGGTTACCCATTACTGGTTACCTCCCGTGTTCGCGCCAAGCGCGGCCGGAGCCGGCGCCTTCTGCTGCAATGCCGGCAGCGGCAGGTAAGGGACGACCCCCTGCCCGTTGCCCTGTTCGACGATGACCTTGCCGGAGTCCTTCAGAACCTTCTCCATGGTTTCGAGATAGAGGCGCTTGCGCGTGACAT
The DNA here is from genome assembly GCF_017306585.1 of Mesorhizobium sp. Taxonomy (GTDB): domain Bacteria; phylum Pseudomonadota; class Alphaproteobacteria; order Rhizobiales; family Rhizobiaceae; genus Mesorhizobium. The sequence goes on along the minus strand of NZ_JAFKIC010000179.1, from coordinate 4,146 downwards.
CGGGCGCCTTGGCGTATTCGTCGTATACGGAGATGAAGCGCTGCGCCTCACCTTCGGCCTCCTGCACGACCCTGTTCTTGTAGGCGGCAGCGTCTTCACGGATCTGCGCGGCTTCACCGCGCGCCTGGCCAAGCTTCTGGTTGGAGTACTGGTTGGCCTGCTCGACGAACTTGTCCTCGTCCTGCTCGGCGCGTTGCACTTCGTCGAAGGCGTCGGCCACTTCGCGCGGCGGCGCCGCGTCCTCGATCGAGATGGCGTTGACCTGCAGACCGGCCTTGTAGCCGTCGAGGGTCGTCTGGATGATCTCGCGCACCGAGGCCGCTATGCCCTGGCGGTCGTCGCGGAAAATATCCTGCGCCGGACGCCGGCCGACGGCTTCGCGCATCGCGCTTTCGGCGACCTGCCGCAGCATGCCGTCCGGATCGGAAACGTCGAACAGATAGGCGCGGGGATCGGAGACCTGATAGGCCACGGAAAACTGCACGTTGACGATGTTCTGGTCGCCCGAAAGCATCAGGCCGTTGCCGCTGGTGTTGCCTCCGCCGATGTCGACGAGCTGCTCGGAAATCTTGGCCGTCTCGACCGTCTCAAGCGGCCACCAGTGGAAGTGCAGGCCCGGCTGCGAGAGTTCTGCTTTCGGCTTGCCGAAACGCAGTTCGACCGCGACCTCGTCCGGCTGCACGGTATAGACAGCCTGGAACGCCCATAGCACGACCAGCACAAGGCCGATCAGCCCGAACACGGCCGGACTGGCGCCGCCGCCGCCGGGCAGCGCACGCCTCAGCCTGTCCTGGCCACGGCGGATGATATCTTCGAGATCGGGAGGCGATCCCTGCGGGCCGCTCGGTCCCTTGGGGCCCTGCCCCCAGGGTCCCTGATTGTTGCCGCCGCCGCCCCATGGGCCGCCACCTCCGCCACTTTTGTCGTTCCAGGGCATGAATGTCCTTTCGCTTGGTATTCCCTCAGGCACCGGAGTTACGGCGCAAATCCAGTGTCGTTCTTCTATAGGGACGCCAAAGCACGCTTTCAACGCGATACGCCGCCAACATTATCTGTTTTGGGGCTGTCGCGACCCTTTGTCGTCCTTCAATGCCGTTTTTGTCTTCAAACCATCTCGTGGCGGCGCTCGTAAATCGTATAGCGGGTCGCGTGGCTGTCCTTTTCGCCGGCCGGAACGTCCTGCGCGCTCACCACGCGCCAGGACTTCGGGTCGATCGGCGGGAAATGGGCGTCGCCGTCGACGGCGGCCAGCACATGGGTGACGTGCAGCCGGTCTGCCAGCGGCAGCGCCTGGGCGTAGATTTCGCCGCCGCCGATGACGCAGACCTCGTCGACGCCGGCCATGGATCGCCCGCGCAAATCGGCCAACCGGATCGCATCCTGCAACGAATTGGCCACCTCGACGCCCTCGGCGCGCCAGGCCTTGTCGCGCGTGACCACGATGTTCAGCCTGCCCGGCAGCGGCCGGCCAATGCCTTCATAGGTCTTACGGCCCATGATGATGGGCTTGCCCATCGTATCGGCCTTGAAGCGCTTGAGGTCGGTCGACAGCCGCCAGGGCAAGCCGCCATCACGCCCGATGACGCCGTTCTCGGCGATGGCGACGTAGATCGCGACATGCATCAATTGGCATCCCCGCCAGCGCTGTCCGACGGATTGAGGATCAGGATGTCGATGTCATGATCCGGGTAGAAATCCTTCGCCGTCATCTCGAAACTGGTCGGTCCGACCTTGTTGACGTTGTCGCCGCAGAACGAGACCAGCGCTTGCGGATTGCCCTTGTCGACCGTCAGCTTGAAGTTGCCGATGGTGCCCGTCGCCCAGTTGCCGCCCGTGGTCAGGATATAGGCGATGCGGCTCTCGTAGAATTTCGGATAGCCATCGGCCTTGGCCGCCTTGCGGATCGCGTTCTCGAACGTGTCGTCCATGCAGTAGCGCGTCTTGTAGTTGGCGTATTGCCCCTGGAATTTGCCGTCATAGAAGAAACTGACCGAGGACGTGCCGCCGACGCTCGGCTTGTAGTGGTGCGAGACGTGGACGTCCTTGTTGGCGGGAAAGGTCGAGCGCCACCAATAGGTCGAGCGCAACTGCCAGAACGGCGCGTATGGCGCATTGAGGCTCGGATCGCTGTCGGCTTCCGGGTTCTCGATGATGATGCCGCGATTGACCCAGTCGTCGGCCACCGCCTTGGGCAGCTTGGCCAGCGCCGTCTTGGCCGCGTCGCCGAACGGATTGAACGGCACGTTCTGCGCCTTCAGATCGGCGCTGATGTCGATGCCGAGCGCAAACACCTTCTGCTCGAGCTGCGGCTTGGCGGCAGCGCCGTCGATCGTCACCTCGAAACCGAGGAAATTGTCGCTCTGGTTCTCGGGGATCGCCGGCATCTCCTCCGGATCGCCCGCAATATCGGGCATCGGGAAGGCGACGATCGCGCTGACATCCTTGTCGGTGTTGTTGTGGAAGACGTAATCGACCGTAACCTTCTCAGGCGAGATGAACAGGTCCTCGCTCTGCATCGCCACCGCGTCGCTGCGTGACAGGATCAGGCCCCCGGTGCCGAGTTCGGCCACCGAATCGTTGGCCAATGCCGGCGCGGCCGAAACCGCCAGCGCCACCGTCAGAACATATCGCAACATCAAAGCCCCCTCGGCTGGAATGCCTGGATGACCCTAGCCGTTTCAACGCGGCGTTTCAAAGCCCTTCGCTTCGATGGGCACACCCATGTGCGGTCTGGACACGCCTACGGCGGTTTGGGCACGCGAAGAGCGGTCTGGACACGTAGTGGCGGTCTGGACTAATGGGTTCCGATCGGGCAGGAGTGCGCCGCATGCGCAAGCTTCTCGTCATCGGCGTCGGCGCCGGCAATCCAGACCACATGACCGTGCAGGCGATATCAGGCCTGAATCGCGCCGACGTGCTGTTCATCCCCGACAAGGGGGCTGCGAAGAACGACCTTGCTGAACTGCGGCGCGAGATCTGCGACCGCTTCGTCACCAACCCGAAGTCGCGCCGCGTCGAGTTCGACGTGCCGGTGCGGGCCGAGCCGGCCCCCTCTTACCGCACGACGGTCGACGACTGGCACGAAGCCATCGCCGCCATCTATGAAAGCCTGATCCTCAGCGAACTTGGCGAGGATGGCTGCGGCGCTTTCCTGATCTGGGGCGATCCCTCGCTCTATGACAGCGCGCTGCGCATCCTTGAGCGTGTACGGCTGCGCGGCAATGTCGGCTTCGAACTGGACGTGGTTCCCGGCATTACCGCCATCCAGGCGCTGGCCGCCAGCCACAAGACGGCGCTGAACCGCATCGGCGATTCGGTGCTGATCACCACAGGCAGACGCCTGACCGAGGAAGGCATGCCGGAAAATGCCGGCAGCGCCGTCGTCATGCTCGACGGCAAATGCGCCTTCAACACGCTGGCCGACCAGGATCTTTTCATCCAATGGGGCGCCTATCTCGGCACGCCGGATGAAATCGTCATCTCCGGCCGCCTCGGCGATGTCGGCGCCGAGATCGAAAAAGTCCGCGAAGAAGCCCGCCGGAGAAAGGGCTGGATCATGGATACGTATCTGCTGCGCAAGCCGGGTGGTAGGGAGTAGGAAATTGGAGAAATGAGGAATTGAAGAACTGAAGAATATGGGAGTGGATGTGGCCTCCTGCCTCCTACCAGTTCTTCAACTCTTCAATTCTTCAATTCCCCTCCCTACCCCGCATCGATCTCGGCCTGCAACGCATCCATATGCGTCGAGGCCGCGGCGGTCGCCGCGCGTTCGATGGCGCGAAAACGGCTGACCACCGCGAGGCCCACCGTCGTCAGTTGAGCCCCACCGCCCTTGCGGCCGCCGGTTTGCGCGGCGACCAGCGGCTTGCCGAACACCCGGTTCATGTCCTCGACCAGATCCCAGGCGTGCTTGTAGGACATTTCCATGCCGCGCGCGGCGGCCGAGATCGAGCCGAAAGTGGCGATGTGCTCCAGCAACTCGATCTTGCCCGGACCTATACGCCCATCGGGATCGAGATTTATCCGCAAGCTCAGAGACGGCATTTTTGCTCCTCCGCGATCTCGCCTGCTGCTGTCTCAGCAAGACCGTTATTCCAAATCAACATAGCGACCTTCGCCACATCTGTCAGCCATCGACCTCGACAG
>NZ_JAFKIC010000178.1 GCF_017306585.1 Mesorhizobium sp. | reverse complement strand
ATCGCGAAAGAGCCGCTCTCGCTCGAAACGCCGGTCGGCGACGAGGAAGATTCGCATCTGGGCGACTTCATCGAGGACAAGATGGCGATCCTGCCGATCGACGCTGCAATCCAGGCCAATCTGCGCGAGACCACCACGCGCGTTCTGGCTTCGCTGACGCCGCGCGAAGAGCGTGTGCTGCGCATGCGCTTCGGCATCGGCATGAACACCGACCACACGCTGGAAGAAGTCGGCCAGCAGTTCTCGGTCACCCGCGAGCGTATCCGCCAGATCGAGGCCAAGGCGTTGCGCAAGCTCAAGCACCCGAGCCGCTCGCGCAAGCTGCGCAGCTTCCTGGACAGCTGAGTTTTTCCATCGCGAAGAGAAAAGGGCGCCTGATGGCGCCCTTTTTCGTTTCATGCCTCGGTCATGTGGTGAGGACCTTTTCCAGAGCCTGCACTATAGCGCTACATTCAGCCGCGTTCCCTTGACGATGATGCCGCCCCGATCGCCGACCTCTATCGAGCCATAGCGCTGCTTGAAGCACTCCGGCAGTGGACGATCGCCGGGGACAGACAGCCACAGGCGCAGCATGTGGCGCCGCTTGTCCGGCTCCGGCCAGTCGCGAAACCGCATGCGGTCGTGCAGCAGCGAATGATTGTAGACGAACTGCATGTCGCCCGGCCGCAGCCGCATCGACAGGTTCAGTTCCGGATCGTTGGCAAGATGATCGAAGAGATCCAGCGCTTCGACATGCGCCGCAGTGAGCCGCATGGCGCCCGGGAAGCGCTGGGCGCTGTCGATATACTGGCGCTGATAGATGCCGGTCAGCAGTCCGGCGTGCCAGTTGAGGACGGGGATTTCGAAATAGGGTTTTTCGCCCTCCGGTATTTCGCCGCGCCGGTCGGTGGCAATGGGATCAAACAGCAGCCGGACGAGATCGGGCCGCCGCCTGCGCATCTCGTTATAGATCGTCACCGTGCTCACCAAGAGAGACTCACCGCCCTGCATGGCGTCGCGCAGGCAGAGCAGGCCGACGACATCGGCGGAATCGGTGTGAAATGTCTGTCGCTCCGCCGTCTGGTAGATGCGCGTCGTGGCGTCCCTGGCGTCGGCGCCGGTGTCGCGGACATGGCCGAGTATGTGTCCAAGGGCATTCTGGGAGCGCGCGCTTCCCAGATGGGCGCCGATGCCGCAGAAGATCGTGGCGGCCATCTCGGCGGAATATCTTTCGACCGGCAGGCCGCGAAGCACCTCGAACCCGATGCCTAGGATCAGCTTTTCGCGAAGAGCGGCAAGATGGCCGGCAAGCCGGGGAAGGGGGAAGTCAGCCCTGGTCAAACTGCCTATGTCCCTGGAGCGGGCAAGAAAGCCGGTAGCCGCCGTCTCAAGCTCCGCAATATCCGGTGTGTCGAGTTCGACCAGCCATTGTTGGGGATTCCCGGCCATATCCCGGCCGATCCATGCCGCCGGGATTTCGATATGTTCTGGCGGCAGATCTGTCCTCTCGCGCATGAACTCCTCCCAATGGCTTGATCGCGTTCGGCGCAGATTGCCGCAACCGGGCGGGTTTTCAAACCGGCTCGTGCCACTGCCGTCGATGGTTCGGGTCTAGGCCCGGCAGCTTTGTCGTGAGACAGTGTGCCTTGCTGTGACAGACTGCGGTCGAGGAGATGCCGATGAACAGAATCTCGATGCTGATCGCGAGCCTTGCCTTGATATCGCTGGTACCGTTCGATGCGGGCGCGGCCCCGCAAAAACCGATCGGCCTGGCCAATCCGGCGTCGGTTCATTGCGGGGAGATCGGCGGACGTTTCGTGGTCCGGAAGGACAAGGCCGGCAATGAGTACGGGTTCTGCCGGCTGCCCAACGGCCGGCTGTGCGAGGAGTGGGCGCTGTTTCGCGACAACAAATGCATCGGGCCGAAGGCCGCCATGCGCCGCAAGTGACGCCTGGGATGGTCATTCGATAGCTGCCAGGGTCGACCTGCCGGCCGATGACATGACGTAGCGGCGTGGTAGGGTGAGCCATGTCCGAAGAGCATTCCCATTCACATCTGTGGCCCGGCGTGCCGCTCGCCCTCGGTTCGGCGGCCTTGTTCGGCGCCACGCCGCCATTGTCCAAGCTGCTGCTCGACCGTGTCGATCCGTTCATGCTGGCGGGATTGCTGTATCTCGGCGCCGGCATCGGTCTGGCGCTCTACCGGCTGTCGCGCGGCGGGCAAGGCGATGCCGGCGAGGCGCGGCTGGCCGCAGGCGATATTCCGTGGCTGGCGCTGGCGATCGGCATGGGCGGTATCGTCGGGCCGGTTCTCCTGATGTTCGGCCTTACCCTCAACACGGCGTCCAGTTCCGCCCTGCTGCTCAATCTGGAGGGTCTCGCGACCATGGCGATCGCCTGGCTGGTCTATCGCGAGAATGTCGACCGGCGGCTGCTGTTCGGAGCCTTCGCCATTCTGGTGGGCGCGCTGCTGCTGTCGTGGGAGGGCCAGGGCATCGCCTTCAATCTCGGGGCGCTGCTCGTCGCCGGCGCCTGCCTTGCCTGGGGGCTCGACAATAATTTTACCCGCAAGATTTCGGCGGCTGACCCGGTGGCCATCGCCATGCTGAAGGGGTTGGTGGCGGGCACCGTCAATGTCGGGCTGGCCTTCGCTTCCGGCGCGTCGCTGCCGGGCGCGGGCACCATCCTTGCCACCGCCGCGGTCGGTTTCTTCGGCATCGGGGTGAGCCTTGTCATGTTCATCCTGGCGCTGCGCCATCTCGGCACCGCCCGCACCGGAGCGTATTACTCGCTGGCGCCCTTCATCGGCGCGCTGCTGGCGATCCTGCTGCTGGGCGATGAATTTACGCTAAAGCTCGGCATTGCCGGACTGCTGATGGGCGTCGGCCTTTGGCTGCATCTGTCGGAACGCCACGATCACGCGCACGACCATGAGGCGATGGAGCATGAACACAGCCATGTGCATGACGAGCATCACCAGCATCATCATGACGGGCCTGTCAGCGAGCCGCATTCGCACTGGCACCGGCATGAGCCGATGCGCCACAAGCATCCGCACTATCCGGACCTGCACCACCGGCACGGTCACGGCTGACCGATGGCCGGCCCGGCGCTCACCGTCTGGTACAACACGCGCTGCCCGGTCTGCGATGCGGGTATTACCCGGCAGAAGCGGCGGCTGATCGCGGCGGTCAAGGCCGGACGCATCGAGTTCCGCGACATCAATCCTGAGCCGGACGCATTGGCGCGACACGGCGCTTCCCTGGAGGATATCCGACGCCGGCTGCATGCCACCGACGCGGATGGCCGGCTGCTGGTCGGCGCCGATGTCGCCATCGCTGTTTGGAAGGCGACGCCGGGCGAGGGCTGGCTGGCGACACTGTTCGGCAACCGGCTGGCCCTGCCGCTGACGCGCCTTGCCTATGACCGGTTCGCCGACCTGCTCTACGCCTGGAACCGGCGCAACGGCCGCTGGTAGCCCGCTACCCGTTTCGCGCTTCCTCTGTCTACGCCGCGGGCCGACCTTCGCTGATGCGATGCCGGTTGGCCTTCATTCAGATACATCGTAAGATATATCTTGACTCCGGAGAGGGGCGCGCCTAATTAAGATATATCGTAAGATACAACTCAAGGAGCAATCAATGCACAATCACAAGTTTGGCAATCATTTCGGCGATCGCGCCGAGCGCATGTTCATGCACATGGCCGGCAAGTTCGGTGGCCGTGGCGGTGGCGGCGGCTTCGGGCCGTTCGGGGGCAGGGGCGGCGGGCGCGGCGGCCCGGGCGACTTCTTCCGCGCCGGGCGCATGCTGGCCGACGGCGACCTCAAGCTGATCACGCTGTCGCTGCTGGCCGAGGCCCCGCGCCACGGCTACGACATCATCAAGGCGCTGGAAGAGCGCACCAGCGGCATCTACAGCCCGAGCCCGGGCGTCGTCTACCCGACACTGACCTTCCTGGAAGAGGCCGGCTATGCCGTCTCGTCGAGCGAGGGCAACAAGAAGGTGTTCTCGATCACCGAGGCAGGGCAGGCGCATCTGACCGAGAACCGCGAGATGATCGACGGCGTGCTGGAACATCTCGAACGCTTCGGCCGCAAGATGGCCAAGGCGCGCGACTGGTTCGGCTGGAACGACGATGGCGAGGATCGCCGTGGCGGGCGCGGCGGCGGCCGTGGCGGGCGCTCGGAGACGCGCGACGGATTCCGCGCCAGCCGCGACCGGCGGCGCTCGGCGCTGAGCGACATCGTCGACGCGCCCGAGGACAAGCAGGCCGAAGCCATGAGCATCCTCGAAGCCGCGGCCGACGCGCTGGAAGCGCTGTCGCATCGCTGACCTCGTCGGAACTCGGAGTTCCTCGCCCCCGCCTAAGGCGGGGGAGAGGTGGCCGCGAAGCGGACGGAGAGGGGGGCTTCGTAGGGCGGACGGGTTTGTAACTTGGTCGGCGTCGAGCCATTCCCCCTCTCCGTCTCGGCTTCGCCGAGCCACCTCTCCCCCATTTTCATGGGGGCGAGGAACCGAGTTGTCCGCGACGCATCATTCCTTGCCGACATACTCGCTGATCAGCTTCTCGTTGCGAGCCCTTTCGATCTTGGCTGTTGTCTCGGCCGCGATGCGCTCGTCTGTGCGGTACTTGACCAGGTTCACCAGGCTGCCGGTGAGCAGCAGGACGCCCATGGCCCAATAGCCCTTGGTCGAGAGGTCGACGGGCGCCAGCCACAGCGACAGGCCGAGCATGAAATAGGCCGCGCCCACCGAGATGGCGTTGAACATGATGTAGGTCTGATTGCCGTTCATTGGAGTTCTCCGTTGATCTGACGATTGATGGATGGATGGAAATCGGATCTGGATGTCTTCAGTTGATGGTCTTCAGGCGCTCGAGCACGTCCTTGGCGCGGATTTTCACCGCCGGACCGTGCCCGGCATCGGCCAGGCGGTCGCGGATCGCCTCGTGACGCAACTCGCCATCGATCTCGTCGAGGATGCCGGCCTCCTCGAACGGGTCGGCGGCTCCCTTGATGCGGGCGAGCAGCTCTTCGGCGTCGTTGATGCTCGCCGAATGGCCGATCGACCTGACCAGCCGTGACTGCGCCTTGCGCTCGGCATCGATGGCGCGGGCCGAGATCATGCCCTGGTTCAGGTCGATGATGCGGCGGTGTGCCCGCTCCACCGAAACCCGCATGCGCAACGTCTTCTCGCCGAGACTCTGCACCGTGGCGCGGCGGACCTCTCGTTCATTCTCCAGTTCGGCGATGGCCGCTGCGCCGCTTTCGGCAAGCCCGTTATTGCCGGCGGCGAGCGCGCTCAGCGTGCGGCTTTCCAGGTCGGCGTGACGGCGGTCGAGCTGGTCGAGGCTGGCCTGTTCGGCGCGCTGGCGCACGATCAGGCTGGCAAGTGTCTGCTTGGCGGCGGCAAGTCCGGCCTCGGCGTCGCGGATACGCTGCGCCAGAAGGTCGATGGCAAAGCGATCCTTGAGGCCGTCCTCGGCCCGCGCGCTGGCGCCGTCGAGCAATGTTCTGATCAGGCTAAGCATGGTCTTCTCCCTTCGAACTTTTCTGTGTGAACGATGTTCACGAAGCCAACATATCACGAAATGAACATTGTTCAATATGGATTTTGAACGCTGTTCACGATTTTCTGGGCATGGTAAAGAGACGAGGTCCCAGGGTTCGTGAAAGCGGGCCTCGGGAAGGAGCAAGCAGTCGCGGGAACAAGCATGGCACTGGACAAGGAAGAGACGAGCGAGCGCGTGCTCGCCATCGCCGAGGCGCTCATCAACGAGGGCGGCATGGATAATCTGAAGGCCCGCACCATCGCCGAGCAGGCGGGGATCTCGGTCGGCTCGATCTACAATCTGTTCGCCGACCTCGACGGCGTGCACCGCGCCGTCAACATGCGGCTGCTCGACCGGCTGGGCGCGGCCGGTGCGGCGGCCATGGCCGATCTTGCCCGACGCGGCGTCACCGATGTGCGCCAGCGCCTGCTGGCGCTGGCCGGCGCCTATATCGGCTTCGTCGAAGCCCATCCCGGCAGCTGGCCGGCGCTGCTGGCCTTCAACCGGCGGCGCCCGGTGCTGAGCGAGCCGGACGCCTATGAGTCGCGGCTCGATCAGTTGTTCGAAATCATTGCCGCCGTGCTTGCCGAGGGCAATTTCGACATTGACGAGGAGACGCGCCAGACCGCCGCGCGCACGCTCTGGTCAAGCGTGCACGGCATCGTCACTAGTGGTTATGCGGCGCGCTCGCTGCGCCGCCAGGCCGACGAGATCGGACGGCAGGTCGAACTGCTGGTCGCCGTCTTCATCAGGGGGCTGGAACGCGGCGGCACATTCGCGCATGCTGGGACGACAGCGCCGTGAATCGCGCGCGGCACAAGGCAAGCCGCGAGCGCAGGGCGAACAGGGAGATTTGAGCCATGTCTTTTTTGAAGCGTCTTTTCGGTGGCGGCGGTGGCGGCGGTGAAGCCGCCGAGCCCGGCAGTGCGGCGCCCGCCAAGCAGGTCGAGCACAAGGGGTTCACCATCAGCGCCACGCCTTACAAGGCCGAGGGCCAATACCAGACCTGCGGCATCGTCTCCAAGGAGATCGACGGCGTGGTGAAGGAGCACAAATTCATCCGCGCCGACCGCTTCGCCGGGCTCGACGACGCCGTCGACATCTCGATCAAGAAGGGCATCCAGCTGGTGGACGAACAGGGCGAGCGGATTTTCGGGTGACCGAAGTCGGCCAAACCTCGAGCGCCTGGGCGCTCAAGGTGGATCGGTCCGACGTGAGCGCCCCTGGCGGCTGCTATCCCCGCTTTTCGATCACGGCGTAGAGCACGTTGCGGTTCTCGCCGAAATACACCTGCGCCTCGACGGCGTTGCGGTCGACGCTGGCGTTGATGATGTTCCACATGTCGACTTCCGAGCGCAGCAGCAGCACCCAGTCCATGAAGGTCTCGCGGTAGCCGGCGTCGGGATTGCCCTCGGCATAGTTGGCGAACAGGAATGTCCCGTTCGGCTTCAGCATCTGCAGGCAGGTCTTGGTGAGCTTCACGGCGACATTGTGCTGGAGGTAGTCATAGAGGCCCGAGGCGTAGATCAGGTCGAACTTGCCGAGCTTGTGGCCTCGCGCCAGCACCGTGCGCACCGAGCCGTCGACGGCCTCGACCGCGGTTCCCTGGAAGTCGCGAGCGATCAGGCCGACGCTCAGCGGGTCCTGGTCGAGCGCCACCCAGCGCTTGAGGCGGCCTTGCGCCAGCGCGGCAGACCGGTTCGCCTCGCGCAGGTGGCCGGCCGCGATCGCCAGGACTTCCGTCTCCGCTCCGCCTTTCTCGGCGGCCTCGTCGACATAGCGGGTCAGCAGATCGCGCCGTTCCCGCGCCGCCACGCATGACGGAACGTTCTGGGTGTAGCTGTAGAGCGCCTTGCCGAGATCGGAGGCGTTCGCCACGTCTTCGGCCACATGCGGATCGCAATAGATATAATCGAGCAATTGCGCGTCGCCGGAATAGCCCCTGGGCTTGGTGAAGGACCAGCGCGTGAGCGGGTCTTCCAGAAAATACTTCATGATCGGATGGTTTTGCGCCACCGGTATCAGGGCCTGCCAGACGTCAGGATGAAGCCTGGCATGCATGCCCTCCAGATGCGACATCAGGCGGCGAATGATCTCGGCGGGGTTTTTTGCCTGTTCGATCTGCTGCTGTGTCGTGAGAAGGACGAGCGCCAGTTCCGCGCGGGCGGTTTCGAACGCGGCGCCATGACGCTCCGCGTTGCCTCGACGCAGGCCGCCGGCGAGCATTTCGGCGGTGATCAGACTTTGGCCGTCAAAGACAGTTTGCACACCAAGACTCCACAGTTAACAGCGGGTTAACTTATCGCGTAGAATGCTTGATTTGCCAATGTCGGTTCGGTCGCATTTTATCAATATGATTAATTTCGCTGCAACCATCTTAATTCATTAGAAACCTTGCATACTGAATTTCGGGCTCGAGTTAACTGAAACTTGTTTCGCTCGGTCGCATTTATTCGTCCGGCGTTGCAGTCGCCGCCGCGTTCAAGGAGTCGGCCCGCGTGGGGTCAGAAGCAGGAAATGGGTTTGGAACGCAAAACGCCCTTCAGCCGGGGTTCGTGGTGAGCGAACGCGTGTCGCCCGGATTGGCTGACATGACGCAGGTCGAGCCTTACGAATCGCGCCACGAGCCTGGGGCCGAGGAACTGCGCGTCCTTTACCTCAGGGAATCCCAGGCGAAGCGAAGAAAGGAAGCCAGGCCAGGGCTTTGGATCGCCGTTGCCATCTATGTCCTGTTTTCGGCGAGCGACCTGCTGCTCATCCCCGATGTGGCGGCCTATACGATCGCGGCGCGCTTCGCGGTCGGCCTGACCGCGCTGCTGACCCTGGAAGTCCAGCTCCGGCGGGGGGCCGGAACCGGCTGGCTCGACGTGACCTGCGCGGCGGCCATCATCTTCGGCTATGTCGGATGGCTGTTGCCGGCCTCGATGGGCGCCGACAAGGAAAGCGTCGCCTATTATATGGTGTTCGGCACCATATTCATGATGAGCGCCAATCTCTTTTTCACGTTCAGTTTCAGAACATCCATCATCACATCAACTATAATTTTGTGCATATTGTATGTCGTAAACTACTTCGTGCCGGCCACGCTGACGTACAAAATGGTCTTCGGAACGTTCTACGTCTCGTGCTTCACCTTCACGTCCTATGTGAACTGGAAGCTGAACGAGGAGCGCTACAACGTTTTCCTCAACGCGCTGGAAGCCAGAATCCAGCACAAGGAGGCCACCGAACGCGGCAAAGCCCTGCTGCGGCTGTCGCGGACCGATCCGCTTACGGGCCTGGAAAACCGGCGGGCGATCGACGAGAAGCTGCGCGATCACTGGAATGACTGGCAGAAGCTTGGCGCCGGTTTCGTGGCTGTTCTCATCGACGTGGATTTCTTCAAGAAGTTCAACGACTGCTACGGCCACCAGGAAGGCGACCGTTGCCTGATCCAGGTCGGCAATGCGCTGAGCGACCTGATCAGGCAGTATGACGGCTCGATCGGCCGCTATGGCGGCGAGGAATTCATTGTCCTGGCGCGTCTCGACAAGAAGGGACAGGTGGCCGAACTCGCGGAAGCGATCTGCCGCGCCGTCGAGAGCCTGGCGATCGCCCACGAATTGCGGCGGGACGGCATCTCGATCGTGACGGCGAGCGTGGGCGCCGCCTTCACCAGGAAGCAGACCGGCGCCAAGCTGGAAAAAATCATCCACGAGGCCGACCGCGCGCTCTATCTGGCAAAGGCCGGCGGCCGCAACTGCGCCCGGCTGTTCGACCCGACGGATCCGCAGAGCAGCGACGAGAGCGAGAACCTCGCGGCCCTGCTCAAGATCGCGATCGGCCAGGATCTCGTTTCGCTCGTCTACCAGCCGATCCAGGATATCGGATCGGGCAAGGTGGAAGCGGTGGAGGCGCTGATGCGCCTCAAGATGCTCGACGGCACGCTGGTACCGCCCAGCATCTTCATCCCCGTGGCGGAGCGGACCGGCGCCATCCTGGAGCTCGGCCGCTGGGCGATAAGGACGGTGTGCACGGAACTCCTGGCCGACGATCACATCCGCCTTGTCAGCGTCAACGTCTCGCCGATCCAGCTCAAGACACCCGGCTTCGCGGCGTCGGTAGCGACCATCCTGGGCGAAACCGGCGTGACCGGCAACCGGCTGGCCTTCGAAATCACCGAAGGGCTGGAGATGGAGATGCACTCCGACATCCTGCGCTGCATCAGCGACCTGAAGCTCTTGGGCATCAAGATCTGGCTCGATGATTTCGGCACCGGCTTTGCCGGCCTTTCCTGGCTTCGCCTGATCGATTTCGACACGGTCAAGATCGACCGCTCGTTCCTTCACGACTGCTCCACGCCGAACGGCAAGGCGATGCTCCAGGACATCATCGCGCTGGTGCGCAATCGCGGCCACAAGATCCTGGTCGAAGGCGTGGAGACCGACGAGCAGATGGCCCTCATGCGCGAGTTCGGCATCGACAAGATCCAGGGTTTTCGCGTCGGGCGTCCTGTTCCCGCCGAGATTTTCCAGGCGAAGCGGCCGCTTCAGAAGCGCCCGTTCACCGTCCTCAAATCGGCTTGACCAAGCGCGGGCCGTGGCCCGCGCCGCGTTGTTTCCGCACCGCCTGTCAGGCCGCCTGCAATTGCCGGCGCGGCAGAGGCGGGAAGGCGATCGCTATGCCCGCCGCGCCCAGGCCGATAAGGGCCGAGCCGATGAACAGCCAGTGGTAGCTGGCATAGGCGTCGAAGATCATGCCGCCGGCGAGCGGACCCAGCGCCATGCCGAGGCTGGACAGCATGGTGGCGGCGCCGAAGACGGTGCCGAGGATGCGCTGGCCGAAATATTCACGCGCCAGCACCGCGTAGAGCGGCATGACGCCGCCATAGGTGGCGCCGAAGATCACGGCGAGCATATAGAACTGATCGAGCTGGCTGATCGAGAGATAGGCGGCAATGACGATCGCCTGGATGGCGAGGCCGGCGACCAGCACCGGCTTGACGCCGAGCCGGTCGGCCAGCACGCCGTAGAGCAGGCGGCCGCCGAGGCCGGCCAGGCCCTCGACGCTGTAGATCGAGACGGCCGCCATGGGGGCTACGCCGCACAGCATGGCGTAGCTGACCATGTGGAAGATCGGGCCGGAATGCGCCGCGCAACAGGCAAAGAAGGTCAGGCCGAGCACGATGAATTGCGGCGAGCGCAGCGCCTGGCCGACGCTCATGCCGGTGCCCTCGGCCACGGGCATGGCTGCTACATCGGTCGTCGCTGGCGAGGGCGGCTGGCGCACCAGGAGGACGGCGGGCAACAGCAGCACCCAGGCCATGATGCCGATGTCGAACATGGCGGTGCGCCAGTCATAGGCCGAGATCAGCCAGCGGGCGAAGGGCGAGATGGTCATCGGCGCCACGCCCATGCCGGCCGAGACCAGCGACACGGCAAGGCCGCGATGGGTATCGAACCAGCCGGTGGTCAGCGCGATCATCGGCGCGAAGAAGGCGCTGGCCGCAAGCCCGACCAGCACGCCATAGGTAATCTGGAACGCAAGGAGCGAACTGGCGCCGCTGGCCAGCACCAGCGCCAGCCCGAGCAGCACCGCGCCGATGGTGACGACGATGCGGGCGCCGAAGCGGTCGGACAGGGCGCCCCACGCGAAGCCGCCAAGACCCATGACGAGGAAGTTCAGCGTCATGGCGCTCGAAATGCCGGCGCGCGACCATTGCGTGTCCAGCGCCATCGGCTCGAGGAAGATCGCCAGCGAAAACATCGTGCCGATGGCGACGCAGGACATCAGCGCGCCGGCCGCGACGATGACCCAGCGATAGGACAGGTTCATGTTTCTTCTCCCTTGCCGGGAGAAGCATCGATCTTTCGACACCGTCCGGCAATTCCGGTTGCGTCCCGAGGACGTCCGAGCCGCGGCCAATTCGACATTGCGGAGCGAATTTTTATGGAATCAAGAATGGGCTTCGGGCTTTTGTCCGATGCATGTCCTTGTCCCGAGACCGTGGCTGCTTTTGGGTGACCTGCACTGGCGTCGAAACTCGATCATCCGGGTGCGGCAAAGGGCCGAGATGGGTGGATTGCAGACCTCCGCACGGATCGCTAATGACCCTTGCGGCCATCCGTCGAGGTCGAAGTCTGAGAAACGACCATCGTTTCCCAACCATCATAATCGACCTTGGATTTCTCTACCGCATCGACAATAACAGGTGTCAGCTCTTGGAACGCCTCCAGGTCGACCGGCATTTTACGTGAAAGGACGACGCCGGTCGGACCACTTAGCCAATGGTCGACCGAAAAACCGTGGACTTCGAGGTCGCCAAAAAGCGACTCGAGAGATTCACGCTGCCCGTAGAACCAGAAATCCGTCTTCCTCGGCGCGCGCCCATCGTCGCCGTGCTTCTGCAGACTGGCGATAACGCTTTGATCGCCGTTCAATTGGGTCTCGAGCAAAGATGGTGTTATGAGCTGGATTAGTGCTTGGCGGTCCTGCACGTCCGATGCATCGCAGGAAAAGCCCTGTATTGGGTCCGATCGAAGCAGCCATGACAAATCCAGCGGGTCACGGTGCACAATGAACATGCGGCGCTGGCCTTGACCCGTTACGCTCGCGACATGGATAGCGCCCGCTGCCAGTACCGCCGGCTCGTCGTTGAGTTTGTCTTCGATGGCGTAAAGGCGCTCTGTACCTCCTGGCATGCCCCGGTCATTCACGTTCGCGGGATCGGTCCGGCAAGTCACCACGGTCGCGCGCCCGTTGAGCAGCAGTCTCCGCGCATCGGCATTGCCCGTTCTGGCAATAACCACGAGCGGCTTGCCATCAGAGGCTACGCGCTCAAAGATCATCCAACGATCGCTATTTGCGGAGGTTGCTTGGCTGGCCTCAGCACCGAGAGGTTGCCAGACAGACGAAAGACCGAATAACAAGGAGGCGATTTTTTTTATCATTTCCGGCTCCCGAAGCTTTCTAACAAATTCTGTTAGATTAATCAGCCGCGAAATTACTATCAACGTCCGCTGTGAGATCGAACTCGGTCGCTCAGTGTGATTGTGCTTTGCCCCTAGAGATGCCGCCGGATGAATGCTCCGGCCATGTCGACGGCTTCGCGCGCGGCGCGCAATTCGGCGGGGTTGGAGGGGAAGACATGCGTCATGCCCTCCCAGACATGCAGCGCAACCTCGCCGCCGGCACTCGAAATCGCCTCGGCGACGCGGCGCGAATCGTCGAGCAGGATTTCGTCGTGGCCGACATGGATAAGCAGCGGCGGCAGTCCGCCCAGGGGCTGATAGAGCGGCGAGGCGCGCGGGTCGGTGGGGGCGGCGCCCTTGAGATAGAGGTCGGCCGCCTTTTTCAGCTCGGCGCGTTTCACCAGCGGATCGGCATCCGCTCTCGTCAGCATCGAGCCGCCGGTGAGGGCAAGATCAGTCCATGGCGATATCAGCACCGCGCAGCGCGGCATGATGCCGGTTCCCCTTCTGGCCGTGGCCGCCACCAGCGCCAGCAACGACAGGGCAAGGCCACCGCCGGCCGAGTCGCCGGCAAGCGCGATCGCCTCGTGGCCCATGTCGCAAAGGCCAGCGAACACGGCCAGCGCATCGTCGACCGCGGCTGGAAAAGCGTGCTCCGGCGCCAGCCGGTAGTCGGGAATGAAGGCCGGCGCGCCGGCCCGCTGCACGATCTGGCTGACGAAGTTGCGGTGACCGAAAGCGGAGCCTAGCACATAGGCGCCGCCATGAAGATAGAGGATCACAGCGCCGGTGGCAGCGGCCTTTGGCCGGCACCACCAGCCGGGAACCGCGCCGACCGTGCCGGCCTCGAAGCCGACGCCTTCGGCGGCCGGGGTCTGTTCCATGAGCGCTTCGAAGGCCGGCCGGGCAGCCGGTGCGAATTCCAGCGGCGGCAAGGTCGCCAGCATTTCGCGCGTTGCCCGCATGACGGCCCGGTCGTGCTCGTCCTCGGGATGGATTTCCTCGCTCATGGCAGGCTGTCCCGGTTATGGCTTGAGGAGCTCGGTGCGGAATTGCGGCGCGAGTGCCGCCGCCTTGGCGAGGAAGGCGCTGAATGCCGCCGGGTCGAGCTTCGGCGCCTGCGCGGTGCGGCTCGCCACCGGCGTGCCGACCCTGGCGAAAAATTCCTCCTGGCCGGCGGGCGCGCACAGGCACAGCATACGCACGTCCGCGCCCGAGACGTTCCTGAAGGAATGCGGTGCGTTGGCGGGGATGTTCACCGTCATGCCCGCCTTGGCCAAGCTTTTTTGGCCACGGAAGGTGAATTCGATCTCGCCTTCCAGGAGATGAAACGTCTCCTCGAAATCATGCCGGTGCGGACCGGGGCCGCCGCCATGCGGGACCATCATGTCGATGAGGCAGAACAGCCCGCCCGTTTGGGCGCCGGACAGCAGGATGGTGTAGGTGTCGCCCACCATAGCCAGATGCTGGAGGGCCGGATCGTCGGGATCGACAATCGACAGCTGGCGGTTGGGATCGTCGGCGGGGATTGTGAACTCAGGCATGTCTGATCTCCAGGTCGGCGAGGCCCCCAGCCTTGTGTCAGTGGTAGCTGCCGGCTGGCGCCAAAGCACCAAAAAGCTCGTTCGACCGGCTGGACTCACTGTCCCACGGATGGAACAGTCGCCGGCATGATCGATCTCAACGATTTGCGGGTCTTCGAAAGGGTGGCGGCGACCAGCAGCTTCTCGGCCGCCGGCCGCGCGCTCGGCCTGCCGAAATCGACTGTCAGCCGCAACATTGCCCGGCTGGAGCAACAGCTGGGCGCGCGCCTGTTCCAGCGCACCACACGCGCGGTGATCCTGACCGTCGCCGGGGAGGCGCTGCGGATACGCTGCGTCGAGCTGATGTCGCGGATCGATGAGACGGTGACCTATGTCGAGAGCCTTGCCGGCGAACCGCGCGGTCTGTTGCGGGTCAGCGCCGGCATCGGTTTCGGCATCAATGTCCTGTCACGGCATTTGCCCGAATTCCTCGCCCGTTTTCCGCATGTCGATGTTTCGCTCGACCTGACCAGCCGTGACCTCGATCTTGTCGCCGACCGGGTCGACGTCGCCATTCGCATGGGGCCGTTGCCGGATTCGGCGCTGGTGGCGACGCGCCTTGGCGGCGTGCGCCGCTGCCTCGCCGCCGCGCCGGATTATCTCGGCCGGCATGGCAGGCCGCTGACGCCGGGCGACCTGTCCGCGCATGAGTGTATCGAAATGCCTCGCGGCGATGGCCGGATGCGGACCTGGCATTTCCACCGGGGCGGCGAGATGGCCACGGTCGATGTGCGCAACCGGGTCAGCGTCAACGACGCGCTGACCATCCACCAGCTGGTTCGCAACGGCGCGGGGCTGGGCGTGCTTTCCGACTATCTGTGCGTCGACGATTTCGCCGAGGGCCGCCTTGTTCCGGTGCTGACGTATTGGGAAATCGCGCCGATCGAGGTCAATCTGCTCTTTCCAAGCAAGCGCGAGCTGTCGCAGACGGTGCGTGCCTTCGTGGATTTCATGCGCGAGGTTTCCGTTCCCAACCAGCATTGGCAGGGCGGAAATTTCGCGGCGACCTGACCCGGCGGTTCCTTGGCCGCAGGTATCAGACCGGCAGTTCCGACGTATACTTGATCGTCTGGCTCGGCACATCTGTCTTGACGTTCTGCACGCCCCGGATGCGGCTCAGATGCTCCGACTGGAAACGGCGGTAGTCGTCGATGCCTGCGGCCACCACACGCACCATGGCGTCGCAGTCGCCCAGCATCAGGTAGCATTCCATCACTTGCGGCAGCTTCGCCACCTCGGCGGCGAAATGCTCGATCGTGTCCTCGTCCTGCGCCTTCAGCCAGATGCGGGTGAAGAAGGTCAGACCCTTGCCGATGCTGGCCGGATTGACCACGGCGACGTAGCGGTCGATGACGCCGGCTTCCTCCAGCAGTTTCACACGCCGCAGGCATGGCGACGGCGAGAGCCCGACTTCGGCCGCCAGCTCGTTGTTGGCCATGCGGCCGTCGCGCTGCAGGGCGCGCAGGATGCGCTTGTCGATGTCGTCGAGCTTCATGGCGATGTATTTCAACCTCATGAGATTTCTTGGCATTGAATGCCAATATGGCAGGAATGACAACAGTCTTCGCAACCAAATTGCGGAGGCAAGTTTATATGGTTGCGTCGGGACCCCACCGAAACGGAGCCGCGAGACCGGCAGTCATGAGCATTTCCCAGGCAGCAGCTTCCGAGGCCGTCGACGGCCGATCGGGTTCGGAGTTCCGTCGCGGCGTCATGTCCTGCCTACCGGTGCTTCTTGGCACGGTGCCCTATGCCCTGGTGTTGGGCGCGCAGGCGCGGCAAAAGGGGCTGAGCGCGCTCGAACTGCCGATGATGACCGGATTGAACTTCGCCGGCGGTTCGGAATTCGCGGCGATCCAATTGTGGACGTCGCCGCCGCATATCGTGCTGATCGTGGCCATCACCTTTCTGGTCAACAGCCGGCATCTCCTGATGGGGGCGGCGCTCGCGCCATTCCTGCGCCACCTGCCACGGCGCAAGGCGTTCGCGGCGCTGTTCTTCATGTGCGACGAGAGCTGGGCGCTCGGGCTGGCCGACGCGAGGCGGCGCGCCGGCGCGAATGTGACGCCCGCCTTCAGCCTGGCCTACTATATGGGCGCGGCGCTTGCCATGTATGGAGCCTGGGTTGCCTTCACGACGGCTGGAGCGTTGCTTGGCCCGTTGCTTGGCAATGTCGAGCCTTATGGTTTCGACATGGCGTTTCCAGCCGTTTTCCTGGTGCTGATGGCGGGCATGTGGAAGGGCGTGGCGGCCGCGCGGCCATGGCTGGTCAGCCTTGTCGTCGCGGCTCTGGTGTATCTGCTGGTTCCCGGCGCCTGGTATGTCGCCGCCGGCGCCGTCAGCGGACTGGCCTCTGCATGGCTGATGGCGGGTGACGCATGATCGACATGGCAACACTTCTCGCGATCGTGCTGATGGCCTGTGTCACCTACCTGACGCGCATCGGCGGATACATCGTTCTGCGCAACCGCGCGCTCGGGACACGCGCCACGGCTGTAATGGAAGCCGCTCCGGGCTGTGTGCTGATCTCCGTTATCGCGCCGAGCTTCGTTTCCAGAAATCCTGCCGACCTCGCGGCGCTTGCGGTCACGATCCTTGCCGCCACGCGGCTGTCGATGCTGCCGACGGTGGTGATCGGAATCGCCTCGGCGGGATTACTGCGCCACGTCATGGGCTAGAAAAGAAAAGGCAGGCCGGAGGCCTGCCTTTTCAGTTCAGTCCAAGCGGGTGCGGCTTACGCCGCAGCGGCCACTTCGCGCGTTTCCGCGACCACGGCGTCGACCTTGGCGGTGGCCTTGGCGAGCGCCGCGGCTACCGCGTCGGGGCCCATGCCGACGCCTTCGATGCGGATGACGTCGACATCGGTCATGCCGATGAAGCCGAGCACCGAGCGCAGATAGGGGATGGCATGATCCATCTGCACGGCCGCGCCCTCGGAATAGATGCCGCCGGAGGCCAGCACGATGTAGACCTTCTTGCCGGTCACGAGGCCCTTGGGGCCGTTCTCGCCATAGGCGAAGCTGCGGCCGGAGCGGGCGACATGGTCGACCCAGGACTTCAGCGTCGAGGAGATGTTGAAGTTGATGAAGCCGGTGGCCAGGATCACCGTGTCGGCGGCGAACAGTTCGTCGAGCACGACATCGGAAACGCCGACGACTTCGGCCTGGCGCGGGGTGCGCGCTTCGGCAGGCGTGTAGATGCCGCTGGCATAGTCGGCGTCGATATGCGGCAGCGGGTTGGCGACGAGGTCGCGCACGACGAGCGTGTTCGACGGGTCGGCCGCGACAAGCTTTTGCGCGAATTCGGTGGCGATGCGGGTCGAGTGCGAGGCAGCGCCACGCGGGCTCGACGTAACAAGAAGAATGGACATAGCTGAACTCTCCAGTGGAATGAATTGTCCCGCTGCATATGGGCCTATCGATCAATCGAAAAAACTGGTATATTTTCTATACGATCCATCCATAGTTTGGATATGATGATGCAACCCAACCCGACCCTCGATCAGCTTCAGATCCTCGTCGCCGTCGCCGATACCGGCAGCTTCTCCGCCGCCGGGCGCAAGCTCAACCGGGCGCAGTCCGTCATCAGCTACGGCATCGCCAATCTCGAGGCGCAGCTCGGGCTGAAGCTTTTCGAGCGCGAGGGCACGCGCGAGCCGCAGCTGACCGAGATCGGCCGCGCGGTGCTCGAGGATGCGCGGCGCATGGTCAGCGTGCTGCAGCGCATGCGCTCACGCGTCGACGGTCACCATCACGGGCTGGAGGCCGAAGTGGCGCTGTCGGTCGACGTGGCGTTGCCTTCGCCTGTTCTGGTGCGGGTGTTGAAGGCATTCGAGAAGCAGTTTCCGACTGTCATGCTGCGGCTTCACATCGGCACGCTTGGGCTGATCCCCGACCTTGTCGTCAGCGGCCAGGCCGATCTCGGCATTGGCGGCCTGCTGGGCGATGTCGACGTGCATCTGGTGCGCATCGGCTTCATGTCGATGGTGCCGGCGGCAGCCCCCAGCCACCCGCTGGCGCTGCTGCCGAAACCGGTGGCGATCGAGGATGTGCGCGAGCACACGCAGCTTGTCGTCACCGACCAGTCCGAACGCACCAAGGGGCGCGACTACGGCGTTTTCGCCTACCGCACCTGGCGGCTGACCGACATGCGCACCAAGCACATATTGATGCGCGAGGGGCTGGGCTGGGGCGGGCTGCCGCGCTGGCTGATCGCCGATGACCTGGCCTCCGGCCGGCTGGTGGAACTCGACCTCGAACCCTACAGGGAGGTGAGCTCGCCGCTGTTTGCCATGCACCGCAACGACCGCAGCCCCAAGCCGGCGGCGGCCTGGCTGATCGACCAGTTCAAGCGCCAGCTCGGCTGCTTCAACGAGTTCGAGCCGGGGGAGGTGCCTGACGGGCATGAGGAGGAACAGGCGACAGGCCATCGATCAGCGCTATGAGCACGGCGCGATAATCCTCGGCGGAGGCGCCGGCCTCTATCGCCAGCGCGGCGCGGTCGAAAGCGGAGGCCAACAGCGCGGTCAGCGCGTCGGCGGGCAATCTCGTCATCATGTTGGCCCGCATGGCCGCGACGAGACCCTCGCGCAAGGAACGATTGCCGTGGCGGTTTTCGATGGCGTCCATGGCGGCGCGGCCGAGCACGGCGGGGCCATCGAGGAGCAGGAGCCGCGTGCGGCCGGGGGCGCGCATGGCGGTGAGATAGGCGCCGGAGCCGGCGATCAGCGCATCGCGGGCCTCGAAGGAAGGCGGGGAGGCGCGATCGATCTCCTCGGCCACCGCCTGCGCTTCCTGTTCGACCACGGCGGCGAAGAGCGCCTGCTTGTCGGCGAAATGGTGGTAGAGCGCGCCGCGCGTCACGCCGGCGGCGGCGACGATCTCGGGCGTGCCTGTCTCGGCATAGGATTTCTCGGTGAACAGCTTGCGCGCCGCCGCGATCAGATCGGCGCGCGTCGCCTCGGTTCGGTCGCGGTTGGAACGGCGTTCAGATTCCTGTTGCATACATGCAGCCTGTATGTTAATTGAGCCTACATACAGACTGTATGTTATCTCACAGGAGAAGAAAAGATGAAGACGACGAGCTATTACCCCGTGCTGATGACCGGCGATGTCGCCGGCACGGCGGCCTTCTATGTCACGCATTTCGGCTTCCAGCCGCTGTTCGAGAGCGACTGGTACGTGCATCTGCAATCGGTGGACAACGAGAGCGTCAATCTCGGCATCGTCCAGGGCGATCACGAGACGATCCCGCCGGAGGGGCGGGGGCGCACCTCCGGATTGCTGATCAATTTCGAGGTCGTCGACCCCGACGCGGTCTATGAACGGATCACCGCCGCCGGGCTGCCCATCCTGCGCACGCTGCGCGACGAGCCTTTTGGCCAGCGCCACTTCATCACCCGGGATCCCAACGGCGTGCTGATCGACGTGATCAAGCCGATCCCGCCCAGCGAGGAGTTCCTGGCGCAGTACGCCGAGGGCGCCGCCGGGGTCTGAAGCCTCAACCCGCCCTTGCCACCGGCGTCACCGTCATCTGGCTGACGCCGGTGCGGCGCACCACCGTGCACAATGTCTCGCGGCCGATGTGCTCGGCGTCGAGGATGCGCACGAGGTCGTCGACGCCGGTCACCGGGCGGCCGTCTATCGCGGCGATGATGTCGCCCTCCTTGAGGCCGGCCTTGGCGGCCGGGCCATCCTTCTCGACACTGCGCAGGCGCACCGCCGTGCTGGTCGACACTTGCGACAGCAGCGCTGCCCGGCGCGGCAGATTGGTCGTGTCGGCCGAGACGCCGATGAAGGCACGGCGCACGCGGCCGAAGCGGATGATCTCGGAAATGACGAAGCGGGCGGTGTTGGAGGCGACCGCGAAGGCGATGCCTTGCGCGCCATGGATCATGGCGGTGTTGACGCCGATGACCTCGCCCGCCGACGACACCAGCGGCCCGCCCGAATTGCCGGGGTTGAGCGCGGCATCCGTCTGGATGACGTCGTCGATCAGCCGGCCGGTGGACGCACGCATCGAGCGGCCCAGCGCCGAGACGACGCCTGACGTTACGGTCCATTCGAAGCCGAGCGGATTGCCGATGGCGATCGCGATCTGGCCGCGCCTGAGCCGCTTGGAATCGCCGAGCGGCGCGACATCGGCGAAGCTGCCGTCGGCGCGCACCAGGGCGATGTCGGTGTCCGGGTCGCGGCCGAGCACGCGGCCCTCGCTGGAGGCACCGTCCGGCATTGAGACGCGCACGGTCCTTGCGTCACCAACGACATGGAAATTGGTGACAACCAGCCCATCCGGCGCGATGACGAAGCCCGAGCCGTGGCCGCCCTGGCCGCCAATGCGCTCGATGCGGCAGACCGCCGGTCCGATGCGGTCGACAGCATCGGCGACCGTCGTCGAATAGGCATCGAGCAGCGTGTCGTCGGTTTCGAATTTCTGGGCGGCAAGGGCCATAATCGGGCTCCGTGTTTTCAGTCTTTTCGTGACTTTTTTCCTGTGCGTGTCGTTGTCCCAAAACCGCTGAGCACTTTTGGGCGACACGCACTATATGTGCGGAGCGGCCAGAACCGCCGCGACCTGACCAGATGGCCAGTCACACCGGCTACTAGCCGTCAGGCGAGTACCTCCAGGGGCGCCGTCGGGCGATATCTGGGACATGACGAACCCCAGGAGACAGACATGAGCGATTTCAATCTGAGTGCTTATTCCGAGGCGATAGCCGACCTCGCCGCCAAGGCGGCGCCGGCGACCGCGAGCTTTTCCACCCATCATCACCGCACGGCGAGCGCCTTCCACTGGAGCGATGGTTACTTCGTCACCGCCGAGGAGGCGGTCGAGGCCGGCGAGGAGATCGAATTGACGCTGGCTTCCGGCGAGACGGTGAAAGCCGAGCTGATCGGCCGCGATCCTTCGACGGGTGTGGCCTTGCTGAAACCGGCCAATGCCGTCACCGCCGCGCCGCTGGCCAAGGCGGATGCCGTCCGGCCCGGCAACATCGCCATTGCCGTCGGCAGCAGCCAGGGCTCGGCGCTGGCCGTGTCGGGCTCGGTCGGCGAGGTCGGTCCGGCCTGGCGCTCGATGCGCGGCGGAACGATCGACCGGCGCATCAACCTGGCCGTCGGCGCCGGAGGCCGCTTCGAGGGCGGGCCTGTGCTGGACGCCAGGGGCGCGCTGATCGGCATGCTTTTGTTCGGGCCACGGGGCCGCGCGCTGGTCATGCCCTACGAGACGATCGAGCGGGCTGTGGCCACGTTGCGCGAAAAAGGCCATGTCGCGCGCGGCTATCTCGGAGCCGGCCTGCATCCGGTTCGCGATCGCGACGCCAAGGGCGCGATGGTGATGAGCCTTGACGACGATGGCCCGGCCAAGGCCGCCGGCCTGTCGCTCGGCGACATCATCGTGGCCTGGAACGGCGAGGCCGTGCATGGTCCGCGCGAGCTGATCCGCAGGCTTGGGCCTGACAGCGCGGGCGCTTCGGTGACGCTCGGCGTGGTGCGCGGCGGCGAGCGGCGCGATGTGCAGCTCACTGTCGGCGAAAAGCCGCTCTCCTGAGAGGAACGATGGACATATTGGCCGGTGATCGCATCATGAGCGACGGCGCCACCAGGCGACTGGTGGTGCTGATCGCGCTTGGCGACGCGGCGCGCGCCGAGCACCTGGCCGCCTCGTTTGCCGTCAGCGAGGATCTGCTGCCGGTCGTGGCGGGTCGCGCCGACGTGGCCGTCGTCGACGACAGGAGCGGCGATGCCGTGCCGGCCTCGACGCCCCGGGTGATGTTGTCGGCGCGCGCCGGCGGCGGGGGGCCAGCAGGTGAGGTGTTCGCCGTCATGCCCGCCGGCGTCGACGATCTGCTCATCGCATCGGCGGTACGGCTGGCGGCATCCGGCTATCGGGTGTCCAGCGATGGCGGCCGGGCCGGCGCACAGGATTTCCACGCCGGCGAAAGCGAGCCGCTGGAGGAGGAGGCCGACGAGCACGTCGCCCATCCGGCGCTGTCACCGCGCGAGGCCGAAGTGCTGGCGCTGCTGGCCGAAGGCGCGCCCAACAAGGTGATCGCGCGGCGGCTGAACATCTCCGTGCACACGGCGAAGTTCCATGTCGCCGCGATCCTGATCAAGCTTGGCGCGGCCAACCGCACCGATGCCATTGCGATCGCCATGCGACAGGGGCTGGTGCTGGTCTGATATCGATCACACCGCCGCTTCGATGTCGGTCAATCGAAAATCATCACCCTTGAAGAGCAGCGGCATGGCTTCGAGCCGTGCCGTCGCGTAGGCGATGCAGTCACCGAAGTTCAGCGCCGCCGGATGCCGGCCTTTGCCGTAACGCAGGAAGGCATGACGGGCGACGGCGGCGTGGTCGGCAGTGAAGGGGATTGTTTCGATCGAGGCGGTGCGCAGGAAGTCGTCGAGACGGTCCAGGATTTCATCCTGCCAGCCGCCCGCAAGCACCATCGTGGTTTCAAGAAAGGTCGGCGCCGCTATTAGTCGTCTTCTCGCCTGCGCGATAGCGAGCGCGAAACGTTCGTGGCCTGGTTCTGCGCGTAGAATAGCGACGAGAGCCGAGGAATCGATGATCATTTGGTTGGGATTCCCAATTCATCATAACCAAGGATTTCATCCTCGGTCATCGCGCCTTCTCGCTTTGGGATTTTTCCGGCCTGGTCGGAAATTGCCATCAATTGCTTAAACAGGTCGCTTGCCTCATCGCGCGGCACCAGCCGGTCGCGCGCAACTTCTCGCTCAAGGCTTTGGCGGATCGCCTCCGTGACCGAGATGCGTCGGCGGCGGGCGAGCTCCCGCGCCAGTTGTTCCACTTCCGTGTTCTTGATGGAGAGTGCCATTCTATATTCAACCTGTTTGTATAGAATATATACAAATCATGCTGACGATCCAAGGGTTTTGCAATCCCAACCGGTTCAGCCTCCGCAGCGTCACCATGGCTTCCCGCTGCAGACCCTTGTATCCGGCGTCGGCGCGGGCAAGGATCGCGCCGACGAAACGGTTTGCAGGGACGCGGAGGAAAAATGTCGCTCAAGGGAAAGACGCTGTTCATCTCCGGCGGGTCGCGCGGCATCGGGC
Source organism: Mesorhizobium sp. (assembly GCF_017306585.1). Classification (GTDB taxonomy): domain Bacteria; phylum Pseudomonadota; class Alphaproteobacteria; order Rhizobiales; family Rhizobiaceae; genus Mesorhizobium. The sequence continues at coordinate 7,759 of NZ_JAFKIC010000178.1, read as the reverse complement.
TGGCGATCGCGCTGCGCGCGGCGCGCGACGGGGCCAATGTGACGATCGCGGCCAAGACCGCCGAGCCGCATCCGAAGCTGCCAGGGACGATCTACACCGCCGCTGAAGAGATCGAGCAGGCCGGCGGCAAGGCGTTGCCGGTGCTGTGCGACATCCGCGAGGAAGCACAGGTGGCCGACGCCGTTGCCAGGACCGTGGAAAAATTCGGCGGCATCGACATCTGCGTCAACAATGCCAGCGCGATCCAGCTCACCGGTACGCTGGAAACCGACATGAAGCGCTACGACCTGATGCATCAGATCAACACGCGCGGCACCTTCCTGGTGTCCAAAATGTGCATTCCGCACCTGAAGTTGGCTAAGAATCCTCACATTCTGAATCTGGCGCCGCCGCTCGACATGAAGGCCAAATGGTTCAAGAACCATGTCGCCTACACCATGGCCAAGTTCGGCATGTCGATGTGCACGCTGGGCATGAGCGCGGAGTTCGCCAGGGACGGCATCGCGGTCAATTCGCTGTGGCCGATCTCGACCATCGACACGGCGGCGGTGCGCAACCTGCTGGGCGGCGCGACGGTCGCTGCGATGAGCCGTTCGCCCGACATCATGGCCGACGCCGCGCACGCCATCTTCCTGAGGCCGTCACGCGAGACGTCTGGAAATTTCTACATCGACGAGGAGGTGCTGCGCGCCGAGGGTGTCACGGATTTCTCGGCCTATGCGCCGGGCGCGACAGGGCCGCTGGCCGGCGACTTTTTCGTGCCGGACGAGGTGTTCGCGCGGACGGAGAGCAAGATCAAGAGCATCTACTAGCCCCGGGTGGGCCAACGGCGTCCTCAGGCTCTCTCTCTCTTACCCTTGTTTGCGAGGTGATAGGGCTGGATCAGCGTTTCGGCCGGGATACGCCATTTGGTGCTCAAGGCGTGAATCATATCCAGGGTAAGTGAGCGTTTGCGGTTCAGGATTTCCGAGGCGCGTGACGACGAACCGAGCAATTCGGAAAGATCCCGGCGTGAGAGGTTGAACAGTTCCATATGGGAGTTGATCGTCTGCACCGGGTCCTGTGCAGGTATCGGATAATGTTCGTTCTCATAGGTTTCGATGAGGGCAGCGAGGACATCGAAGCGGTCACCATCGGGTGAGCCGATTTCCGGCTCATGCTCGAAATAACGGGTGATCTCCTTGATCGCCCAGTTGTAGTCATCCTCAGTGCGGATTGGACGGATGTTTTCCATCACACGGACTCCGGGTCGATCTTGTCGTATTGCTTGTGCGTCCCGACGAATTTGATCAGGACACGGTGGAATTTATAAGAGACATGGACGATCAGGCGGAATTTATTGCCGCCGATGTCGAAGATGACGCGATTGTCGCCGACGAAGTCCGCATTCGTGCCGAACGCTGCCTTGATATCGGCAGGCCCGTCCCAGTTCGCCTTGCTGACCGCCAGAAACCAGGCGCTGAGAGGCCCCTCGGCTTGATTATGCGTGGTCCAAAAGTCTCGCAGCGTTTTCTTTGAAAGGACCTGCATCGCCTATTATAGGATTTTCCCAGTTCGGGAACAAGAGGCATCTTTCCCGATTTGGGAATTGGCTGCGGGCGTCGCCCCTCACGCCTCGTCCTTGTTGCCTTTGCTCAGGCCCATCAGCCTGTCGATATAGGCCAGCATCAGCGCCGAGACGACGAAGGCAAGGTGGATGATGGTGAGCCACATCAACTGGTCGGTCGAGTAGGACGACGAGTTGAGGAACACCTGCAAGAGGTGGATCGAAGAGATCGCGACGATGGTCGAGGCGACCTTGACCTTCAGGGAACCGACATCGATCGTGCCCAGCCAGTGCACGCCGGTGCCGTCCTGGTCGTCGAAGCGGCTGACGAAGTTCTCGTAGCCAGAGATGATGACCATCACCACCAGCGAAGCGACCAGGGCCGCATCGATGAGGCCGAGCATCTTCAGGATGGTGTCGGTGTCGCCCAGCGTGAACACCGTGAGCATGAACTCATAGAGTTTCTTGCCGAAGGACAGCGCATAGACGGCCAATGCAAGGCCCAGCCCGATATAGAAGACAACCAGCAGCCAGCGCGAGGCGAGAATGATCGATTCGATGGCGAGTTCGAGACGCTTCATGGAGGGGGTTCCGGTTGTTGTCTGGTCGGCGGTCAGGCCGTATTTCGGCCAGCCAGCCGTGGTTTGCAAGGCAAATCGCGGAGCAAAAAACCCCGCCGGAGAGGGCCGGCGGGGCTCAATGCGTCCCGCTGGAGTCGGGACGGGGCAGGGAACGCCCAGTCCCGAATCTGGTGTGAGCGGCCTCGCGATTCAATGAGCCGGCTCCAATGCCGGTACAAATCTTCTTGAACCCGGGAGGCCAATGCCAAATCTCGCCCATCCCCGATCGGCAGGGGATGGGTACTTCTCAAGTCGAGTCCGAAAACCAGGTCATGGTTTTGAAATCATGACCTAATTGTTGCTGGCCACCGGCGCCACCAGGGATGTGATGCGGCGTATGGCGACGCGCCGGTTCTCGCGGTTGGGCGCCTGCGTGTTGATCTTCAGATACTCCTCGCCATAGCCCTGCGTCGTCAGGTTTTCCGGCGGGATGCCGAAGGCGTTGGTCAGGGCTTCGGCGACCGCTTCGGCGCGGCGGTCGGACAGAGCGAGGTTCGCCTCCGGCTTGCCGACGGCGTCGGTGTGGCCCTCGATCAGGAAGGTCTCGGCCGGGTTCTTCTTCAAGAGCTTCTCCATCGCGTCGGCCACGCCTTCCAGCTTCTGCACTTCGGTGTCGGAGATGGTGGACGAGCCGAACTCGAAGTTCAGCGTGTCGAGGTCGACGCGCCGTGCGATGTCGCGCACGCGGGCCGAACGCTTGACTTCGTCGATGGAGTAGAGGCGCTGGACCTTTTCCACCGGCGGCTGTTCGAGGAAGGTGTAGTAGTCGTCGGGGCTTTCGACATCCTCGGAATCGAGGATGTACTGCCGGCGCGGGATGGTCAGCCGCATCGGCGGCAGGTCGTCGCCCGGATCACGCCAGTCGCCGTCGTCCTGGTAGCTGCGCTCGTCGACATAGCTCAGCACGTATTCCCGGCCGTCCGGCGTGATGCGCGAGCGCTGGATGACATCGCCATAGCGGTTGCGGATGGTGACGATCTGGACGCCGTTGTCGCGCTCCACGGTTTCGCGCGTGCGGCCCTGCGGCAGGTCCTCGTAATAGACATCCCTGGCGCCACGGTTCATGCGCGGCGCGTCATTGCTCTGCACGATCGTCTGGCCGCCGAGCTGGATGATGACGCGGTCGCCGATCTCCTTGAGCACGTCGACGCCCTTCGGGCGGCGGCGGTCGCGGATGTTCTCGTCGGGCGCGCGGTCGAGCCGCTTGCCTTTCTCCTGTGTCACCGGAACGATCTGCTCCGGCTTGATCTCCTGCTGGGCGGCCTTGTCGCTGGCCGGCGGCGGACCCTGGTCGACGGGCGCGACCGGCTTGCCGCCCTGATCGCCGCCCTGCTGGGCGTTCTGCCCGCCATTCCGCTGGCCACCATTCTGCTGCTCGCCGTTCTGCTGGCCGCCCTTGTCGCCGGGCTTGCGCCCACCGGGTCCCTTGTCTCCCCGCCGTTCGGCATCCTTCTGGCTGTCGAGGATGGGAGCGGCGTTCTTGTCGGCGGGCGCTTCGCCCTGCACGGGATTTTCGCCCTGCGCCGGCGTGGCCTTGGCGCCATTGGCCGGCTGCTCACCGGTTGCAGGCTTCTCGCCATTGGCCGGTTGTTCGCCATTGGCTGGCTTCTCACCGGTTGCAGGCTTCTCGCCATTGACCGGTTTCTCACCTGTCGCGGGCTGCTTGCCTGTCTGCGGCTGCTCGCCATTGGCGGGTTGCTCGCCCGTGGCAGGCTGTTCGCCATTGGCGGGCTGTTCACCTGCCGGCTTCTTGCCGTGCTTCTTCGTCTTGTCCTGGGGCTGCTCGCCCTGGGTTGCCGGCTGTTCACCGGCTGGTGCAGGCTCGGCCTTGGGCGTCGCTTCGCCGGCCGGTGCCTCCTTCGGCGCCGGGGCGACTTCCGGTGTCTGTTCGGCCGGTTTCTGCTGGTCTTGCCTGTGCTTCTTTTCGGGCTTGGCCGGCTGGTTGTCATTGGCGGGCTCGGCCTGGCCAGCGGGAGCCTGCCCGGCAGGGGCCTGCTCGGTCTGCTGCTGCTGGTCGCGCTTCTTCTTGCGCGGTTGCTGCTCGTCGGTCGCGGGCGCTGCCTCGCCGGCCGGAGCCTGCTCGGTCTGCTGCTGCTGGTCGCGCTTCTTCTTGCGCGGTTGCTGCTCGTCGATAGCGGGCGCCGCCTCGCCGGCCGGAGCCTGCTCGGTCTGCTGCTGCTGGTCGCGCTTCTTCTTGCGCGGTTGCTGCTCGTCGGTGGCGGGCGCTGCCTCGCCGGCCGGGGCTTGCTCGGCCTGCTGCTGCTGGTCGCGCTTCTTCTTGCGCGGTTGCTGCTCCTCGGCGGCGGGCGCTGCCTCGCCGGCCGGGGCCTGCTCGGCCTGCTGCTGTTGTTCGTGCTTCTTCTTGCGGGGCTGCTGCTCCTCAGCCGCCGGAGCGGGCTGCTCGGCGGCGGGCGCCTGCTCGGTCTGCTGCTGCTCGCGCTTCTTCTTGCGCGGCTGTTCCTCGCCGCCCTGCTGGCCCTCGTCGGTTTGCGTGTCCTGCGCCAGGATGATCAGCGGGGTCGCGCCGCGTTGCATGGGGCCGAGCGCGGCACTTCCCTGAAGCGGGGATGCGCCCAACGGCGCGGATGCCATCAGCAGACCAAGTGCCGTGCCTGCCAGAATCCGTGGTTGGCGTTTCATCGAAATTCTCCTTGTGGGGTCCCATCCTTGCCGAAACCGCTTGTAACGAAATTGGTTCCGGCTGCCCACCGTTAGGAGCGGTCCGGGGCGATTGGCCGGCCATTTGAAGGCAACTTCGTGTCATTGCGCCGGGTTGCCGCCTCATTCGAGGCGTCACCGCGCTTGACCTCGACCGCCGCCGGGGCCACATCGGGGCGATGGAAACGCGGTTCTGGAAGACAAAGACGCTGGAAGCGATGACCCCGGCCGAGTGGGAATCGCTGTGCGACGGCTGCGGCAAGTGCTGCCTGTCGAAGCTCGAGGACGAGGATACGGGCGAAATCTACTGGACAAGCGTCGGCTGCCGGCTGTTCGATGCCGAGACCTGCCGTTGCGCCGACTATAGCAACCGGCTGGCGCGGGTGCCCGATTGCGTTGGCCTGACGCCGCAGAATGTGCGCACCATCAGCTGGCTGCCCTCGACCTGCGCCTACCGGTTGGTGGCGGAGGGGCGCGACCTCTACTGGTGGCATCGGCTGGTGTCGGGCAGCGCCGAGACCGTGCATGAGGCCGGCATCTCCATGCGTGGCCGGGTCAAGGCCAGCGAGACCGACCTGGCCGAGCCTGAGGATTATTTCGACTATATGCTCGACGACGAGCCTTGAACCCTTTGCCTGCAAAGCGTTTCGGAACCAGGAACCGGGACTGACGTTGGGCCGAATTGCTTGAAGAACCGGCGGAGATTTCCTTTTCCCGCCACATGAACCGCAGATGAACGGCCAGTTCGTAAATAGTTCAGACAGGCCAGTGCATTGTCCCATCATCGGTTTCACGAGGACGGGCGCAAGCCCGCAACAAGGAGAGAGAACCATGTACACCACGATCAAGACGGCTGCGCTTTCGGCCCTGGTCGGTCTCGGCACGCTGGCGGCTATTCCCGCCCATGCCGACAGCCTCTATCTCGGCTTCGGCAACAACCAGGATCCGCGTTTCGGCGTCTATGCCGGTGACGACGGTTACCGTCGCGACTATCGCCGTGACGACCGCCGCGACGACTGGCGCCGTGGCTGCTCGCCCGAGCGCGCCCTCGACAAGGCCGAGCGCATGGGGCTGCGCCGCGCGCGCATCGTCGATGCCAACCGCCGCGTGATCAAGGTCGTGGGCCGCCAGTACGGCGACCGCGTGGTCGTCGTGTTCGCCAACGAGCGTGGCTGCCCGATCATCAATCGCTAAGGTTTGTGGCTGACCCTCTGCGAGGGTTAGCCCGTGGCATAACCCTCTGCGAGGGTTAGCCTGTGGCATAACCCTCTGCGAGGGTTAGCCCGTGCTAGCGGAGCCCCTGTCCGGCCGGACGGGCGTGGCTCGAAAAAAACCCCGCGGGAGCGATCCCGCGGGGTTTTTCATTTCGTGCGCCGGTTGATCCCGGATCGGCGGAGGATCATCCGTGGCCAGGCAGAGCCGGCCACGGATGATCAATCATTTCAGCGACTTCAGCTCGCCAGTTACTTAAGTTCAAAAGTCACGGTGACGTGGACATTGTAGGCGTTCTCCCCGGCCTGGGTCGGCACCGCCCCGCCGGCGGCGGCGTCGAAGGCCTTGGCGTTGATCGCCATCGGCGGCGGCGCGACGTTCTGGTCCGAGATCTCCAGCACCCGCCCGATGCTGACCCCGGCGGCCTCGGCCAGCGTCTTGGCCTTGGCCATGGCGTCGGCAACCGCCTTCTTGCGGGCTTCGGTGATGGTGGCGGCGGGATTGTCGTTGGTGAAGGAGATGCCGCCGCCCTGGTTGACGCCGAGCGATACAGCCTTGTCGAGGATCTCGCCGGTCTTGTCGATGTCGCGCACGCGCACCGCGAGCGTGTTGGTCACCTGGTAGGCGACGAGCTCGGCCTCCTGGCTGCCGTCCGGCTTGTTGGTGTAGTTGTAGCGTGGGTTGATCTGGATGCCCGCGGTCTGCAGGTCGCGATCCTTGATGCCGGCCGCCTTCATCGCCGCGATGACCGCCGCCATGGCGTCGTTGTTGGCATCGAGCGCGGCGCGCGCGGTCTTGGCTTCGCGCATCACGCTGAGCGACAGCAGCGCCAGATCGGGAGGCGTGGTCGCTTCGCCTTCACCCGAAACGATGATGCGTGCGGGCGCCGGCGAATCGGCGGCTCCAGCCACTGCGGGGAAAGCGATTGCGGCGGCGAGCGCGAGGGGCAATAGGTGTCTGGTCATGAAAATCTCCTTGGTCTGCGATCAGGTCGCAACGCTCAACTAGGGCGCGAATATGGGCTGATTTGGGCGATCTCGAAAAGCCCGCAGGGAAAGCCTTGTGCCGTCGAAGGAAAAACATTAATCCAGCCGGCGTGGGGCCTGTAGCTCAATGGTTAGAGCCGGCGGCTCATAACCGCTTGGTTGGGGGTTCGAGTCCCTCCGGGCCCACCATAACCATTGTTTATCAATTGTTTAGAGTCAGTTTCTTGCCCTTGGGGGCGATCCGCCTTTTAAAAGCGGACTTTCATTCTGGATCGACGATTTCTGGAGATCATCCTACGGCCTTTGGCGAGCGACGCACTCTGATGTCTCGGCACAGTATCATCAGATGAAGCAGGCACCGCCCTTTGTCGGTCTGCTGGCCGTGGAGATTGTCACCAGGCCTTGGTCAAGCTCGCCGAACCCCGACTTCACGAAATGGTACAGCAAGACGGCTTGCTCGGTCGGCTCGAAGGCATTTCGCGTTCGGTTGAAGAGGTTCGCCGAACCGCTCTAGTTCTTTGTTTTTACGCAATTTCCAAGGGAAAACGTGATGCGTTTTCCCGGGAACGCCTCTCTAACTTTTCCTGAAATTGCTTGTCTTATGACTTTCGCTGCCGAATGGGCGAAGAAGAGTCCGCTGGGAGAGGGTAGCCGCCCTCCCTCAGCGGCGAGGGTCGGATCGGTGAAATGCTGACCGTTTGACGGGTCGAGCTAGAGATTGATCGCCCTCGTCTTTC
>NZ_JAFKIC010000177.1 GCF_017306585.1 Mesorhizobium sp. | reverse complement strand
GATGGCGTAGCCGCCAACGTCTTCACCCGACGCACGATCGAGAGCGCCGACAAGGGCTACACCATTGCCGAGACCCGACGTGGTGTAGCCATAGGACGACGGATCGGCATCGCCATAGGTCTTGCCCTGGCCAGCCGTCGCCGTGACCGTCACGGCCCGCTTGCCGATGCTGAATGTCGAGCTGTCGAAGGTGATGTCGTAGTTCGCGTTGGCGGCATCGGTCAGCGTGCCGCGCCCAATCGCATATCCCCCGACATTCTCGCCGGCAGCGCGGTCGAGCACGCCCACCAGAGCCGTGCCGGAGCCGAGGCTCGTATAGCTATAGCCATAGGACGTCGGATCGGCATCGCCGTAGGTCTTGCCTTGGCCAGCGGTCGCTGTGACCGTCACGGCGCGCTTGCCGATCGCGAATGTCGAGCTGTCGAAGGTGATGTCGTAGTTCGAATTGCTGGCGTTGGTCAGCGTGCCCTGGCCGATGGCGTAGCTGCCAACGTCCTCTCCCGATGCGCGGTCGAGCACACCGACCAGCGCCACGCCGCTACCCAGGCTGGTGTAGCTGTAGCCATAGGAGGACGGATCGGCGTTGCCATAAGTCTTGCCTTGGCCAGCCGTCGCCGTGACCGTGACGGCTCGCTTGCCGATGCTGAAGGTCGAGCTGTCGAAGGTGATGTCGTAGTTCGAATTGTTGCCGTTGGTCAGCGTTCCCTGTCCAATGGCGTAGCCGCCAACGTCTTCCCCGCCTGCCCGGTCGAGGGCACCGACAAGGGCAACACCGCTGCCCAGGCTGGTGTAGCTGTAGCCGAGGGATGACGGATCGGCATCGCCATAGGTCTTACCCTGGCCTGATGTGGCCGTGACTGTCACGGCGCGCTTGCCGATATTGAAGCTGGTGCCGCCTACGAATGTGATGTCGTAGTTCGAATTGTTGCCGTTGGTCAGCGTTCCCTGTCCGATGGCGTAGCCGCCAACGTCTTCGCCCGAGGCACGGTCGAGGGCCCCGACAAGGGCAACGCCATTGCCCAGGCTGGTGTAGCCGTAGCCCAGGGACGATGGATCGGCATCGCCATAAGTCTTGCCCTGACCGGAATTGGCCGTGACGGTGACCATGCGCTTGGCAACGGAAATCAGGCCCGTGCTGTTGAAGGCAAGGGCGTAGCCGTTCCGCGCGGCAACGTTGGCGGCATCGATGGTGATCGTGTAGGTCCCCGCCCCGAGTGGCTGGAGGGCAAGCGTAGAGGGGGTATAGAGCGCCGGCGCGCCTGTGAAGGCGGTGGTGGCGTTGTCGCCGAGATAGGCGTTGGCCACCCCGGCCTGATAGCCCGATACCGAATAGGTCAGCGTCGGCATGGCGTCGCCATACACCATCGACGTATTGTTGGAGGCGAAGGTCAGCGTCGGCTGGTAGGCGAAGACATAGCGATTGCCCGTCGCACTTACCGCGCCGCCGGCAGCCGTGTTCCAGATCGCCGTGTTGCCACTGTCGAGATTGCCGAATGTATTGCCGGTCGGACCGGAGGCATAGACCAGCCAGCGGCCCGTTCCGGAGACCGAGACCGCGTCGCTGCCGCGATTGTTGACGAAGGCGCCGCCGGCCGCGAGCACCGCATTGCTGTTGGCGCCTGCGGTGACCTTGGCCGCCGCTGCAATGGTCAGCTTGCCCGCTGTCTGCAACGTGACCGCGCCGGTCGCCGTCACGCCGCTGGTGCCGGCCACGGTTCCGATCGTCAGGTCGCTGCTGTCGGCGACACTGACGGTGCCGGTCGACGCGGCCACCGTACCGATCGAATTGCCGGCATTGTTGAGCGCGTAGTTGCCGCCGCTGCCGAGCAGAAGCAGGCCGTTGGCGCTGATGCTGGCGGTCTGGTTCACCGTTCCGGTTGAGGAAAAGACGAGCGTACCGGGCACGCTGATCGCCTGATCGATCGAGAAGGTCGAGCCCGACGGATCGATCTCCATATTGGCAAGGCCGCCGATCAGGCTCGATGCGGCGGCATTGGCGCCGATCGCCGTGGCGCGCGCCGCGCTCAGCGCCGACAATGTGGAGGCCGCGCCCTGCTGCTTGAGATAGCCGCCATAGATCGACAGGCCATTGAGGGAACCGGTGGCGTTCTGCTGGAAGGTGGCGCCCGCCGAAGGTCCGCTCGAGGTCACCAGAACCTGGCTGCCGCCCGAGGCGATCGTGCCGTTCGGCAGCAGGAAATAGTAATAGCCGTTGGCGCCGGTCGAGCCGACAGCCGAGGCCGGCGTGATCGTGCCGTTGACCAGGATATTGGTCGCGACCCCGGCAAGCGGCGTCGTGCCGCGATCGCTGTAGGCCGTGCCTGTGACGACTTGCGGTGTCGAGGCATAGAGCCACTTGAAGTAAGGCAGGCTGGTGTTGGCGACGATCCCCCAGGTTGTTGACGAGAAGGGGGTCTGCAGCGCCGCCATCAGCTGCGCCGTGGTCTTGCCGGTTGCTCCGGCATTGGCGCCCGTGGTGACCCCGCCGCCGACGCCGGCAAGGCTGGCGCCCGCCGTTTCCGTATCCCAATAGGAATTCTTGATGGTGGGGGCGTAGTTACCTGACGGGTCGGTGCCGTTGTAGCCGACCAGCCCGCCGACATTGGTCGTGCCGTTGACCGCGCCGATCGAATAGGAGCTCTGGATACGGCCGTTGAGGCTGTAGCTGCCCATGTTCACAAAGCCGTTGTAGCCGACGAGGCCACCGACATTGCTGGTGCCATAGACGGCGCCGGTCGCATAGGTGCCTGTGGTGCTGGCCACACCGATGACGCTGAGGTTGCGCCCCGCCAGGCCGCCGACCTGGTCGACGCCGCGCACCACGCCGGTGGCGAACGACAGGTCGATCAGGCTGCCGCTGTCATTGCTGCCGACGAGGCCGCCGACGGCCGTGTTGCCGGTCACGGCGCCGGTCGCGTAGCTCCTGGTCAGCGTGAAGGAGGTGGCGAAGCCAATCAGGCCGCCGACATAGTTGTTTCCGGTGACGGAGCCGGTGGCATAGAGGTTGTCGGTCGAATTGCTGCTCACCCCTCCCATGCCCTGCCCGATCAGACCGCCGACATTGTCGCCCGTGGCGGTGACGTTGCCTGTCGCGAAGGAAGTGCCGTAGAAACCCGAATAGAAATAGCCGAACAGGCCGCCGACATTGTTGCGGCCGCTGACCGCGCCCGTCGCCGAAGCGGCGATGGCGCTGACCGAAGAGTCGTTCTGCACAAACCCGCTGTTGGAGGAAATGTACCCGCCAAGGCCGCCGACATAGTCGCGGCCGCTGACCGTGCCGCTGGCCGAAACCGTCGTGACCCAGCCAGCCTCGATCGAACCGGCAAGACCGCCGACGAAGTCACGCCCACTTACCGCCGTCGAGGCGGAGAGATTGGTGAGGTAGGTCGCGATAAAGTTGTAATTGCTGTCGAAGCCACGATCGCCGCCGAGCAGCGCGCCGACATGGTCGCGCCCGGTGACCGACCCGCCGTTCAGCGTGACGTTCTGGATCGTGGCGGCGGTGGCGAAACCGATCAAGCCGACGAAGTCGGTCGTCGGCCTGTTGATATAGAGATTGGAGACGGAAAAACCCTTGCCGTCGAACGTGCCGGTGAAGGCGCGCTCGTTGGACGTGCCCATCGGCAGGTTCGCATTGGTCGGGATAGCGCTGCTGGTGGCGATCGCGCTGCCGATCGGCACGAAGCCGCCGGCCCCCCACACGCCCTGGCCGCCAGCCGTCGTGCTGGCATCGATGTTGTTGCCCAACGTGTACTTGCCATTGAGGTTCAGCGCCATCAGCTGCAACTGGTGCGCGTTGGTGATGGTGGTCGAATATTCCGACAGCAGCATCGGCCGCGTGCCGCCGGCGGCACCTCCGGCATTGTTGAGCGAACTGTCGACGTCGACGATCACCCAGCCCGGGCCGCCTGCCGTCGTGCCGAACGTCCAGCCGGTGAAGTTGGACGCCGTCATGAAGTCGCTGGTGTGGAGGCCGGTTCCGCCGGTGGTGGTTTGCGAATAGCCGACGCCGGCACTGGCGCCGGTCGTATCGATGTCGAAATAGGAAGACGATATGCTGCCATAGTTCGAGCCGACCAGCCCACCGAGATAGAGGCCGGTGAGCTTGCCCGTGGCGTAGGAATTGGTGATCGTGTCCCCTGCACTCAGCGTGGCGCCGACAAGGCCACCAAGATAGCCATTGCCCACGGTCACCGCGCCGGTTGCATAGGACATGTTGATGCTGGCGCCATTCCTGGTCGCGCCGACAAGGCCGCCGGCTGAGGAGCCGTTCCCGGCATTCACGACGCTAGACGAGTAGGATGCCGTGATCGAACCGCCGTTGAGGAGGCCGGCAAGCCCGCCCACCTGGGATGGAGAGCCGCCGGTTACAGTTCCCGTCGCAAAGGAACTCATGATCGAAGACCCCTGATTGGCTTCGCCGACGAGGCCGCCGCCACTGCCTTGCGCCCCGACGGTCACCGTGCCGCTTGCCGAAGAACCGGTGATGCTGCCGGTGAGGCCGCCGGCGAGGCCGCCGGCGTGGCTGTAATATCCCGCCGAAACGGAAGCCGTAGAGATCGCGCCGCTGATCGCACCGTCGTTATAGCCGACCAGACCGCCGGCATATCGATAGGAGTCCCCTGTGATCTTGACCGTTCCTGAGACGGTTGCCCCGCTCACGCTCCCCTGGTTCGAACCGGCAAGTCCACCGGCGAAATTGGCGTTGCCCGTTCCCGTGACGGCGACATTGGCGAGGTTGAGGTTGCGCACCGTGGCGCCGCCGGCGATCGTTCCGAACAGGCCTATGGCGTTGTCCCCGGATGTGATCGTCAGGTTCGAGATCGTGTTGCCGAGGCCATCGAAAGAACCGCTCAGCGTCCCGACCGGGGCCGAGGTGAAGGTGGTGCCGCTGGCGTCGATGGAGCGACCGAGGGCGTAATTGCCATCCTGATTGTTGTTGATGTTGCGCAGGTCGTTCAGCGTGTTGACCAGCATGGCGGCATTCAGCGTGGCGCCGCCGGCGATGTTGCCGGAATAGTCGCTTGAGCTGGTGTAGCTGGTCGTATTGATCCCGCTGCCCGCCGGATTGCTCGCCGGATTGTAATAAATCGACACGACGCCCGAGGTGCTCGCCTTGATCGCGCTGCTGGCGAAGCTGACCGTGCCCGTTCCGGTGCCGGAGGAGTCGGCGCGCAGGTTGATCGCGCCGCCGCCGGTTGAAGTCAGGCCGGCATTGACGGCGATGTTGCGATAGGCGCTGAGCGTCAGCGAGTTGCCGCTCGACCATTGAACGGCGCTGGCGACGGTGATGTCGCCGGCCTGGCTGCCGCTGGTGCCCGTCGAGACCACGACATTGGCGCTGTTGAGTGCATTCACCAGTGTCGAGACACGTAGGGTCGAGGTTTGAGTAGGCGAGAAATTCGGCCCCGAACCGGGAACGGTCGGCGAACCGGTCGTCGATATCGTCAGATTGTAGGGGTCGAGCAGCAGGTAACCCGTGTCGCCGAAGCGGGCGCTCAGGTCGACATTGCCGTCGAAATCGAGAACATCGTGGCTCGAAACCTCGCTGAAGCCGCCGTCGCCGCCGCTATCGCCGCCGCGCGCCAGGATCGTGCCCTGGAAGCCGGTCACTTCGTCGGACCAGACGATGACCGTGCCGCCATTGCCATTGCCGGTAGCGCTGGCATTGATCGTCGTGGCCGCGTCCACCTCGGTGGTCGCCGCCCGCTGCAAGGTGCCGGAACCCTGTTTGTCGCCGCCGATCTTGATGGTGCCGCCGCCACTCTTGCCCGAGGCGTCGACGGTTGCGCCCTTGAGCTTCAGCTTGCGGCCGGTCACCGTGATCTTGCCGCCCTTGCCGCTGCTCGCAGCCGAAGTGTCGAGCTTGCCGGAGATCTCGACGTCGCCCTGGTCGCCGCCGAGCACGATCGCGCCCGACTGTCCCGACACCGTGCGCGCCTCGATGACGCCCGACATGTTGACCGCCTGGCGCGCGGCATCGCGCACCGCCGCCGCCTTGAGCTCGACCGTTCCACCGTCGGCGCTGATCGTGCCGGAGTTGGAAACCAGCGCATTGCTGCCGCCAGCCTGGGTCGGCACCGACACTTGGAGAAAGCCGTCGCCGGACAGGTCGAGCGTCGCCTTCTCGCCCGAACCCAGTCCGACCTTGCCCAGCGGCACGCTGATCGTGCCCGCATTGTCGACGCTGCCGCCGATCAGCGCGGCATAGCCGCCACGCCCGATGCTGATCGCGCCTTCATTGGAAACGGCCGCCGAAGCGCCCTTGCCCTGGAATTTCAGCTTGCCGGCCTTGAAGTCGTCGTCGCTGATGTCGAGCGAGGAACCGACGAAGCCGGCGGCGCTGACCTTGCCGGTCTTGGAAATGGCAATGCCATTGGGATTGACGAGGAAGACCTGGCCATTGGCGTTGAGCTGGCCCGCAATGGTCGACTTCGTGCCGCCGGTGACGCGGTTGAGCATCGTCGAGGTCGAGGTCGGCTGATCGATGTTGACGGTCGCGCCCGAGCCGATCGAGAAGCTCTGCCAGTTGACGATGGCCGAGTTGGTCGACTGCTTGATGTTGAGCTGCGAGGCCGACAGATTGGAGATGGTGACGCCGCCGGAAGCCACGCTACCGCCGGTCGGCAGTTCCTGCGCCCGCGCCGAGGTGAAGCCGACAAGCGCCGTCGAGGCCAGCAGCAATGCCGTCAGCGGTGCGCTGGTGCGGTTGAGAAGCTTAGGCGAGAAGGTTTGGCACTGCATGGTCACGTCTTAAAACTGAATGGCGCCGGCGAGCGAAAAACGATCGCTGGTCGGCAAATGGTCGTTGCGGTGTTGGCGACCCCATTCCAGGGTCAGGCTGGTGTTGGTCGGATCGCTGGCAAGCATAGCGCCGACCTTCAGGCCCAGCCCGTAGGAAGCCCCGACAATGCCGGCTGACTCCAGCGCGGTCGGCATTTCGAGATGGACCTCGCCGACAGCGCCGAAAAGATAGGGCGAAAGCTGAACCACACCGCCGGTGAAAGGCACGTACCAGGGCGACGAAACCTCGCCGCGCAGCACATAGCCGGAATCGCCCTGCAAGGCGCCGGCGTCAAAACTCGACAGGCCGTTGGGCCCGACCAGCCCGATCTGCTCCGACTGCAGCAGCGGCTTGCCGAAGGAAGTCTGCGCACGGGCATAGAGATCGAGGCCGAGATGGGTGGCCAGCGGCTGACTGTAACTGGCCGAGACCTCGAGCTTCTGGAATGCCGCATCGGCGCCCTGCCGCGACAACGGCAAGAGCGGCGTTGCGTCCGCGGCCGAGCGCGCGCCGAGCCCGTCAATGCCGAACGAGGCCACCACATTGCCGATGAGGACACCGCCGAGCGGCGTGAACCAGGTGGCGTCGGTGCCGAACCGGATGATGCGCAGCCGGTCCTCGGCGATCGGCAGCGAAATCGGCGTCACCGCGTTAAGAAAATCGTTCTGCGCGTCGAAGGACAATTCGCTGTTGACCGTCAGCGCGCGGCTGCGGATCCAGGGATAGCGAAGCCGCGCCGAATAACGCTCGAATTCGCTGCCGAAGCCGAGCGTGCCCGGCTCGGCGGTCGGGTTGGCGCGCGTGCGGGTGGCTTCCAGATTGAGCGTCAGACCGTCATAACCGATCGGCACGACGATGCCGGCGGCATAGTTGCGGTTGCGCGGACCGTCGGTGAACAGCCCGCTCTCGCCGCCATTGGGATAACCGCCGATGCGCACATAGACGAGGTCGCCAAGACCGAGCAGCGAGTTGAAGTCGACGCCGACGCCTGTCGACCAGCGCTGCAGCGACGGCGAAAGCGAATTATCCACCGTGACCTGACCGCCAAGCGGACGGTACTTGCCGTCGATAACCAGCACGCTGGCGCCCTTCGCCGTGCCGGCCTGCAGGGTCGAGCGCAGCCGCGCGCCGGGCGTATCGCCAGCCAGCAACAGCTTGCGCTCGATCGCCGACAGCCTGATGCCTCTTTGTCCGACGAGCGGCGCAAGCGTTGCCTCGACCCGCCCGCGTATACGCTCGGGCAGATTGCTGGTGTCGATCCGCTCCAGATAGCCGTCGATGACGACGAGCCTCAGTCTTGCGCCGTCGTTGAGCTTCTGCGCCGGCAGCACGACCCGGACCAGAGCGTAGCCGGCACGGCCATATTCGGTCTCCAGCGCCCGCGCTGCGGCGAAGATGTCCGCCGCCGTCACCGTGCGATGGGCGAGGCCCGCCGTGATCTTGCGCGTCGCCTCGGCCATGTCCGGCAAGCCGCCTTCGACGCTGACATCCCTGAGCTTGACCTTGAGCTTCTCGGCGCCTGGCGGCGCCTGGAGACCCGTCCCTTCGGGGATGGAAACGCCCGCCGTATCGGCCTGCGTCGGCGGCCTGAAGCTTGGCGGCGTAATCTGGCTGGCAGTCTGGGCGAAGGCGGCGACTGGAAGCGACAACCATATCGAAACAGCGGCCGCGCCGTGCCATCCGCCACGCGCGCCGGGCCCGCCGAAAGCAGGCGGGACGTCGGTTTTCTTGCCTGTCGCGATCTTGCTTCTATACTTCACTCAATCACTCGTATTGCGGTGCGGAATGCGGGCAAAGCTTCGCCGCCGGGCGGCCTGAGGCCGCTCGTTCTTCCGGGTTTTGTCAAAATTCATTTCCGGAAAGGCTTGTCCCCGCCCTTCGGATGGCGCGAAAACTATGCTCGGCTCTCAGGTAGGTCAATTGAACGCGGGGATTCCGGCTTGACTATTATTGGGAGGGGTTTTCCAAGTCATAGCAAGCAGTTAGCAAACTGCGTCACCAACAGGTCGCTGTAGGACGGCTCTCCTTCTCGGCATTTGGTACCACTGGACACCAGTGTTGAAGGTTGAAAAATGAGGAACGGGACCGCGCTGTTGGAGTTGACTCGGACCATCAGGAGACTGGCGCTGACTTTGGAAGAAATTGCCGGCCATCCGGCGTTGCATCGCTACGTTCAGGAACAGTCGCAGGCGCTGATTCGTATCTATGAAGAGAGCCCACGGCTGGCGTCCATCTTTGCCACGCAGCAGCGCTGGCTGATGGGCCATGTCGGGCTTGCCATGCATTTCAGGCGCGACCCGAACGACAGCCGCAAGGAACTGACTGTATCGCGCTTCATCGAGGTCGTGCATCGCAACGGAGTGGCCAGCCGCAACACTGCCGACGCCTTCATCAAGGAGATGCTGCACTACAACATTGCCGAGTATGTCGCGGGGGGCGATGGTCGCACGCATCCCATGCAGCCGACGGCGGCGACGGTGCGGACATTCACCGGCTGGGTTCTTGCCCACCTGCGGACGCTCGATCATATCGACGGCGGCGACCGGCTGGCCAGATTCCTGGAACGGCCCGAGATGCTTGGCACGCTTCAGCCGCTGGTGGCCGATGGCTTGCTTGCATCGAAACCGGTGCGCGAGCCCAAGCAGACCTTTTCCCTGTTCATCTGGCTCAACAATGGCGGCATCGTCATGGACTGGCTGATGTCGGGTATCGACCCCGAACATGCCGGCCTGGAGCGCATCCCGACCAGTGTCGTCTCGATCGGCGACTTCGCCAGATGGCTAAAGCTCTCGCGAACCCATCTTGGTCGCAAACTGCGCGAGGCCGAGGTGCTTGGCAGCATTGGGTGGCTAGGGCCGCGCGGCCATTCGGTGATGTGGGTGTCGAAGTCGTTCCACCAGGAATACATGACCGTCCAGGCCGCCAAGCTGGCGGTCGTCGACAACGCCTTCGCGGCCTGCTTCGAGACATCGCAAGGCGCATAGCGCGTTCCGCAACAGTCTTCCCTGTCGCAGAACAGGGCGATGGTGGCCGCACGCTCGCCGAACGCCGAAGCGCCCCAGCCATTCCCCGGCCGGCGACAAATGCTTCGCGCATTCATCCACAATTAGCGGCCGATGACTGGACACAGACAAAGAAGGCTGAAAATGTGTCCGCCGCGTCTGCATGGCAGGAGGGCTTAACCGCAGCGGGGGAGAATGGCGCTGACGTTGGAGGAAATTGCCGGTCATCCGGCGCTGCACCGCTCTATTCGCGTCCAGGCACAGGCTATGAACCGGACGTACGAGATCAACCCGCGGCTCGCTTCGGTGTTCGCCACCCAGCAACGCTGGTTGATGGCCCATATCGGCTTGGCCTTGCATTTCCGGCGCGAGCCCGACGACTACCGCAAGCAACTGACGGCGGCGCGTTTCCTCGACGTGATCCGCCAGCATGACGTGGCCAGCCGCAACACCGCGGACGCCTTCATCAAGGAAATGCTGCACTACGGTTTCATCGAATATCTGCCCGCGACACAGGACGCCCGCATACGCCCCATGCAGCCTGCAGTCTTCGCGCTGGAGCCGGTTACTCTCTGGCTGATGGCGCATCTGCACACGCTGGACAGTCTCGACGGAGCGAGCCGGTTGGCCATGTTCCTGTCCCGGCCCGACGCGCTCGCCATGGTGCAGCCACTGATCGCCGATGGCCTGCTCTCGTCCAATCCGGTGCGCGAGCCCAAAAAGACCTTCTCGCTGTTCACCTGGCTCAACAATGGCGGCGTCGTCATGGACTGGCTGATATCGGGCGTCGATCCCGACCATGCCAATCTTAACCGGATTCCGACTGATATCGTCTCGATCGGCGACTTCGCCACATGGCTGAAGCTGTCGCGAACCCACCTGGCGCGCAAGCTGCGCGCCGCCGAGGAGCTTGGCAGTGTCGGCTGGCTCGGCCAGCGCGGCAATTCGGTGATGTGGGTATCGCCCGATTTCTATCAGGAGTACATCTCCGCCCAGGTGGTGAAGCTGGCCATAATGGATGCCGCCTTCAGCGAGGCTTTCGGCTCGACGGCACCCAACTGAACGGCGCGGCATCCCCCGCGCGGGCGATGCATGAAACCGCCATGCCCGGTAGCACTCCGGCAGCCGCTATCTTCGCGGCGCTATTACGGAGAGAAGCCGGCATGAAAAAGCGTTACGAAAAGCCGACCCTGGACAAGCGTCAAAGACTGTCCAGCATTACCGCAGCCTGCACGCCGTCAACCTGCGAGCTTTGATCGTTGAAGCGACAGTGCCGCGCCTCGAACAAGAGGCGCGAGCATGACAGGACATCCAGAGAGGATCGGCATGAAAAGACGCTACGAGAAACCCATCCTGAACAAGCATCAAAGACTGTCGAACGTTACGGCAGCCTGCACGCCATCGACCTGTAGCTGACGGGAGCAAACGCGCCCCTCCGGCGAAGACAGAGCAATTCCAGGAAAAGTCTGTAGCGGCTTTCGGTCCGGAATTGCGTAGAAGGAACCCGTATGAGGAAACGTTACGAAAAGCCGACGCTGGACAGGCGTCAGAAACTGTCCAGCGTCACGGCGGCATGCACACCCTCGACCTGCGTCGATTGACCCCGCAGGACCAATCGGCGCTGGCCAAGGTTGGCAGATATCAATCGATGTCGAACGAGACGCCCTGGGCAAGCGGCAGCGCCTTCGAATAGTTCACCGTGTTGGTGGCGCGCCGCATATAGGCCTTCCAGGCATCGGAGCCGCTTTCGCGCCCGCCGCCGGTTTCCTTTTCGCCTCCGAAGGCGCCGCCGATCTCGGCTCCGGACGTGCCGATATTGACATTGGCGATGCCGCAGTCCGATCCGTCGACGCCGAGGAAGCGCTCGGATTCCTGCAGGTCGCGGGTGAAGATCGACGAGGAGAGTCCGGCGCCAACGGCATTGTGCTCGTCGAGCACGGCGTCGAAATCGGAGTATTTCATCACATAGAGGATTGGCGCAAAGGTTTCTTCCGTCACCGGCGAAACCTGCTTCGGCATTTCGACGAGCGCCGGATGCACGTAATAGGCATCCGGGTGGCCATTCTCGACCCGCGTACCCCCGGTCACCTTGCCGCCATGCGCACTCGCTTCCTGCAAGGCCTTCTGCATGGCATCGAAGGCCGCCTTGTCGATCAGTGGCCCGACGAGCGACGACGTCTCCAGCGGATTGCCGACGGAAACGCTCTGGTAGGCCTTCTTCAGGCGCGGCACCAGGGCATCGTAGACGCTCTCATGCACGAACAGGCGCCGCAGCGTGGTGCAGCGCTGGCCGGCCGTGCCCATGGCGCCGAAGGCGATGGCGCGCAGCGCCATGTCGAGATCGGCCGTAGGGCATACGATGCCGGCATTGTTGCCGCCCAGTTCCAGCACCGCGCGCGCAAAACGCTTGGCGAGCCGCGGCCCGACATCCCGGCCCATGCGCGTCGAACCGGTGGCCGAAACCAGCGGCACCTTGGGATGATCGACAAGGATCTCGCCGACGGCACGGTCGCCGATCAGCACCGGCGCCAGGCCGTCGGGGGCATCGGCGCCGAAACGCTTGACCGCGCGCTTGAAGATCGCCTCGCAGGCGAGCGCCGTGAGCGGCGTCTTTTCCGAGGGCTTCCACACCACGGCATCGCCGCAGACCAGCGCGAGTGCCGCATTCCAAGACCACACGGCGACCGGGAAGTTGAAAGCCGAGATGACACCGACGACGCCCAGCGGATGCCAGGTTTCCATCATGCGGTGGCCGGGACGCTCGGTGGCGATGGTCAGGCCGTACAGCTGCCGCGACAGACCCACGGCGAAATCGCAGATGTCGATCATTTCCTGCACTTCGCCCAGCCCTTCGGACGGGATCTTGCCGACCTCGATCGACACCAGGCGGCCGAGCTCGGCCTTGTGCGCGCGCAGTTCCTCGCCCAGCAGCCGCACCAGTTCGCCGCGCTTGGGGCCCGGCACCAGCCGCCAGGACTGGAACGCCTTGTGGGCGTTGTCGATTGTCTTTGCCGCCTCGGCGGGCGAAATCGTCTTCAGCGCCGCGATCTGCTCGCCCGTCACCGGGCTGCGCACGATCAGGTCGCCGCCGGAAAGCGCGTCCTTGGCCACGCCCAGTTTGGCCAGAAGCTCGGCCGTTTCCTTCGCTATCGTCATTTTTGTCCCTTTCGGATCCCGTCGCCTTGATGTGGCTTCGGGTCCAGCCCGGCCACGCCGCCCGCATGCCGGAAGGCACCGCGGGCACAGTCATGGCGTGGCATTACTCGTTTCAGGGGAAAATCGCCACCCCGGCATGGTCCAAGCTCAAACCGCACGATTGAGCCAGATGGCGTTCAGTTCGCCTTTTTCGCCGGCGCACGCACGGCGCCGTCCTTTATCAGGCGATCGATATGCATGCGGATATGGGCCGCCTCCGCCGCCGTATTGGCAAGCGCGATGGCGCGATCGAAGGCGACACGCGCCTCCTCGCCCCGGTCGAGCTGCATCAACAGGCCGCCCTTAAGGCCGAAGAAGTGGAAATAGCCGGAAAGCCGCTGTTCCAGAGGCTCGATCATGGCCAGAGCCGCTTCCGGCCCGCGCACCTTAGCGACCGCGACCGCACGGTTGAGCGTGATGACAGGCGACGGCTGCATCTGCTCCAGCAGCCCGTAGAGCAGGTCGATCTCCACCCAGTCGGTGTCCTCGGCCTTCGCTGCCCTTGCATGCAGGGCCGCGATCGCCGCCTGCACCTGGTAGGGGCCGGGCTTGCGGTGACGCAACGCCTTGTCGACCAGCGCCAGCCCCTCGTCGATCATCTTGCGGCTCCACAGGCTGCGATCCTGATCCTCGAGCAGCACGATTTCGCCGTCCGCGTCGAACCGGGCCGGCGCGCGCGCATGCTGCAGCAGAAGCAGCGCCGTCAGCCCCATGATCTCGGGCTCGGTCTGGAACAGGCGCAGCAGCAGCCGGGCCAGCCGGATCGCCTCCTCGCACAGCGGAGCACGGGCCGGCGCCTCGCCGCTGTTGGTCGAATAGCCTTCGTTGAAGACGAGATAAACCATCGCCGCCACCGCCGCGAGCCGTTCGGAGCGCTCGACCGCGCCCGGCGTCTCGAACGGCACGCCGGCCTCGGCAATGCGCGCCTTGGCGCGGGTGATGCGCTGCTCCATGGCGCTCTCGCCGACCAGGAAGGCGCGCGCAATCTGCTTGACGGTCAGGCCGGAGACGATGCGCAGCGCGACCGCGATCTGCTGCGTCGCCGGCAGATCGGGATGGCAACAGATGAACAGCAACCGCAATATGTCGTCGCGGTAGTGCGCTCCATCAAGCCGTTCGGCGATATCGCTTTCGGCATCTTCCAGGTCGGATATCTGGTCCTCTTCCGGCATCGGCGCCTGTTTGGCGCGCTTGCGCACAGCATCGATGCCGCTGTTGCGGCCGACAAAGATCAGCCAGGCCGCCGGATCGCGCGGCGGCCCGTTCTGCGGCCAGTTCTTCAGCGCCCTGAGGCACGCATCCTGGAAAGCTTCCTCCGCCGTATCGAGATCGCGGAAATAGCGCAGCAGCGCGCCCATCGCCTGCGGGCGGGCGGCGCTGATGGCGGAGCTTATCCAGGCAAGTTCGGTCATACGGCAACCCCGGTGGGATTGAACACCGAAACCGGCCGGATCTCATAGGAGCCGCCGCTCGGATTGACCTCGGAGAGCTCGCGGGCGAATTCGACGGCCTCGTCGAGGTCAGCGCATTCCAGCGTGTAGAAGCCGAGGAACTGCTCCTTGGTCTCGGCGAACGGGCCGTCGATGACGACCGATTCGCCCTTGACCTTGCGCAGCGTCGTCGCCGCCGTCGTCGGCAGAAGCCGCGCGACCGGGCCGAGCCGGCCGGCCTTGGCATATTTGTCCTGGACGTTGAGGAGATTGGCCATGACTTCGTCGTCCTGCGCCTTGCTCCAGGAACTGACGACGTCTTCAGAGGCATAGCACAGGATGGCGTAGAGCATGTCTGGTCCTTTTCTGCATCAAAGGACGAAACAGTAGGACCGATCCCGACACGGCGTCGATAAAAAAATCCGGTGCGACGGGCGCTCGAGCAATTCCAGGAAAAGTGTGAAACGGTTTTCCGTCCGGAATTGCGTAAAAACAAAGAGTTAGAGCGGTTCGGCGATTCTATCAAACGCTGAACCGCTCTCGTCGCCGCAAGTCAGCTTTCGTGCCTCTTCAACCATCGCAGGACCAGCGCTTCCTCCGCGTCCAGCCCTTCGACGGGCCGCTTGCGCTTGTTGGCCTCGGCCATTTCGGCGAGCAGCCGTCCCTGTGACCAGGCCTCGAGCACCAGCGGGTGGATATAGCATTTGCGGCAGACCGCGCGTGTGTTGCCCAGCCGCTCGGCGACCTGATCGATAACGTTGTTCATCACCCGTTTTTGCTGTGCCCGGCTTTCCGGCAGTTCGGTTTGCGCAAACAGCGAGGCGGCGTGGATGGTGCCGCCCCAGGTACGGAAATGCTTCGAACTGAAGGCATCCCCGACGGCATCCCGGATGTAGCCATTGACATCCTCGGAACGGATCGGGCGCCTCACGTCATCCTCGTCGAGATACTGGAACAGTTTCTGGCCCGGCAGGTCTTGCGCGCCTCGAACGATCCCGGCAATGCGCCGGTCGACCAGCTTCAGCCTCCATTCCTTGCCGGACTTGCCCTTGAAGGCAAAGCGTAGGCTGGCCCCCTTGATGTCGACATGGCGATCCCGCAACGTCGTCAAACCGAAACTCTTGTTGTCGCGCGCATAGGCGGCGTTGCCGACGCGGATCATCGTGTTGTCGAGCAGCCAGACGACAGCGGCGACGACGCGTTCGAACGGCAGGCCGTGGCGGCGCAGATCCCTGTCTATCGTGCCGCGCAGGTCCGGCAGGCTTTCGGCGAAAGCGACAAGGCTCGAATATTTGGCGCCATCCCGCTCCTCGGCCCATTGCGGATGATAGCGATATTGCTTGCGCCCCCGCTGGTCCCTTCCAGTCGCCTGGATATGACCGTCGGCATCGGGCGAAATCCAGACATCCGTCCAGGCCGGCGGGATGACGATCGCCTCGATGCGTGCCCTGACGGCGCCGGAAACCGCTTTGCCGTCGGGTCCCTTGTAGGAAAAACCCTTGCCCGCCCTCAGTCGGCGGATACCGGGCTCGGCATCGCTCACATAGGTCAGTCTGGCTTGCCTGGCCGCGATCCGCGCCCCGTTGCTCGGCATCGCGTCATCGGCGGACGATCGGTTGTACGATGCACCGGATTTCTGCAGCATGACGGCTCCGCGCGAATGTCGCTAGATAAGCCGCAGGACGGCCGCCGGTTCCATTGCCGGCGATGACGCGTCGCCGGTTTCGCCGGCGGATGACGGGACCGGGCCTACAGGGCGCTCTGCAGCTCAATCTGCGTCGACGAAAGCCGCCGCCGCACCGCGAGCTTGAGCCGGTAGCGCAGGCAGCGCCAGGCCTCCGAGCGGCGTTTCGGTGCCGCCGAGGCCACCGCCAGGAAGCGTGAGGCTGTGTCCAGGTCGCCGCGCGCATAATGGACCCGGGCAATCTTGAGGGCGACGAGCCCCTCCCTGATCTTGAGCGACGACATCGGGATGCCGCAATCGGTGAGCGTGTGCAGTTCCCGGCGCCACTCCAGGAACCGCCGCACCGGATTGATCGTAAAACGGTCGTCGGAGCGGGTGGGCGAAACCTCGTAGACCATGACGGGTTGTGGAATCATGGCCAGCGATGCCTTGCTCATCAGCCTCGCCCAGAACAGCGTGTCCTCGTCATAGGCAAGGCCCACCGGAAACCGCGTCTCGCCGATCAGGCGCCGGGACGCCAGCACGCTGCCCACCGCGACGGAACGTATGTCGCCTTTTACATAGGCCGAAGCATTTGCGAGGCACGAAGCCTGATAGCCGTTCGGCACCTTTATCTGCCGGTCCTGGCCACTCACCCGCCGCTGGTAGGCACCGACGATCATGTCGGCTTCGGGCCCGCTCTCCGCCTGCCGCAGCAGTGCTCGCAATCCACCGGGAAGGTGCAGGTCGTCGGCGTCGATCAGGTAGACCCAGGGATGGAGTGCCTGCGTCAGTGCGACATTGCGGGCACCGCCGGCATCATGGCATTCGGCCGGCAATATCCGCAGCGGCAGGGACAGTTGCGACGCCGCCTTCAGTGCCACGGCCACGGTATCGTCCGTCGACGCATCGTCGATCAGCAGGATCTCGCCAATGACTTCGGCCTCACTTGCAAGCGATGCGAGTGTGGTCGCGACTGTCGCCGCGGCATTGTAGGCTGGAATGACGACGCTGACCGCTTTCAATTACAAAACCCCGCGCCAACGTGCTTTGGCACTACAATGATTGTCCCCTCAAAACGGATACAGATTAGCGACCGCTTCGATGTTTGAGAAGTCGCCTTCGTCCACTCAGAATTGCATTAGCGGTGCGCCTCGCGCGTTTTGGGCCGCGCTCATGCCTTTTCGAGCGCGACCGGAATGACGTCGACGGCCTGTTCGCCGACCTGCCCGCCCGTGGTCTTCAGCACGCCGACGATCGGCGCCACGTCGGAATAGTCGCGGCCGAAGCCTGCGGTGATGTGGTCGTTGCTGGCCCGCATGCCGTTGGTCGGGTCGAATTCCTGCCAGCCGGCATCGCGCCCGCACCAGACCTTGACCCAGGCATGCATTGCGTCGGCGCCCTCCAGCCGGGGCTTGCCCTTTGGTGGGATGGTGCGCAGGAAGCCGCTGACATAGCCCGCCGGAATGCCAAGTCCGCGCAGCCCGGCGATCATGATGTGCGAAAAATCCTGGCACACGCCGCGTTTCAGCTTGAAGGCATCGCTCGCCCGGGTCCGCACCGTGGTCGCCTCGCCATCATAGGTGAAGTCACGGTGGATGCGGTTGCACAGGCTCATGGCGGTTCCGGCGGCTGAATTCGCAATGCTGTCCCGCGCATAGCCGGTGATCGCGGTGTCGACGCCCGCGTGGGCGCTGGCCGCCAGGAAATGGTGGGGCGAAGCTGGCGCCAGCGAGCGCACGGCCGCCAGTTCCTGCCTGAGCCGGCCGAGATCGGGCGAGACATCGAGGCCTGGCTCCGGCCGCGACACCGAAACGCGCGCGCTCATCCTGATATCGAGTGCGTCATGGGCATCGCGGAAGGCAATCGAGGTGACGTTGTTGCCGAAGAAATCAGAAAAATCGGAGCGTTCATTGGCCGCCGGCGCGAACGACAGCGACGCGGCGATGACGCGCTGCACGCCTGCGATGGTCGGCGGCAGCACGCGCACCTGATGGCGGCCACCACCGGCAGCCGCGGCGTAGTCATAGTGAAGGTGAAGCCTGATGTCGTACAGCATGCCGTGGTGTTATCCGAAATAGGCCTTGGCAAGGCTGTTGTAGAGGCCGCCGATCTCGCCGGCGAGATCGTTCAGCGCGGCAACCGTCATGTCCGCCGGCTCCTTGATGGCGATCGCGGTGTTGAGCTGCAGGATCTCCTTCGCCGCCGGCGACATATGGCCTTCGCCGCCGACCGGGGGCAACAGACCGATCTCGGCCTTCAGCCTCTCCAACTGGAACAGGACGGAGCGCGGATTGAGAGGATCCAGCGCCAAAAGGTCGATCACCGTGCGACGCCCGGCCTGTACCGGATACTGCCGTCGGTGGGTCATCACGCTGTCGCCGATTTCCAGCATCATGTCGAGCGCGCCGTCCGGTGCCTTGGCGCTGGTCAGCCGGGCAAGTGTGCGCGCGATCTGGATGCCGCGCTCCAGCCGCCGGCCGATCTCGAGGAAGCGCCAGCCGGCGAAGCGATACATGTTCTCGTGCAGCAGCCCGGAAAACCCGGCGAGCTTGCGCAGGATCACGGTCATTGCCCGGGTCGCGTCGTCGCCCGGCGCCACCGTGGTGGCGAACTGATGGATGGTCTTAGAGAGGTCCTTGAGCGCCAGCCAGCCGTCCGGTGAGAAACGGTCGCGGATCTGTCCGGCGCTGTAGACCGCGCTGTCCAGCGTGCCGATCAACCCCGAAGGGATCGCCGTCTCGACATCGATGCCGAAGGGTTCCAGATAATCCCTGATATCGGCCAGCAGCGGCATGTCGGGGTCCGACGTTTCGGCAAGCCGCACATGATAGGCGCGCAGGATCCGCACCGTATCTTCCGAGCGCTCGATATAGCGGCCGAGCCAGGTCAGGTTTTCCGCGGCCCGGCTGGGCAGGCTGCCCGGCCTGGTGCGGCTGAAGCTGTCTCCCTCCTGCGGCAGCAGCGTTTCGCGCTCCACCGGTCGGTCGCTGACCACCCACACGTCAGCCGCCTGGCCGCCGCGCTGCATGGCGATCGCCGTCGGGTCGAGCGACAGGCCGACGCGGGCAAAGCCGCCCGGCATCACCGTCCAGCCATCGGGCGTGCGCGCCAGATAGACACGCAGGCTGGCCGGGCGGGGCTCCAGCCAGCCGCCAACGAAAACCGGCGTGGTGGAAAGCGTCACCGCCTCCTGGCCGACAAAGGCGCCACCATCGCGTTCGATGCGCGCAACCAGTTCCGCCCGCTCGCCTGCCGACAGAGCCGAGCCGAGCACCGTCTGGCCGTCATCCTCGAAGGCGAGCCGTGTCGACAGCGCCGGACCGACAACCATGCGGTCGATATTGGCAAGCACATGGGCGCGTTCCGTCTCCTGTCCGCACCACCAGGTCGCGACGCTGGGCAGTTCGAGTTCCTCGCCCCACAATTCGCGCGCGATCCTGGGCAGGAAGGCAAGCAGCGCGCGTGTTTCCATCAGGCCCGAGCCAAGTGCGTTGACGGTCCCGACCGCGCCGTGACGGATGGCCTCGACCAGCCCGGGCGTGCCGATCTGCGAGTCCGGGCGCAGTTCGAGCGGATCGGCGAAGGCGGCATCGAGGCGCCGCCACAACACGCTGATCGGCATCAGGCCGGACACGGTGCGCACCATCAGCCTGCCGCCGGAAACGGTCAGATCCTCGCCTTCGAGCAGCATGATGCCGAGGTAGCGGGCGATATAGGCATGTTCGTAATAGGTTTCGTTGAGCGGTCCGGGCGTCAGGATGGCGACGCGGCCGTCGTTTTCCCTGGCCATGCCGATCAGCGCGTCGCGGAAGCGGCGGAAAAAGCCGGCCAGCCGGTGCACATGCATCTCGCCATAGATGTCGGACAGCGCGCGCGTCGTGGCGACACGGTTTTCCAGCGCGAAGCCGGCGCCCGAAGGCGCCTGCGTCCGGTCGCCAAGCACCCACCACTGGCCGTCGGGCCCGCGGCCGAGCTCGAAAGCGCAAAAATGCAGGAAATGACCGCTGGCCGGCCTGGTGCCGATCACGGGCCGCAGATATTCAGGGCTTGCCGCGATCAATCCCGCCGGCAGAATACCCTTTTCGATCAGCCTGTTGGGTCCATGGAT
Organism: Mesorhizobium sp.; assembly: GCF_017306585.1. GTDB lineage: Bacteria > Pseudomonadota > Alphaproteobacteria > Rhizobiales > Rhizobiaceae > Mesorhizobium. The sequence goes on along the minus strand of NZ_JAFKIC010000177.1, from coordinate 10,770 downwards.
ATCGGCGATGATCTGCTCGAACAGTTCAGCGCGCTGTACAAGGCCGGCGCTGATCGCGGCCCATTCGGCATCCTCGATGAGCAGCGGCACATGCGCGAGGGGCCATTCGCGCTCGTTGGCGCCGGCCTTGTCGTAGACGCGGTAGTAGACGCCGGCGTCGCGCAGATACTGGTCGGCACGGGCAAAACGCTGGCCGAGCTTCTCGGCGCCGAGATCGTCGAGCGCCTCGATGAAACGCTTCCAGACGGGGCGCGGATTACCCGATGCGTCGACCATCTCGTCGACGACGCCGTCGATCGGCTGGTAGTGCTCCAGCAGGCTGTGGCGCTGCGGCTTGCCGCGTACCCTTTTATGATTCCCCTTTACCATGGCCGATCACAGTCTTGGCGGGCGCCGAAGGTCAAGGGTCATCGGGAAATCTTCCGCCGGCTGTTCCTCGCGCAACACATAGCCGGATGGCGTATGGCCGCGCGGTTCGAAGCGGGCAAGGCGCCGTGCCTCTGCCTCGTTGCCGTTGACCGGGAACGTGTCGTAATTACGCCCGCCGGGATGCGCGACATGGTAGACGCAGCCGCCGACCGCCCGGCCCGACCAGCGGTCGTAGATGTCGAACACCAGCGGCGTGTTGACCGGCAGCGCCGGATGCAGGCCTGAGGCCGGCTGCCAGGCCTTGAAGCGGACGCCCGCCACCGCGACCTCCCTGTTGTCGGTCACCTTCATCGGCACGATGCGGCCGTTGCAGACAATGGCATGGCGCTCCGGATTGAGGCCCTCGGTCCTGACCTGCAGCCGCTCGACCGAGGAATCGACGAAGCGCACGGTGCCGCCGATCGCCCCCTGCTCGCCCATGACATGCCATGGCTCCAGGGCTTGCCGCAGTTCCAGCTTGATGCCGGCATGCTGGACTTCCCCGCAGAAGGGGAACCGGAATTCGAGTTGCGCGTCGAACCATTCGGGCCGGAATTCGAAGCCGTTGAGCTTGAGGTCGTCGAGCACATCGAGGAAATCGGCCCAGACATAATGCGGTAGCATAAAGCGGTCATGCAGCGACGTGCCCCAGCGCACGAAGCGGCCGTCGAGCGGGTTTTTCCAGGCGCGGGCGATGACGGCGCGGACCAGCAACTGCTGCGCCAGGCTCATGCGCGCATTGGGCGGCATCTCGAAACCGCGGAACTCGACCAGGCCGAGCCGGCCTGTCGGACCATCCGGGGAAAACAGCTTGTCGATGCAGATTTCGGAGCGGTGCGTATTCCCGGTGACGTCGGTCAAAAGATTGCGGAACAGCCGGTCGACCAGCCATGGCAGCGGCGCCGTCCCCTGGTCGGGATGCGGCACCTGCGCCATCGCGATTTCGAGCTCGTAGAGCGAATCGTGCCGCGCCTCGTCGAAGCGCGGCGCCTGGCTGGTCGGGCCGATGAACAGGCCCGAGAACAGATAGGACAGCGAAGGATGGCGCTGCCATTGCAGCACCAGGCTCTTCAACAGGTCCGGCCGGCGAAGAAACGGGCTGTCATTGGGGGTCGCGCCGCCGACGACGACATGGTTGCCGCCGCCGGTGCCGGTATGGCGCCCGTCGATCATGAACTTGTCGGCTCCGAGCCGCGTCAGCCGCGCTTCCTCGTAGATCGCGGTGGTCGTCGCCACGCAATCCTGCCAATTCGACGCCGGATGGATGTTGACCTCGATGACGCCGGGATCGGGCGCCACCCGGATGACGTTGAGGCGCGAATCGTGCGGCGGTCCATAGCCCTCGATATGCACGGGAAGACCGATCGACTTCGCGGCGTTCTCGGCGGCCGCGACAAGTTCGAGATAGTCTTCCAGCGCTTCGACCGGCGGCATGAATACACACAGCCTTCCGTCGCGCGGCTCGACCGAAAGCGCCGTGCGCACCGCGCCGCCGATTTCGGTGATCTCCTGTTCCACCCTGTCCTGCTGCGCGGTGGCTGCCGTGAACGAGGCCGCCTGCTGGCGGTGCGCCACTTCGTCGGCACCATCCGGTCCAATCGCGGCTGCTGTCGGCAAAATCGCCTCGCGCGCCGGCAAGGGGCCGCGCGGCAGCGATGGGTCGACCGGAACTATGTAAGGAAACTGCGCCGGCGCGACATAGGGCAACGTTCCCAGCGGCAGGCGATAGCCGACCGGCGAATCACCGGGCACCAGGAACAGCCGGCCGCGCCGCGTCTTCCACTTTTCCGAGCGCCAGCGCGGACCTGACGCCTGGCTGTTCCAGCGCTGGACGGGGAGCACATAGCCGGATGGCCTCGTCAGCCCGCGCTCGAACACGCGCGCCATGCGGCTGCGTTCCTCGGGGTCCTCCAGTTTGGAATTGGATGGATCGACATTGTCGGGCAGCTTGCCTTCCTTGAGCAGCCACTCGGCCGGATCCTCATAGGCTTCGCTGACCATGGACGTCTCGATGCCAAGCTCGCCGGCAATGGCGGTGAGCAGCTTTTCGGCTTGCTGCGGGCCGATATCGGACGAACTCTTTTCGCGCGCGATCAGTGACGGATCGCTCCACACCGGCTGGCAGTCGGTGCGCCAGTAGAGTGAAAAGGTCCAGCGCGGAAGGCTTTCGCCGGGATACCATTTGCCCTGACCATAGTGGAGGAAGCCGCCCGGCGCGAAGCGCTGGCGCAGCCGCCGGATCAACGCGTCGGCCTTTTCACGCTTGGTGGGCCCCACGGCGGCGGTGTTCCATTCCGCGGACTCGAAATCGTCGATCGACACGAAGGTCGGTTCCCCGCCCATGGTCAACCGTACGTCGCCTTCCGTCAGAGCCGCATCGACCCTGTTGCCGAGCGCATCGAGCGCCTGCCAGCTCTCGTCGGAGAACGGCCTGGTGATGCGTGGATGTTCGGCAATGCGCTCAACCCGCATGTCGAAACCGAAATCGACATTGGCGAAACTTGCCATGCCGGAAATGGGGGCCGCGTTGCGGAAATGCGGCGTGGCGGCGAGCGGCACATGGCTCTCGCCGGTGAGCAGACCGGAAGTCGGATCGAAACCGATCCAGCCGGCGCCGGGAAGATAGACCTCGCACCAGGCGTGCAGGTCGGTGAAATCGACCGAAGTCCCGGCCGGACCGTCGAGCGAAACCAGATCAGGCTTGAGCTGGATCAGATAACCCGAAACGAAGCGGGCGGCGATGCCGAGATTGCGCAGGATCTGCACCAGCAGCCAGCTCGAATCCCGGCACGATCCTTTGCCGGCGGAAAGCGTTTCCTCCGGCGAGAACACGCCGGTCTCCATGCGCACGATATAGGCGATCTCGCGCTGCAGCCGGGCATTGAGATCGACGAGAAAATTGACGGTGTTTTTGGGACTGCGGTCGATGGTTCTGAGGAAAGCCGAGAGCAACGGTCCGGCGGGTTCCGGTGTGCGATAGATGGCAAGGTCGTCGCGGATCTCTTCCGGATAATCGAATGGGAAATTCTCCGCCCTTTCCTCGACGAAGAAATCGAACGGATTGTAGACCGTCATGTCGGCGACGAGATCGACCTCGATCTTCAGTTCGCTCACCGGCTCAGGAAAGACGAACCGGGCGAGAAAATTGCCGTAGGGATCCTGCTGCAGATTGACGAAATGGTTGGCCGGCTCGACCTTGAGCGAATGGCTGAGCACCTTGGTGCGGGAATGCGGCGCTGGCTGCAGCCTGATGACCTGAGGGCCGAGAACCACCGGCCGGTCGTATTTGTAGTGGGTCAGGTGATAGACGGCTGCCAGAATTGCCATAGGGCCCCGGGGATCGGCGTTTCGACAGCCGAACCCTGACACAAGTTCCGGGCATTCTCCAAGCAGAGATGTTGCGGTGCACCTAATTTAAGCAGCCAAGGACTGTGTAGCAGCGTCAGGCGACTGGTCATTTGCCGCCCAGCGTCGACCGGCGGCACGGCGCATCCAATGACTTCGTCATCCTAGGGCGAAGCAGGAGCGAAGCTCCGTCGCGAAGACCCTAGGATCCATGCCGCGACCTATGTTGAAAGGTGCAGCGGCGCAGAATTCTGAACCGTTACAACACTTTAACGTCACGGCATGGATCCTAGGGTCTGCGCCGCGTCGCTTCGCTCCTTGCTTCGCCCTAGGATGACGAAGACGAGGAGGCTTTGCCGCCTCAAAAGAACGCCTGCAGCCCCGTCTGCGCCCGCCCCAGGATCAGCGCGTGCACGTCATGCGTGCCCTCATAGGTGTTGACTGTCTCCAGGTTCTGCGCGTGTCGCATGACGTGGTAGCCGATCTGGATGCCGTTGCCGCCATGCATGTCGCGGGCCTGGCGGGCGATGTCGAGCGCCTTGCCGCAATTGTTGCGCTTGACGATCGAGATCATTTCCGGCGCCATCTTGCCTTCGTCGAGCAGGCGCCCGACGCGCAGCGAGGCCTGCAGGCCGAGCGCGATCTCGCTCTGCATGTCGGCGAGCTTCTTCTGGAAAAGCTGCGTTCCGGACAGCGGCTTGCCGAACTGCTTGCGGTCCAGCCCGTACTGGCGGGCTCGGTGCCAGCAATCCTCCGCCGCGCCCATCGAGCCCCAGGAAATGCCGAAACGGGCCCGGTTGAGGCAGCCGAACGGACCTTTCAGCCCCGAGACATTGGGCAGCAGCGCGTCTTCGCCGACCTCGACGCCTTCCATCACCACCTCGCCGGTGATCGACGCGCGGAGGCTGAGTTTCCCTCCGATCTTCGGCGCCGAAAGTCCCTTCATGCCCTTCTCCAGCACGAAGCCGCGAATCTCGTCCTTGCCGTTCTCGCCCTTCAGCTTCGCCCAGACGACGAACACGTCGGCGACCGGAGCGTTGGAAATCCACATCTTGGAGCCGGTGAGCCTGTAGCCACCGGCGGTCTTTTCAGCGCGCGTCTTCATGCCGCCCGGGTCGGAGCCCGCGTCCGGCTCGGTCAGGCCGAAACAGCCGATCCATTCGCCGCTGGCGAGCTTGGGCAGATATTTGCGGCGCTGCGCGTCCGAGCCGTAAGCGTAGATCGGATACATCACCAGCGACGACTGCACCGACATCATCGAGCGGTAGCCGCTGTCGACGCGCTCGACTTCCCGCGCCACCAGCCCGTAAGTCACATAGTTGGCGCCGAGCCCGCCGAATTCCTCGGGGATGTTGATGCCGAGCAGGCCGGCATCGCCCATCTCGCGGAAGATCGCGGTGTCGAAGGTCTCGTTGAGATAAGCCTCCTCGATGCGCGGCGCGAGCTTGTCGGCCGCGAAAGCCGCCGCGCCGTCGCGCACCATGCGCTCTTCTTCCGAAAGCTGGTCCTCGATCAGGAACGGGTCTTCCCAGACGAATGCATTCTTGTCGGCGGCCATGGCTTTTCGATCCTTGCAACGGGTGAAGCCCGGCTTATCGGCCCGTGGCGTCGAAAAATCAAACGAAATTGCCTCACCGATCAATGAGCGTTAGGAATGGATCATGAGTGTCCAGCGCCGCCTGCTTCCCAATATCAGCGCCCTCGCCGCCTTCGAGGCCGTGGCCCGACTTGGCTCCTTTACCGCCGCCGCCCAGGAGCTTGACCTGACCCAAGGCGCGGTCAGCCGCCAGATCAGGCTTTTGGAGGATCAGTTCGGCCGCCGGCTGTTCGAGCGCGACAGCCGCAATGTCCGGCTGTCGACGGCCGGCGAAATCTATGCCGAAGCGGTGCGATCGGCCCTCGGCCAGTTGCGCGACGCCGCCTTGGGATTGATGACCAATCGGCATGGCGGGATACTCAACCTCGCCATCTTGCCGACCTTCGGCACGCGCTGGCTGATGCCTTTGATCCCGGATTTCGTCGAGAACAATCCCGACATCACCATCAACTTCGTCACCCGCGTCGGCCGTTTCGACTTCGCGCGGGAGAGGCTGGATGCCGCGATCCACTATGGTCTGCCGGACTGGCCGGAAGCCGACTCCACGCTTCTGGTGCGTGAAACCGTGGCCCCGGTCGTGTCGCCCGAATTCCTCGCCGGCCGCGCCATCACCTCAGCTGGCGACATCGGTCGCCTGCCGCTGCTGCACATGGCGACGCGCCCGGGGGCGTGGACAGAATGGTTCGAACATCAGGGCTTGAGCGCGCCGACCGGACCCGGCATGCAGTTCGAGCAGTTCGGCACCGCGGCGCAGGCCTGCATGGCGGGGCTCGGCGTCGCATTGCTGCCGCTGCTGCTCATCGCCGGCGAGTTGCAGCGCGGCCAGCTGGTGCCCGCGCCGGGCGAACCGATGCAGAGCCGCAGCGCCTACTACCTCGTCGTCCCGCACGATAAGCGCGGCTATCCGCCGGTCGCGAGTTTTCGCGACTGGCTGCTGAGCCAGCTCGACAGGGAGCCCGCGGTTCTGGCCTGGTAGCTACTTCCGCTTCATCGCCTCGGCCAACGCGGCGCCGAACGCGCCCTGCGATGGTTTTTCCGATTGGCGCTGCGGCGGCGCCGGCGAGCGAGGCGCCGGCCTGCCGCCGCCATTGTCGCGCGGACCTCCTCTGGGCGCGCCGCCCTCGCCGCTATCCTTGCGCATGGAAAGGCCGATGCGCTTGCGCTTGATGTCGACATCGACAACGCGCACCTTTACCACGTCGCCGGCCTTCACCACCTCGTGCGCGTCCTTGATGAACCGGTCCGCGAGCTGCGAGACATGCACGAGCCCGTCCTGATGCACGCCGATGTCGACGAAGGCGCCGAAGGCGGCGACATTGGTCACCGTGCCCTCCAGCAGCATGCCGGGCTTCAGATCCTTGATGTCGTCCACGCCGTCGGCGAAGGTCGCGGTCTTGAAACCCGGGCGAGGATCACGGCCGGGCTTTTCCAGCTCCGCCAATATGTCGCGCACCGTCGGCAGACCGAAGCGCTCATCGACGAAAACGCGCGGATCGAGCGCCTTGAGCGCGGCGCTGTCGCCCATCAGCGAGCGCACGTCGCGCCCGCAGGCGGCGACGATCTTCTTGGCCACGCCATAGGCTTCCGGATGCACCGACGAGGCGTCGAGCGGTTCGCTGCCATTGGCGATACGCAGGAACCCGGCGCATTGCTCGAACGCACGCGGCCCGAGGCGGGAGACCTTGAGCAGATCCTTGCGGCTGGCAAACGGCCCCGTCGCGTCGCGATGCGCGACGATGGCATCCGCCAGCGAGGCGCCAAGACCCGAGACCCGCGCCAGCAGCGGCGCCGAGGCGGTGTTGAGGTCGACACCGACAGCGTTGACCGCGTCCTCGACCACCGCTTCCAGCGAGCGGCCGAGGCGGTACTGGTCGACATCGTGCTGGTACTGGCCGACGCCGATCGATTTGGGCTCGATCTTGACCAGTTCGGCGAGCGGATCCTGCAAACGCCGCGCGATAGACACCGCGCCGCGCAGCGACACGTCGAGGCCAGGGAATTCGGCCGCCGCCGTGGCGGACGCCGAATAGACCGAAGCGCCCGCCTCGCTGACGATGACCTTGAGCGGCTTGGGGCCGGCACCGGCCGGCATGTCCGACAGCATGTCGGCGACCAGCTTCTCGGTCTCGCGGCTGCCGGTGCCGTTGCCGATCGAAATCAGCTCGACCTTGTGCTGGCGGATCAGCGCGGCAAGCTCCGCCTGCGTTCCCCGTACATCGTTTCTCGGCGGGAACGGATAGACCGTTGTCGTCGCCACCAGCTTGCCGGTGCCGTCCACCACCGCCACCTTGACGCCGGTGCGGATGCCGGGGTCGAGCCCCATGGTCGGGCGCGAACCGGCGGGCGCGGCCAGCAGCAGATCCTTGAGGTTGCGGGCAAAGACATGGATCGCCTCTTCCTCGGCCCGCTCGCGCAGATCGCGCATCAGGTCGAGCGTCAGATGCAGGGACAGCTTGATGCGCCAGGTCCAGCCGGCAACCTCCATCAGCCAGCGATCGCCCGGCAGTGACGCGCCGATCGCATAGGCATTGGCGATCATCCGCTCGACCGGCTTGACCGGCGAGGCATCGTCGGCATCGACCTCGATATCGAGCGAGAGCACTTCCTCGTTACGGCCACGCAGCATGGCGAGCGCCCGATGGCTCGGCACGCCCGCCCAGCGCTCGACATGCTCGAAATAGTCGGAGAATTTCGCGCCGGCCTCCTGCTTGCCGTCGACCACCCTGGCACGCAGGAAGGCGCGTTCCTTCATGTAGGCGCGCAGCTTGCCAACCAGATCGGCATTTTCGGCGAACTGTTCCGACAGGATGTCGCGAGCGCCTTCAAGCGCGGCCTTGGCGTCGGCTACTTCTTCCTTGACATAGGCGAGTGCCAGTTCCGCGGGCACAAGCGAACGATCCGCCAGAATGGCGTCCGCCAGCGGCCCCAGCCCGCGCTCCCTGGCGATCTCGGCCTTGGTGCGGCGCTTCGGCTTGTAGGGCAGGTAGATGTCTTCCAGCTCGGCCTTGGTCGCGGCGGCGGCAATCTTGACCTCCAGCTCCTCGGTGAGTTTGCCCTGCTCGCGGATCGAGCCGAGGATGGTGTCCCGGCGGGCATCGAGCTCGCGCAGATAGGCGAGCCTCTCGGCAAGATCGCGCAACTGCGTGTCGTCCAGCCCGCCGGTCACTTCCTTGCGGTAGCGCGCAACGAACGGCACCGTCGCGCCCTCGTCGAGCAGTTCGATCGCCGCCGCCGCCTGTTCGGGCCTGGCCTTGATCTCCCCCGCGATGATGGCTGCGATGCGCTTGATGTCGGATGCCATATTGGTCCTACTCTTGTCGAAAGGAGCGGCGACCATAAGCGCACACAACCGTCCCGCCAACCGCGACGCTTTCAACCGTCGCGGCCGGTCCACAGGAAAGCACGAGGCGGCGAAGTTGCCCCGGCCGGGTCAGACTATCCGGCTCAGCGCTTCGAAGAAAGCGACGATCTCGATATCGAGCGGATCGTCCACCGGCTCCGGTTGCGACGACATCTTGGCGATGACGACTTCCGTCTTGGGATCGACATAAAGCCACTGGCCATGAATGCCAATGCCGCAATAGGCGCCGTTTGCGAAACCGGTCTGATACCATTTGTTACGGTAGCGGCCTTGCGGAAACAGCGGCACCATCGAGCCGCGCTGCCAGGCTTCGGAACTGCCTCCGGTGACCGCCGTATCGCGCACCCAGGCCTCCGGCACGACGCGGCGTCCATTGGCCGTGCCGCCTTGCCGCATCATTTCGCCGAGGCGCGCCAGGTCGCGTGGCGTCACCGAAATGCCGCCGGCGGTCCGCGCCGTGCCTTCCATGTCGACGCCGATGGAGGCCTCGCTCACGGCGCCCAGTGGCAGCCACAGCTTCTCGCGCATCAGGTCGGTGAAGCGCTGGCCCGACGCGCGCTCCAGCAACAGGCCGAGCAAGTCGGAATTGGGCGAGCGGTAGCGGAAGGTCTCGCCATGCGGCTCGGCTAGCCGCTGCAGGGTGAGAATGAATTCGCGCAGGCTTTCCGTGCCGCCGCCCGGGTTCCACAGCGTTGCGCGGCGATAGCGCGCGAAGGCGCTTTCCGGATCGAGATAGGCCTCCTCGAAATCGAGGCTGACGCTCATGTCGAGCACATGCCGGCAACTTGCGTCGCCATAGGCTGAACCCGCCGCCTCGGGAATGTAGTGCGTCACCGGCGCTTCCGGGTCGAAGGCGCCCTCGCCTTCGAGGATGCCGGCGATGACAGCCGTCACCGACTTGCTGATCGAGAAAATGATATGGCGGGCGCCGAAATCCATGTGCGGCGCGAACCAGTCGCCGATGACCTTGCCGCCTTTCATCACCGTCAGCGCGTCAGTGCTGGAGCGCGCGAGGAATTCGGCAACGGTTTCCGGCGCGCTGGCGATCGAGACCTTTTCCCCGAGCAGACCGTCGAAATCCCGCATGGGCGCTTCGATCGCATCCGGCGTCGCCAAAATCCGCGCGGTCGGCACCAATTCGCCGAGGTTCTGGAACGACCATCGGTTGAACGGATTTTCCCGCCAGTTGCTGAGCAGCACCTCGTTGCGGGGGAAGCCGTAGCGGCTCTCGAATGCGGTCTTGCCGGTCATGGCGTTTCCTTCCAGGTCGTTTCTTCTTGCACGGTTCAGCCCAGCGCGGCGGCGATGGCATGCACGGCCTTCAGCGTCGCCACGGAATAGGCGGTATTGCTGAAATCCGGCCAGGTCGAAAGCTTCACCACCACCATTCGCGTATTCCAGTCGATATGGATCATCTGTCCGAAAACGCCCCTGCACATCAGGGCGCGGGAGTCGGGATTCTCGATCCAGAACTGGTTGCGGTAACTGCCTTGCGGCATGCTGGCGGAGAAATCGGGACCATGCTTGCCGTTGCGCGTCGCCTCGATCCAGTCCGCCGGCACGATGCCGCGGCCATTGTCGAGGATCAGCTGACCGAAGCGGCCATAGTCGCGCAGCGTCGCGTTGAAGCCGCCATCGGCCAACGCATAGCCGGCGCTGTCGACCGTGAAGCAGGCGCTTTCCTCGGCGCCGAGCTTCTGCCAGAGTTCTTCGGAAACCAGTTGCGCCAGCCGCTTGCCCGTGACCCGCTCCATGATGAAGGCGAGCACGTCGGTCTCGATCGAGCGGTATTCGAACCTGGCGCCATGCGGACGAACGGTGTCCTTCAGCCCCAGGATCAGTTCGAACATGTGCGCGGGCCAGCGGAAATCCGGATCGCTGCCCGGCGGCACCGGCTTCCAGCCGGTCGCGACATCGACCTGGCCGATGTCCGAATAGCGGTCCGTATATTCCTCGGAGAAGCGCACGCCGGTCGTCATGTCCAGCACATGCTGGACACTGGCGCCGGCCCAGCCGGTGGCGGCGAGTTCCGGGAGATAATCTGTCACCAGCTGCGAAG
>NZ_JAFKIC010000176.1 GCF_017306585.1 Mesorhizobium sp. | reverse complement strand
TCGAGCAGCAGCCCGGACTTGGCGACATTCGAATGGAGATCGCAGTCTTCGATTTCACGCTGCACCGCAAGGGCCGCGGCGCAGGCCAGCGCATGACCGTGGAAGCTGTGCCCATGCCGGAAGAAGCCGGTCTTGTCCCTGATCGCATCATGGATGGCCGAGCCGACAAGCACCGCGCCGAGCGGCGCGTATCCGCCGGCCAGCGCCTTGCCGATCATCACCAGGTCCGGACAGATTCCTTCCTGGGTGAAAGCGTATTTCGTGCCCACGCGACCCATGCCGCACATGACTTCGTCGAGAATGAGCAGAATACCGTGACGGTCGCAGATGCGGCGGATCTCCCGGAAATAGCCTTCCGGAGCGGCCACCGCGCCCAGGATGCTGCCGACGACGGTCTCGCAGATGAACGCCGAAACGCGTGAGGCGCCAATTTCCTCGATCCTGGCGTCCAGTTCGCGCGCGGTGCGGAGGGCGAAGTCATGCGTCGTCTCGCCCTCAAGCATGCCGCGATAGGCATAGGCGGGCCCGATATGCGCGGTGTTGGAGGGGAGCAAGGGGGTGAACGGTCCACGGCGACGTTCGCTGCCGCCGGCGGCAAGCCCCGCCAGCGTGCTGCCGACATAGCCGGCGTGGCGACCGATCACGATATGCCGTTCCGGCTGGCCGCTGTCGATGAAGTATTGGCGGGTGAGCTTGAGCGCCGCGTCCGCGGCTTCAGCCCCACTGTTGGTGAACCAGACATGGGAAAGCTTTTCGGGTGCCCCGGCGCAGAGGTTATCCGCCAGTTCTTCCATCGGCTCCGACGTGAAGAAGGCGGTGTGCGCATAGGCGATCTGGTCGAGTTGTGCGTGCATCGCCGCACGCACCGCCGCATTGCTGTGTCCGAGACATGAGGGCCCCGACCCCGAACTGCCGTCGAGATAGCGCCTGCCGTTCCTGTCGATGATATAGACGCCATCGCCGGCGACGGCCTCGCGGATTGTCGGCGCCAGCAGATCGCGATGAAAGGCCGAACTGCCGCCGACCGCGACCGGAGAGGTCCGCACCGGCCTTTCCCGGATTGAGCCGGCGGCACTCATGACGGAACCGCCCCGGCGACCACGGCCACGCATTCGATCTCGACAAGGCCATCGGCCGCCGCAAGGCCGGCGATCACGGTCGAACTGGCGTAGTCTATGCCGGCAAGTCTTGATTTGCGCGCCCGGTTCATCGCCTCGTAGTCGGAGACGTTGCGCAGGAAGACGGTCATCTTGACGATGTCGGCCAGTGTCCCGCCAGCGGCCTGCAGCACCTTTTCGATCTTGTCGAAGCATTCGAGCGTCTGCTGCTCGGCATTGCCCTTGTGAAGGATGACGCCGGTTCGCGAATCGCGCGCCAGAAATCCGGACGTGTAGATCACCGTGCCGCTATCGACGGCGACGGCGCTCGCGAATGGCGCCCCGGGAACCGAGACGCCTTCGGCAGTGATCTTTCGTTTCATGGGTTCAGCCAGCTCAAATGTTGTTGGACGAAGTCGCAGCCGACCATGTCGACATAGGCAGCGGTGAGGCGCGCCGTGACCGGACCCGACACAGGCACCTTGCGGCCGTTGAAGGACGAGACCGGGCACAGGCAAAGACTTGTCGAGGCGATGAACATCTCGTCGGCTATTGCCGCGTCGTAGAGGTCAAGGTCGGTCTCGCGCACCTCGATGCCCAGGCCCTTGGCAAGCTCGATCACGGTCGCACGGCTGATACCGGGCAGGATGTTGTTGGCGCGCGGCGTCAACAGCACGCCGTCGCAGACGAGGAAGACGTTGTTGCCCTCACCCTCGGCGAGATTGCCGTTTTCGTCGAGCATCAGCGCCCAGGCCTGCGGGTCAAGCCGCTTCACGTCGTTGCCGGCGAGGATGATGTTGAGATACTGGTTCATCTTGGCGCGCGGGCTGAGTGCCCTGGCCGCCGTTCTCGGGGTTGCCGGTGTGACCACCTTGATGCCGTCGCGAAACAGTTTCGCTCGCTTGGCGATCGGCAACGGGCAGCATTCGATGATGACGTTGGGCCCGGTATGCGCCCACCCTTCGTCGCCGACCGCCTGCACGCCGGCGCTGATGCGCTGGCCGACCCAGTAATCTTCCCGTTCGGTAAGGAGGTGGCGGTTGCGGCCGAGCGTCTCCTCGCTCAGCGCCATCATGTCGTCGAAGGCGAGCCCGCAGTCTATGTCGAGATATTTTAGCGAGCGGTAAAGCCGCTGCACATGTTCTTTCAGCCGAAAGGGACGTCCGTGAAAGGTGCGGGTAAGATCGAACGCGCCATAGCCGCGCAATGAGCTGAGGTCGCGGAACGGTACGCAGACCTCGGCTTCGGGCATGAAGCTGCCGTTGAAATAGGCAACGCGTTGCGCGGCCGCCATCATTTCCTCCACTTTTTTCCAGCGCCCGTCGGGCTGAGGGAATTAACAACCGTTTGCGCAAAAAAGAAACATATTTTTTTTCTTGATCAAAAATAGACACGTTTGTATTATTGCAAAAATCCGCTATCCCATCGGGAACTGGGACGCGGCCGAGACCGGCGCTGCGCCGGCACAAGACCTCGAACAACGATTCGACCAATGGGAGAAAAGACCCGTGTCCGGTGAAAAAGATCACGCCTACATTCCCCGCCTGCGCACGCAGCTGGCGGAAAACAAAATCGACCGCCGCGAATTCTTGCGCACCGCCACCTTGCTGGGCGTGTCGGCTTCGGCGGCGATGATGATGGCCGGGGAAATCCGCCCGGCGATGGCTCAGGAAACCCCTAAGGCGGGCGGCTCGATCCGTATCGAGAACAAGAATTCGTCGGCCGATCCGGCCACCATGACCAGCATCGACGAGTCCAACGCGACGCGGCAAACGCTGGAGTATCTGACTGAAACCGGGGCGGACAACATCACACGGCCCTATCTGCTCGATTCCTGGAAGCCGAGCGATGACCTGCGCAGCTGGACGCTCAACCTGCGCAAGGGCGTCAAATGGCAGGACGGCAGGGATTTCACAGCCGACGACGTGACCTGGAACATCAAGCGTCTTCTCACCGATGAGACAGGCTCCTCGGTTCTGGGCCTGATGAAGGGCTATATGCTCAACGAAACCGTGGGCGCGGACGGAAACGAAAGCCATTCCCTATGGGACGCGAACGCCGTCGAGAAGGTCGATGACCATACGGTCAGGTTGAACCTGAAGGTCGCGCAGATCGCCGTGCCGGAGCACCTTTTCCACTATTCCTTCGCCATGGTCGATCCGACGGCCTCGCCCAAGTTCAGGGCAGGCATCAACGGCACCGGCCCGTTCCGCGTGGCCGAACTCAACCCGCAGCGCAACGTCATCTATGAACCGAACAAGAACTACTGGGGCCAGCGCCCCTATCTCGACCGGCTGGAGTTCGTCGACTATGGCGACGAGCGCGCTGCGGTGCCGGCGGCGCTGATCTCGGGCCAGATCCAGGGCATATTGAACGCCGAGCCGCAGCAGATGCCGTTGCTGCGCAACCAACCGCATTTGCAGCTTTACGAAGTGCTGACCGGCGACGGCCCGGCATTGCGGTTCAGGGTCGACCACAAGCCCTTCGACAACCCGAAGGTGCGTCTGGCGCTGAGACTGGGCGTCGACAACGCCGCGGTCGCGAAGCTCGCGCTAGGCGATATGGGCAGCGCCGGCGAGGATCATATGGTGGCGCCGGTCCATCCGGAATATTTCAAGCTGCCGCCGTTCACCCAGGACATCGCGCGCGCCAAGCAACTGCTTGCCGAGGCGGGCTATCCGAATGGCCTGCAGTTCGAGGTCGCCGTTACGAAGACACCGGCCTACCATGTGCTGGTCGTGCAGGCGATCGTCGAAATGTGGAAGCAGATCGGCGTCAACGCCACCATCAACGTCATGCCGACCTCGGCCTATTACGACGTGTGGACAAAGGTTCCGGTCGGCCTGACATCCTGGGCGCACCGACCGCTCGGCATCATGAATATCGGCCTCGCCTACAGGTCGGGTGCGCCATGGAATGAATCCGGCTACAACAATCCGGAGTTCGACAGGCTGCTGACGCAGGCCGAATCCGTGGCGGACCCGGTGGAGCGCCGCAAGGTCATGGAGCCGATCGAAAAGATCCTGCAGGAAGACGGCCCGATGATCCAGGCGACATGGCGCAAGCAGGCGGCCTTCTACGCCAAGAAGGTCGGCGGCTTCTCGATGCACCCAAGCCAGTACATCTTTGCCAAGAATCTCTGGCTCAAAGCCTAGACATGCTGGCCTTTGCCCTGCGCAGGATCGTGCAGCTTCTGGTGACGGCGATCATTTCGAGCTTTCTGCTCTTCGTCGTCACCGAATTCTCTCCAGGCACGGTGTCGCGCCAAATCCTGGGACCTTACGCGTTGCCGAACCAGGTGGCGCTGCTGGACCAGAAGCTTGGGCTGTCCCAGCCATTGCCGCAACGCTATCTCAACTGGCTGTCGATCCTGGCCGGATTGAAAGCCAATCCGCTTGGCGATCCGGCGCTCGGCCTCGATCTCTCCGACAGCCGGGGCGACCGCTACTTCGGCAATTTCGGCTATTCGCTGATGTTCAAGCAGCCGGTGCGCGACGTGCTGCGGGAGCCACTGGAGAATTCGGCATTGCTCGGCGCCGTGGCGATGGTGCTGATTGTCCCGCTATCGCTGTTCGTCGGCATTCTGGCGGGAGCAAATGCCGGAACCCGCCTTGACCGGGTCCTGAGCTTTGGCTGCCTGATCGTCACCTCGATCCCTGAATACGCGGCCGGCGTGATCCTGCTCACCATATTCGTTTCGTATTTCAACTGGCTGCCGGGCACCAGCCCGCTGCTGGCAACGGAAGAATGGTCCATCGCCAGCCAGCTCGTGCTTCCTGTCGCCGTGCTGACGCTGGCGACCGTCGGCTATGTCGCCCGCATCGTACGCGCGTCGATGGCCGACACCATGACCAAGCCCTATGTGCGCACCGCCCTGCTCAAGGGCCTCACCAAGCGCCAGATCGTGACACGCCATGTCATTCGCAACGGCATGATCCCGCCCATGACCGTACTTCTGCTGCAGCTCAACTGGCTGATCGGTGGCGTCGTCGTCTGTGAATCGATCTTCGCCTATCCCGGTGTCGGGCGACTGCTGCTGCAGGCGGGGCTCTTCGGCGACCTGGCGCTCGTGCAGACCATCACCTTGCTCAGCCTCGCAATCGCGGCGGTCACGCAACTGCTCGCCGACATTTCATACGTGGCGCTCAATCCGCGTGTGCGCCTGACATGATGCACGTGCGCGATCCCCGCAAATCGACCGTGTCCGCGAACCGCAGGTTATGGCGGCATTTCTGGCCGAAAGCCGTCAGCGCGCGTTTCGGCATTTCGTTGATCCTGTTCTGGATCGTCCTGGCGTTGCTGGCGCCCTGGATTTCGCCCTACCCGCCCAACGCACAGGACATGGCCGCGCTCGCCGACCTCGGGCCGAGTGCCGCCCATTGGCTGGGGACCGACCTGCTCGGGCGCGATATCCTCTCGCGTATCTTGTGGGGCGCACGCACGACGCTGGTGGTGGTTCCCGTCGCAACCGCTTCGGCGTTCGGCGTCGGCACGGCGATCGGCCTGGCTTCAGGCTATTTCGGCGGCCTTGTCGACCGCGCCATATCGGGCCTCTCTGATATCATCCTGTCGTTCCCCACCCTTGTCCTCTACATCGTGCTGATCGCTTCGATCGGCCCGTCGCTGATCAACATCGTCATCGCCATAACGCTGGCGTCGGCGCCAAGCATCGGCCGGATCGTGCGCGGGCTCACCCTTGAACTGCGGTCGCAAGGCTATGTGGCGGCGGCCGAAATGCGCGGCGAGAGCACGCTCTTCACCCTCTTCTTCGAAATATTGCCCAATGCGCGGGGACCGTTGCTGGCCGATCTTTCAATGCGCGCCGGCCTGGCAGTGGTTACCGTGGGAACACTGGGCTTCCTTGGCCTCGGCCTGCCGCCGCCCGATCCCGATTGGGGAAGCATGGTGGCCGAGAATGTGACGATGATCCCGGTCTACCCGTACATGGCGTTGTTTCCCGGCCTTGCCATGTGCTCGCTGGTGATCGGCTTTTCGATGCTGGCCGACGGGCTGGAGGAGGAACAATGAGCCCGCTTCTCCAGGTCGAGAACCTGTCGCTGGTCTATGGCGGCGATCAGGTCGTACGCGATCTGTCCTTCACCATCGGCCGCGGCGAAAGCCTGGGCCTGGTCGGCGAATCCGGCAGCGGCAAGAGCAGCGTCGCCAATGTCATCATCGGCGACTTGCCCAAGATCGCCAGGGCGCAAGGCCGCATCCGCTATGAAGGCATCGACCTACTCGGAGCCAGCCGCGAGCAGTTGCGCGCCTTGCGCGGCCGCCGCATCGGGTTCGTCCAGCAGGACCCCGGCGCCAGCCTCAACCCGACGATGCGCATCGGACGCCAGCTGGCGGAGGCGCTCGAACAAAGCGACACACCGGTCAGGGCGCGCGGTGAGCGCGCCGCTGAGATGCTGTCGCGTGTCGGCTTCGACAATCCCGGCGCCATCATGGCGCGCTACCCGCATCAGATCTCGGGCGGGCAACAGCAGCGGGTGATGATCGCCATGGCGCTGCTGCCGCGGCCCGATCTCATCCTGCTCGACGAACCGACATCCGGGCTCGACGTCACCGTCGAGGCCGCCGTGATCAATCTGATCGCGGAATTGCGCGCGCAGTTCGGCACGTCGCTGCTGTTCATCTCGCACAACCTCAATCTGGTGGCGAAAGCATGCGACCGCGTCGGCGTTCTGTATGCCGGTGATCTGGTCGAGGAGGCTCCGGCCGGCGAAGTGTTCCAAAATCCGCTTCACCCCTATACGCAAGGGCTGGTGAACTGCCTTCCTGGTCAGGCTGCGGTCCTGCGGCCGATCCGGGGACATGTACCCTCGCCTCAAGAGCGCGGCCCCGGTTGCCTGTTCGCATCCCGCTGCGCATATCACCTGGCCGGTTCTTGCGACGCGCCTTTCGACATGACCGCACCCGACCGCTCGCATCGGGTACGTTGCGCCAGGCTGGGCGACATACCCGCCTTCGCCAGGCAGACCGGTGCGCCTGAAGCCAGGGGGCTCGATACCGCGCCACCCGCCGTCACCATCCGTCAGCTTCGAAAGAGCTATCCGGCTTCCGGAGGAGATCACTTCGTCGCCAATGACGGCATCGATCTGGAAATCAGGCAAGGTGAGATCCTGGGACTGGTCGGCGAATCGGGATCGGGCAAGTCGACACTGGCAAAGATCATCGCCGGATTCGACGTCGCGACGTCGGGAACCATCATGGTCGGCGACACAGACATCGCCAGCTTGCCCGTGCGCCGGCGCAGCCGGGCGTTGCTGCGGCAGGTGCAAATGGTGTTCCAGAACCCTGATTCCACACTCAATCCCACCCACACGATCGGCTGGGCGCTCGGCCGCGCGATCAGGAAGCTCGAAACCCCGGGCACATCGCCGAAAACGCGCGTGCCCGACCTCCTCGGCCTCGTGGCGTTGCTGCCGGGCCTCGGCAGCCGCAGGCCGAAAGCGCTTTCCGGAGGACAGCGCCAGCGCGTTGCCATCGCGCGCGCGCTGGCGGGACGGCCACGGCTGCTGCTTGCCGACGAGTGCGTCTCCGCCCTCGACGTGTCGGTTCAGGCGGCGATCATCGAACTCCTGCAGGACATCAGGGCCCGGACGGGGACGGCGATCCTATTCATCAGCCATGACTTGCCGCTGGTCCGGCAGATCAGCGACCGCATTATCGTTCTGTTCAGGGGTAAGCCGATGGAAGTCGGCTCCGCCAGCCAGGTCTATTCGCTGCCGCTGCACCCCTACACGGAAGCGCTGCTGTCGACGGGACAGCACCGGGCGCCAGAGCTTGAGCAACTTGTCCCGGGGACTGCAAGGCCCGCCGGCGGATGTCCCTATGTCCAAAGATGCGCTCGCGTGGTCGGCGACATCTGCTGGACTCAGGCGCCGGCCTATCAGCGCGCCGCTTCCGGGCATGAAATCTACTGCCACATTCCACCTGATCGCCTGCTCGAATTGCAACGGGCGTCATTGCCGGCGCACGGTTAGTCCGTGCCCCGCATGCGGGGCGATACCATCTTCGTGTTCCGCAAACGTCGGGACCCTTCCAAAACCACCGGTTGTTTCAAGGCTTTATTAGCTCTCTTTTGATATCCAGTGCCGCGAAGCTCGCGGACAGTTCCCATGAACGAGATCGACCCCGCGCACCGCTTTTCAGCTGAAGCAGTGCGCAAATTCGACGGCCCGGCCGATGGCGAAGCGCCAGCCGGCATGAACGATGTCGCCCGGCAGGTCGCCTCGCAATATCGGCGCGATACGATGTCGCCGATCATGGTCAGCGGCGTGTTGCGCATGGTCGAGTTCGCGCTGCTGTTCCTTTCGGGACTCTGTGTCTATTTCCACTATGTCGGGTTCTTCAACTACCTTGCCTGGCAATACCCGCTGACGATCGCGGCCGCCTCGTTCCTCGCAGTGGTGCTGCTCGACGTCACCGACTGCTATCAGGTCGTCTCCCTGATGCGGCCGATCGCCAATTTCGGCCGCATTCTGGTGGTCTGGGCCGGCACCTTCGCGCTGATGGCATTGACGGCTTTCGCCATGAAGATGTCGGAAGACTATTCGCGCCTGCTGTTCGGCACGTGGTTCGTCATCGGCTTCGTCTGTCTTTTCGCGCTCAGGCTGGTGATGTCGAAGCTGATCCGGCGCTGGGCCCGCGACGGACGCATGGAACGGCGCGCCGTCATCGTCGGCGGCGGCAAGGCGGCGGAAATTCTCATCCGCTCGGTCGAGAAGCAGCCTTACAACGACATCCGCATCTGCGGCATCTTCGATGATCGTGGCGACAAGCGTTCGCCACCCATTGTCGCCGGCTATCCCAAGCTCGGCACCATTTCCGCGCTGATCGAATTCGCCCGCATCGCCCGCATTGACATGCTGATCGTGTCGCTGCCGCTGACGGCCGAAACGCGTGTGCTGCAGCTGTTGAAGAAATTGTGGGTGCTGCCGGTGGATATCCGGGTGTCGGCGCATTCGAACGCGCTGCAGTTTCGCCCGCGCTCCTATTCCTTCATTGGCTCGGTGCCGCTGCTCGATATCTTCGACAAGCCGATCAATGACTGGGATTCGGTGGCCAAGCGGGCCTTCGACATCGTTTTCAGTCTCATCGGCATCATCGTGTTCTCGCCGGTAATGCTGGCCACCGCGATCGCCATCAAGCTCGACAGCAAGGGGCCGGTGCTGTTCAAGCAGAAGCGGCACGGTTTCAACAACGAGGTCATCGAGGTCTACAAGTTCCGCTCCATGTATGCCGACCGGTCGGACCCGACCGCCAAGCAGACGGTGACCAAGAACGATCCGCGCGTCACCCGCGTCGGCCGTTTCATCCGCAAGACCTCGATCGACGAGCTGCCGCAATTCTTCAACTCGTTGCTCGGGTCGCTGTCGCTGATCGGTCCCCGCCCGCACGCCATCGCCGCGCAATCGCACAACCTTCTCTACAACGAAGTGGTCGACGGCTATTTCGCCCGCCATAAGGTCAAGCCCGGCGTCACCGGCTGGGCGCAGATCAATGGCTGGCGCGGCGAGATGGACACCAACGAGAAGATCCGCATGCGCACGGAATACGACCTCTACTACATCGAGAACTGGTCGCTGCTGTTCGACCTGCGCATCCTGTTCCTGACCCCGATACGGCTACTCAATACGGAAAACGCCTATTGAGCGCCGTCGCTCATGATCTGCCGCGCGCGGCGGTCAACGCCAAGCTGATCGCGCTGATTTCTTCCGCGGCGATCGGCCTCGGCATCCTGCTCTCCGGCTTCGTCATCAGCGAGCCGGCGCCCTATGAAATCTACATGGCGGGCCTGATCGCCATCTGGGCGCTGTTCGGCCTCAGGATTTCGCGCGCCACAACGCCCCTGCTGGTCCTGCTGGTGACGATGAACATCGGCGGCATGATTTCCATGACGCAGATGTCGGACCTCGCCAACACACCGCTTTATCTCGCCGTATCGCTGTTCCTCGCCTTCAGCGCGGTGTTCTTCGCTTCCGTCACCGCCGTGCAGCCAAGCCTCTACCGGCTGATCTTCATCACCTATGTGATATCGGCCGTGATAACCTCGCTGCTCGGCATAGCGGGCTATTTTCACGCCTTTCCCGGCGCCGAGATCTTCACCAAGTACGACCGCGCCGCCGGAGCCTTCCAGGATCCGAACGTGTTCGGGCCGTTCCTCGTGCTGCCCGGCATCTACCTGCTCTATCTGCTTTTGACCGGCCCGGTCACGCGCATGCCGCTGCTGGCGGTGCCGCTGCTGATTATAACAGCAGGGATATTCTTCTCCTTCTCGCGCGGCGCCTGGGGCATGTTCGCGGTCTCGGCGGTGCTGCTTACCGCCTGCCTTTTCCTGCAGAGCACCAGCGGTATGTTCCGGCTGCGCGTCGTGATCATGACCATTGCCGCATTGTCGCTGCTGGCCATCGCCATGATCGTGATCCTGCAGTTGCCTGGCGTGTCGGAGATGTTCTCCAACCGCGCCCACCTGGAACAGAGCTACGACACGGCGCGCCTCGGCCGTTTCGCCCGTTACGGGCTCGGCTTCCAGATGGCCATGGAGCACCCGCTCGGCATCGGCCCGCTGGTCTTCGGCACGATCTTCGGCGAGGACACGCACGACATCTGGCTGAAGATGCTGATGGATTACGGTTGGCTGGGCTTCGTGTCGTTCCTGACGCTCGTCGCCTGGACCATAGCGGCAGGATTCCGCATCCTGCTGCGCGACCGGCCATGGCAGCCCTACCTTCTGTGCGCCTATGTCGCCTTCATCGGCAATATCGGACTGGGCACCTTCATCGACATCGACCATTGGCGCCACATGTACCTGCTGCTCGGCCTGGTGTGGGGCGCGATCGCGCTTGAATACCGTCACCAGAGGCAATTGCAGCCGGCATTGCCGGGCTCATCCGCGTCAGCGATCGCTGCAGGATAATTGTCACGGAAAACGGTTGACCCGAACCGGGTTATCACGATACATCGCGACCGGTCCGGAGTGTAGCGCAGCCCGGTAGCGCACTTGACTGGGGGTCAAGGGGTCGTCGGTTCGAATCCGGCCACTCCGACCATTTCGAAGCAGGACTTGTCCCCGAAGTCCGCCCCGCCGATCAGGCCAAATCATTCCTTCAGCTTCGTGTTCGCTGTGGACTGGATCAGGCGTTCAATCCTGACATACATCCACCCATTCGGCTCCGACCAGATCGGCCATCCGCTGCGGCGCGATCCGTACCGCGGCGTTGGTGGCGCCGGCTGCGGGCACCACCTCCGCGAATGCGCGCAGCGACACGTCGCAGTAGACCGGCAGCGGCGCCGGCAAGCCGAACGGGCAGACGCCGCCGACCGGATGGCTGGTGGCGGCGACAACTTCCTGCGCGTCCAGCATGCGCGGCTTGCCGCCGAACTGGTCCTTGAACTTCCTGTTATCCAGCCTGGCGATGCCGCTGGTCACGACGAGCATGTTGCGCTCACCGACGCGAAGGCAGATGGTCTTGGCGATCTGGGCGGGCAGCACACCATGCGCCTCCGCGGCCAGCGTCACCGTCGCTGAACTCGCCTCGGTGACGATCACCTCCATGTCGGGCGCCTGGGCGGCGAAAAACGCGCGAACAGACTCCAGGCTCATCCCGAAAACCTCATGATTGACCTTCGATATCCGGCAGGCGCCGTCTGGCGCGGGACACCGCAGGTATAAACACGCGCCTTCCGCCAATCAGCAAGCGCGAGTTGACGCAGGAAGCGGTGACATCAACAAGAAACCCGCCAGGCAAGCCTTGGCGGGTTCTCGGATATGCTGTCGCCGGTTCTATGCCAGGGGCCGACCTTGCGCGGCCGGCACAGCGGCGGCGGAAGCAACAAGAGTGTCCTCCGGAAGCCGGAGCGCGGTCGCGACGCGCCGCAGCTTCGCCGGATCGAACTCCCTGCCGTTCTCGATATCGTCGATCTCGTCGACCGCGAGGCCGCATGTCAGGGACAGCTCTTCCACGCTGTAACCGCGGGCTTCCCGCATCGCCTTGAGGGTGGTGTAAATCGGCCCGTTCTCGCTGACTTCGGAGGAGGCGTGGCTTTTTGCATTTTGGGGCATTGGCAACTCCGTGACTGAAAGAGTTTGATAAAAAGGGTGTTGCCTGAGACGGCGGGAAGATGCCCCCTCGCCAGCGATTTGCCAAGCAACAAACTGGCCGTCACGCTATCGTGAACGGAAGCTCGTGCGGTCGCGGCGACCATGCCGGTTCGATCAAGTTGTTTTGAACGCACCCGCAGCTTTTTGCCTGTCGGTTTGCCAGTGCCCATTCGTTGTCGTGGCGTTGCTGGCATGAACCCCGGGTTCCAGCCAGCCTCTTTCCCGGAAGGATCCCACGCAATGAACCTCAAGACATCCCTTCTCGTGCTCGGCACGATCTCCGGCCTCTGCCTTGCCGGCGCGACCAGCGCCCAGGCGGCGGATACGTTGCGCGTGCGCGGCACGGTCATCAGCTTCGAACCTTCGGTGCTGACCGTGAAGACCCGTCAAGGCGACCAGGCGGCGGTCAAACTCAATCAGGATTGGAAGATATCAGGTGTCGCCAGCGCCTCCGTCAAAGACATCAAACAGGGCGATTTCCTCGGCATTGCCTCGGTTTCGAAGGCGGATGGCGGCAGCGGCGCCCTGGAAGTGGTGGTCTTCCCGGCAGCCCTGAAAGGCACCGGCGAAGGCGACCGCCCATGGGACCTGCAGCCCAACAGCCGCATGACAAATGGCACCGTGGCCGACGTCACCGATGTGAACGGTCGCGCGGTGACGCTGACCTATGACAATGGGCAGACCAAGAAGATATCGATTCCCGACAGCACGCCGGTGGTGACCTTCGCGCCGGCCACACCGACCGACCTCAAGCCGGGTGCAACTGTTTTCGTTACCGCCCAGCGTGGAGCGGACGGCATGCTGAGCTCGAGCCGGGTCGTGGTTGGGAACAATGGCGTGGTTCCCCCGATGTAGACGCGTGCCCGAAAGCCGGGGTTTTCACCGCTGAGGGCGATGAAACCCCGGCGGCCGGAAACACTCCAGAAACAAAATTCTACAATCTGGAAATACTGACGAAAAAATTCGGGAGCGTAATTTCAAGCGCGGCGGTCGGGTGATCGACCCGATTTACATATGCCTGCGGAAAAAGGAAACGATCCATGAAGAAGTCCCTCCTCTCGGCCCTCGGCCTTGCAGTCGCAGTCGCTTTCACCGTGCCGGCTATCGGCGTGGCGAGCGCGGATGCAGCCCCGATGGCAAAGCATCATCGTCATCACCATCATCATCGCCACCACCATCGCCATCATCACCACCACCACCATCATCACCATCACCACATGAAGAAGATGGTGAAGAAGGCCTGATACCAGACCGCCAACGAGAAGACCGGCCTTGGCTTCTTGTTCAAAGCTGGTCTTCTCTTGGTAGTGCATCGCCAAGTCCAACATGAACCGGACGTGTTGCGGCGAAAAGCACTGGCCCAGTATTTTGGGCATCCATCCTGATATCGCGCACGGAGCGATATCTTCCATGCAGGGCCAAATCGCGATACGGCAAGGGATATTTCTGACCGGCATGCACTGACCGGGGTCAGTCTTTCGCCAACCAGCCAGGTATCCCGATGACGGCCAGGGCCGATCTTTCCCGGACAAACCGCATTGTCCTGTCAGTGGCCCGATTGTGGCTGACGTTTCGCCACCCTGCCCTTGTTGTGCGGTTTTTCATGAAATTGGGGTATCTGCCCAATCCAGCTGCGCCGGCGCGCTACCATGAGCTTCTGCTCTGGCGAAAGATCCTCGATCGCAACCCGCTGTTCGTGACACTGACCGACAAGCTCGCGGCCAAGGCGTATATCCGCGATGCCTG
Organism: Mesorhizobium sp.; assembly: GCF_017306585.1. Lineage (GTDB taxonomy): Bacteria > Pseudomonadota > Alphaproteobacteria > Rhizobiales > Rhizobiaceae > Mesorhizobium. The sequence continues at coordinate 17,023 of NZ_JAFKIC010000176.1, read as the reverse complement.
CCCGGAGATCGCCATACCCAGGACGCTGTGGAGCGGACGTGATGCCGGCGACATTCCTGCGGATCTGCTGGCCGGTACCGTCTTGGTCAAAACAAACCACGGCTGCGCGATGAACATGTTGGTTTCCCATGGCGAGCCCGACCGCGCCGCCATCGTGCGCAGGGCGAACCGCTGGCTAAGGAAACGCTACGGGCGGCGCAATGGCGAATGGGCCTATTGGCCTGTCGTGCCGAGCGTCTTCGTGGAAGAGCGATTGGCGCTCAGCGGCGGCGCAATTGCCACCGACATCAAGGTTCATGTCTGCAGCGGGGTGATATCCCATGTCTGGGTGGAGGATAAGCTCGCCAAGCGTTCAGTGCTGTTCGACCGGGAAGCCAATCCCTTGCCCGGTCGCGATCCGGACTATCCCCGCGAAGACCAGGGACTGCCCGTCAATGCAAGGCTGGTCGACCATGTCCGCGAGGCAATCTCGATAGCGCCAGGCATCGCCGGCGACCTCGACTATATCCGCGTCGACTTCCTGGTTACCGACGATCGTCTCTATGCCGGCGAGATCACCGCCTACTCGGCTGCCGGATACGGAACATGGACGAATCCGGCGATCGCCGCGGAGATCGAGCAGCTGTGGCGGCTCGATCAATCCGCCTTCCTGCGCCGCCAGCACAACGGGATGACCCGTCTCTATGCCGACGCATTGCGCGCTCTCTACCGAAGCAGAGCTGTGAGCCGTTGAGGAATTAGCAATGGCGGCAACACCTCAAAGGCGAGCCGCCATTTTTCTTCCCGAATTTCTTGCCGATTTGGACAATCAGCGCCGGCTGAACAGCAGACTGGCGATAACGCCGAGTACGACAAGGCCGATGGTGGCTGCTGCAGCGGGGTGATCCCGGGCAGATTTCTCAAGCACCCTACCTTGTTTGCGGATTGCCGGCATGGCATCGCGTAGGCGCCCCGCAAGGTCGGAATAAGTATCGAGAGCGGCATCACGTCCGTCGTCGTAATAGGCGCTACCCCGCTTCGACAATGCCTTGCGTAGTGCCGCGAGTTCCCTTGACAGGACCTCGACCTGCTTTTCGAGGTCAATGTCCGAGAGGGTCGAAAATGATGCCATCATCCGTTTCCTTGTCTTGCTCAACAACGTCTTGCAGAAGGAAACGTAACGCCCTACCCCGAGCCGGGTTCCAGTTTCGAGCTGTTAAAGCGCCTTGCGGCGGTCAGCGCACCTGGTCCAGCAGGCGTTTGCATTCCAGGAGATCGAACAGCGCCTCCTGCAACAACGCCCTGTTGTCGCGTGAGAGTTTTGAGGAGTCGGGCTGAACCGGCCCTTCCTCGTCGCTCTTGCCCAGGCCGAAGAAACGGCGGCTCGGCTTGACCCTTGGCTGGCCAACCAGCTCATCGTCGCCGCCGCGCGGCTGCGCCGCCGGCGTCAACGGCACCTGGTCGGCCTGCTTGCGTTGCGAGATCGCTTCGACGGCTGCCATGTCGCCATTGCCGATCGCGACCAGGAAATGATTGCCGTTTTCGCGCAGCAGCTTCTGCACGCCCTTGATGGTGTAGCCCTGGTCGTAGAGCATATGGCGGATGCCTTTGATCAACTCGACATCCTGCGGCCGATAATAGCGCCGGCCGCCGCCGCGCTTCATCGGCTTGATCTGGTTGAAGCGCGTTTCCCAGAAGCGCAGCACATGTTGTGGCAGATCGAGATCCTCGGCAACCTCGCTGATGGTGCGGAAGGCGTCAGGGCTTTTGTCCATGGGCGAAAATCCTCACGCTGGAGCGTAACCCGGAACAGTCCTATCCCGTTTGTGCGGGATGGATCATGCGCAAAATACCAATCCGGCCAAGCTGCCGAATCGGTCTTATTTCAGCGGTTTGTGAAGCAATATTCAAGCCTGGCGGCATCTCCGGGCCGGTTATCAACCGCGCAATGGCAAGACTACTTGCCGCCCTTGGCCTTGCTGTTCTGGTGCGAGCGCAGGATGCGGCTCTTCAACACGTTGGACGACTTGAAGGTCATCACCCGGCGCGGCAGGATCGGAACTTCTTCACCGGTCTTGGGATTGCGACCTATGCGCTCATTCTTGGAACGGACATGGAAGGTGGCGAAGGAGGACAATTTGACAGTCTCGCCGCGCACGATCGCTTCGCAGATTTCGTCCAGAACCGCCTCGACGAGCTCGGCCGATTCAGTGCGCGACAGGCCGACCTTCCGGTATACGGCCTCCGCAAGGTCGGCGCGAGTAAGTGTCTTTCCCCCCATGCGACCGTCCCATCAGCTCAAAACACAAAATCGGCACAACAACCGCAGACCCTAAGTAATTGATCCGGCAAGGTCAAGGACCGAAACCGGAGCGTTCGGCACTTACCAGCGAACCAGAACCGCGCCCCAGGTGAAGCCGCCGCCCATGGCCTCCAGTAACACCAGGTCGCCCTTCTTGATGCGGCCGTCGGCGACCGCCACCGAAAGCGCCAGCGGCACGGAAGCCGCCGAGGTGTTACCGTGCAAATTGACGGTAACCACCACTTTTTCCTCGGCAATCCCGAGCTTCTTGGCCGAAGCGTCAATAATCCGTTTATTGGCCTGATGCGGCACGAACCAGTCGAGATCCTCCGCGGTGATGCCGGCCTGCGAGAATGTCGCTTCGATCACATCGGTGATCATGCCGACGGCATGCTTGAAGACCTCGCGGCCTTCCATCCTGAGATGGCCGACGGTTCCGGTGGTCGAGGGCCCGCCGTCGACGAAGAGCTTGTCCTTGTGCGTGCCGTCGGAACGCAGGCTGGCAGCCAGAACGCCGTGGTCGGCAATCCCCCCCGTCCCCTCGCCTGCCTCGAGCACCAGGGCGCCGGCGCCGTCGCCGAACAGAACGCATGTCGAGCGGTCGTTCCAGTCGAGAATGCGCGAAAAGGTCTCCGAACCGATCACCAGCACGCGCTTGGCCAGACCGCCGCGGATGTAAAGATCGGCCGTGGTCACCGCATAGACGAAACCCGAACACACCGCCTGCATGTCGAAGGCGAAGCCGTGATGCATGCCGAGCCGGTTCTGGATTTCGACCGCCGTGGCGGGAAACGTGTTGTTGGGCGTCGACGTCGCAAGCACGATCAGGTCGATATCGGCGGGCGTCAGCCCGGCATTGGCCAGAGCGGCGCGCGCGGCGGCCTCGCCAAGGGAAGCGGTCGTCTCGTCGTCACCGGCGATATGGCGCTGGCGGATGCCGGTGCGCTGGGCGATCCACTCATCCGAGGTTTCGACCATGCCTTCGAAATCGGCATTCTTCATGATGCGGCGGGGCAGCGCGGCGCCCGTGCCGCGCACGATTGATCTGATCAAAGCTCTTTCCTATTCCTTCGCGTCGCTCACGACGTCGGATTTCCGAGATGTCAGGGCATGCGGGTTGCGCGCATGAAACAGGTCCAGATCGGCCTCGATGCGGTCGAGCAGATTGTTGCGCACCATGTCGTAGCCAAGCTCGATCGCGGCGGCAAAACCATCCGAATCCGCGCCGCCATGGCTTTTGACGACGATGCCGTTCAGCCCCAGGAAGACGCCGCCATTGGATCGGCCGACATCCATCTTTTCGCGCAGCCGGTCGAAGGCGCCCTTGGCGAAGACATAGCCGATCTTGGCCATCAGGGTGCGGCTCATCGCGGCGCGCAGGTAACCCGCGATCTGCCGCGCGGTGCCTTCGGCGGTCTTCAGCGCGATGTTGCCGGCAAAACCTTCCGTCACCACCACGTCGACCGTGCCCTTGCCGATATCGTCGCCCTCGACGAAGCCGTGATAGTTCATCGAGGCCATGTTGGCCTCGCGCAGCATGCGCCCGGCTTCCTTGACCTCTTCCTGGCCCTTGATCTCCTCGACGCCGACATTGAGCAGGCCAACCGTGGGCCGGGCGATGCCGAACACCGAACGCGCCATGCCGGTGCCGAGAATCGCGAAATCAATGAGCTGGTGCGCGTCGGCGCCGATGGTGGCCCCCACATCCAGAACCACGCTTTCGCCGCGCAAGGTCGGCCACAATGCCGCGATCGCCGGGCGATCGATGGTGGCCATGGTGCGCAGGCAGAATTTAGACATCGCCATCAGCGCGCCGGTGTTGCCGGCCGAGATGCAAGCGTCGGCCGTGCCGGACTTGACCGCTTCGATCGCCTTCCACATCGACGACTTCCAGCGGCCGTGGCGCAGCGCTTGGCTTGGCTTGTCGTCCATCCTGACCGCGATCTCGCAGTGGAAGAACTCGCTCACCTCGACCAGTTTCGGGAACTTGGCGAGTTCGGGGCGCACCAGTTCCTCACGCCCGTAGATGACGAAGCGGATGTCGGGACGGCGGGTGGCGACGGTCATGAGCGCCGGGATGACCACGGCTGGTCCGTGATCGCCGCCCATGGCATCGATGGAAATCCTGATCACGCGGTAATCATCTCACGGTTAGGCGGCAGGTCGCTTTGGTGATCGCGAAGGTTCGGCGAAAATAGCGGTTTTGGGTTTTCACACAACCGACTTTTCCGTCGCCAGCGAGGTTTTCAGGATTTTCCCAGCAAGGATCGCAGTTTTTGCTGAAATTCATTCTCGGCCGGTTCGGCGTCGCCAGCGGCATCCAGCGACGCTCCCGCCTTGCGCGGATAGGGGTCGATCGCCAATCCGAAGAACTGCTCGGCCAGGGCGCCGACATCGATCGTATCACCGGAAAATGTTTCGGGACTGTCCGGCCCATCCGCATCGAGCAAGATCTCGCCGCCGCCTTCGAAACCCTGCCGCCCAAGCTTGGAGTCCTCCGGCAGCAGCAGCGCCTCGACCGGCTCATCGATATGGGCCACGACGGGATCGAGCGTGACGATGCAGGCCTGCGTGATGTCGGCCTCGACGCGGCCGCTGACCTTGACGCCGTTGCGCTTCCAGGATGTCACCAGAAGTTCGGCGCGATAGGCTTCGACGGACAGAAGGCCGTGCTCCTCGGCGAGTGCGGCGCGCTGGGCGGCATCGGCCTCGATCACCACCGGCAGTCCTTTCTGCGGCAGGCGGGCGACGTTCGCCACAAAGGAGACCGGACTTTGCGGATCAGCGTGTTTCATCGATCAGCCTCGCTGGCGAGCGGAAAGGCGGCGGTACCGGCAACGATTGATTCGGTCGGCTGCGCGGCCAGTTGTTTGCAGGCGTCGGCTACATAAGTGGCCAATTGCGACGCCTGCGGCCAGTTTGCCGCATCGGGGCGGACGTTGCGGGCAAGAGCCGCGGTCAGGCCTTCGAGATCATTTCTTTCGAGCGCGTCGTCATAGGCCGCGGTGCGGCCATAAAACATCTTGGCCAGCTTCTTCATGCGTTTGGGCACGCCGACATCGCCAATGCCCAATTCGCGCAGCGAATGATCGACGTCGAGAAAGAACTCATCGATCAGCACCTGCGCGATCTCCTGGGCCACGCCGTCCTCCCCGCGCAAGCGATGCTGGACCAGGAACATATGGAGCGAGAGCATCTCGAATCGACCGAGCGGCGAGTCCGGCACATTCCAGTGGGAATAAAATACAGTCTGCCGCGCCGCCGCCACGATTTGTGCGTAAAGCGCGTCCGTGATGGCGCGGTTGGCGTTACGTTCGCGACCAAAAAGGCGCTGGAACATGGGGATGGTCTCCGGGGACCGTTTGTTGAATTGGCCTTGTTGCATCGGCAAGCAAGCTGGTTTACCGGTTTTGCGGCCCAGCGCAAGTTGCGGCGATATAATGGAGAATTGTTGTTGCGCGCGCTGAATTTCAAGTCGACCTTCGCCTCCAGGCCCGCTGGCGCCGTTTCGCTGCTGCTTGTCGTTTCGGCGCTGTCAGCATGCCATACCAACAAGATGTTCGGTGACCTCAGCCCGAGCGAGACGATCACTCAAGGGTATGTCTACGATCAGCAGGCGGTCGATTCGGTTCCCGTCGGTTCCAGCCGCGAGCAGGTGCTGCTGGCGCTCGGCACGCCGTCGACGACGGCGACGTTCGACAATGAGACGTTCTATTACATTTCACAGACCCGCAAGCGCTATGTCGCCTTCGACAAGCCCAGGCTGGTCGACCAGAAAGTGCTTGCAGTCTATTTCGGCGCCGATGGCCGCGTCACGCAGATCGCTAATTACGGTCTCAAGGACGGCAAGATTTTCGACTTCATCTCGCGCACCACGCCAACCGGCGGCAAGGACCAGAACTTCCTCAGCCAGATCATCAACGGCGCCAGCAAGCTGGCGCCTGGCATTCCCGGCGGCGGCACGCCCTGATCCCTCAAATTCTGCTCTTCCCCGCGAAAAGCAGCATCGTCTCAGGCGACCGAAAACCCGTGGGAGCAATCTCACGGGTTTTTGTTTGGCCAGGGGCGGGGCCGGCTTGCCAGTGATGAGGCAAATCAAATCCGCGGGGCAGCTATGTCGAGGAACGGGGAAGGCCGTCGGCAGCAAACCGTGAGGAATGCCTTTTTCCTATAAAGTCTATAAAAAAGATAGAATTTCTGTATCGCATGGCTTTGCGCCCGTACTGTGCCGTTCATATCAGTACGGACAAACGCTTCATGGCCAAGACAATACGCTTCAATGCCTTCGAGATGAATTGCGTGGGGCACCAGTCGCCCGGTCTCTGGCGGCACCCGCGCGACCGGTCCTGGCAATACAAGGATCTCGAGTACTGGACCGATCTGGCGAAACTTCTGGAGACCGGATTCTTTGAATCCGTCTTCATCGCCGACGTCGTCGGCTACTACGATGTCTACAAGGGAAACCTGGACAACGCTCTGCTGCAGGGCGTGCAGATCCCGGTCAACGACCCGCTGCAGCTGGCCAATCCGATCGCGCTGGCGACCAATCACCTCGGCATAGGCATCACCGCGTCGACGAGTTTCGAGCACCCCTACACGTTCGCGCGCCGGCTTTCGACCGCCGACCATCACACCAAGGGCCGCGTCGGCTGGAACATCGTCACGTCCTATCTGGAGAGCGGCGCCAAGAATGTCGGCCAGGGCGGGCTGCGCTCGCATGACAACCGTTATGACGTCGCGACCGAATATGTCGAAATCCTCTACAAGCTGTTCGAGGGCAGCTGGGAAGAAGGCGCCGTCATCCGCGACAAGGAACGCGGCGTTTTCGCCGATCCGTCGAAGATCCATGAGATCGGCCACCGGGGCAAATATTTCGAGGTTCCCGGCTATCACCTGAGCGAGCCGTCGCCGCAGCGCACGCCGGTTCTGTTCCAGGCCGGCGCATCGGGAGCCGGAAAACAATTCGCCGCCGGCCATGCCGAGTGCGTCTTCATCTCGACGCCGCTCAAGGACGCGACCCGCGCCTATGTCGCCGACATCCGCCAGCGCGCCGCCGCGCAGGGGCGCGACCCGAAGAAGGTGCTGATCTACGCCATGGCGACCATCATCGTCGATGAGACCGACGAGAAGGCGCGCGCCAAATATGAGGACTACGCCAGATACGCCTCCTATGACGGCGCGCTGGTCCTGATGTCGGGCTGGACCGGCATCGATTTCGGCCATTACAAGCCGACCGACACCGTCAGGAAGGTGAAGACCAACGCCATCATCTCGGCGGTCGAACACCTGGCCGAAGGCGACAAGGTGTGGACGATCGAGGAACTGGCCAAGTGGGGCGGCATTGGCGGTCTCGGCCCGCTTTTCGTCGGCTCGCCGTCGACCATCGCCGACCTGCTGCAGGAGTGGGTGGAAGAAACCGACATAGACGGTTTCAACCTCGCCTATGCGCTGGCGCATGACAGCTTCGCCGACGTGATCGGCTATGTCGTGCCCGAACTCCAGAAACGCGGCGTCTACGCAACCTCGTATCGCGAGGGCACGCTGCGCGAAAAGCTGTTCGGCGAAGGTCCGTATCTGCCGGCAAACCATCCCGCCCACCGGTTCCGCGACATCGAACGCGTCAAGCGGGAAGAAGCAGCGGCCGCGTCCGGCGAAGCCGCCTGAGCCGAGGCTTCACCTCCGAGCCACACAGTCGGCCAAGCCCTGCCAATCCTCGCACCTTCGCGAGGGTGATCCATGCCGAACAGCATGAACGACGGATTCATTACGCGATGACCACGCCCACGCCCCCTGCCCTGGAAGTCAAGAACGTCTCGTTGTCGTTCAAAGGCGTCAAGGCGATTGCCGATCTCAGTTTTCAGGTCGAAGCCCGGGAGATCTGCGCGCTGATCGGCCCGAACGGCGCCGGCAAGAGTTCGCTTCTGAACATCCTGAACGGCGTCTATGTGCCCGATTCCGGCGAGATCATCTTCGAAGGCGAGCACTTTCGGCGCATGGAGCCGCTCGAGGCCGCCCGCCGCGGCATCGGGCGCGGCTTCCAGAACAACGCCCTGTTTTCCGGCATGAGCGTCGTCGACAACGTGATCACCGGGCTTTCCCGCCATTCACGGCTGACCCTTGTCGAGGAAATGTTCCGGCTGCCGCGTGCCCGTCATGAGGAACGTCGCTTCCGCGAGCGGGCACATGAAGTCCTGCACCTTTTTGGCCTCGACCGCCACGCGGCGACCATTGTCGGCACATTGCCCTATGGCGTGCAGAAGAAAGTCGAACTTGCCAGGGCCATCGTCGCCGAGCCGCGCATGGTGCTGCTCGACGAGCCGCTCGCCGGGATGAACGCCGCAGAAAAGCAGGAGATCGCGGCCGTCATCGCGCGGCTCAACAGGGAGCTCCATCTGACGATCGTGCTGATCGAGCACGACATCGGCATCGTGCTGGAACTCGCCCACCATGTCGTCGTGCTGGATTACGGGCGCAAGCTGGCCGACGGGCCGCCGGAGACGATCCGCGACAACCCCGATGTCATCGCAGCCTATCTCGGCACCGAACGTGCGGAGATCGCCGCATGAGCATGTTCCCCGAAACGCTGATCGGCGGCCTTCTCGCCGGCACCATGTACTCGCTGGTCGCGATCGGCTTCGTGCTGATCTACAAGGCGTCGGGCGTGTTCAACTATGCGCAGGGCTCGATCCTGCTCTTTGCCGCGCTCACTTTTGTCTCGCTGACCGATCAAGGCGTTCCAGCGCTCGTTGCCATCGCGATCACGATCGCGCTGCTCGTGCTGATGGCGATCGCCATCGAAAAGCTGCTGCTGCGTCCGCTTACCAACCGAAGCCCGATGACGCTGTTCATGGCGACGCTCGGCCTGTCCTACCTGGTAGAAGCCGTGGCGCAAGGCATCATGGGCTCACAGGTTCGCGCCTTGGATCTCGGCATAGACGATTTGCCGGTCTTCGTCGGCGACATCATGATCAGCCAGTTCGACCTGATAGCGGCCGGTGTCGCGCTGGCGCTTGGCATCGGCCTGTCGCTGCTCTTCAACCGCACCCGCATCGGCATCCAGCTTCGCGGCGTCGCCGACGACACGCGCGCGGCCCTGTCCCTCGGTATCGACATCAACCGCATCTGGCAGATCGTCTGGGCGGTCGCGGGCATCGTCGGGCTGGTCGCCGGGCTCCTGTGGGGTGCGCGCCAAGGGGTGCAGTTCTCGCTGTCCCTTGTGGTGCTGAAAGCGCTGCCCGTCCTCATCATCGGCGGTTTCACCTCGATTGCAGGCGCCATCGTCGGCGGCCTCATCGTCGGCGCCGGCGAAAGCCTTGCCGAAACCTATCTCGGCCCGTTTCTCGGCGGCGGCATCACGCCCTGGTTCGCCTATGCGCTGGCGCTCGTCTTCCTGTTCGTACGTCCCGCCGGGCTGTTCGGCGAACGCCAGATCGAGAGGGTCTGAGCCATGTCCGAGATCGATCTGCGCATCGCCGCCCCTGTAAACGGCGTCGCCGGCCTGCGCGCCGCGGGTCTCGCTGCTGCCACCATACTGATCCTGGCGGCGCCGCTTCTGGCCTCCGAATACTGGATCAACGCCATCATCGTCCCCTTCCTGATCCTTTCGCTCGCGGGGCTCGGGCTCAATCTCCTGACCGGATATGCCGGCCAGCTTTCGCTCGGCGCCGGCGCCTTCATGATGGTCGGTGCCTACGCCACCTTTTCGCTGCAGCTTCGCGTGCCAGACCTGCCGCTGCCGCTGGCGCTTGTTGTCTCGGGTCTGATCGCGGCTGCCGTGGGGGTCGCTTTCGGCATCCCTTCTACGCGTATCAAGGGTTTCTACCTGATCGTCAGCACGCTCGCGGCGCAATTCTTCTTCGAGTGGCTGTTCCTCAAGTTCCCGTGGTTCTACGACGGCAACTCATCCGCCACGATCTCCCTGCCGCGCGGGCTTACAGTCTTCGGGCTCAACGCCGAAACACCGCACGGGCGCTACTACCTGACGCTCGGCGCCGTCGCGCTTATTACGCTCTTGTCGTTCAACCTCGTGCGCAGCCAGACCGGCCGCAACTGGATGGCGATCCGTGACATGGATACCGCGGCGGCGGTGATAGGCGTGCCGGTGACACGGGCGAAGCTGCAGGCTTTCGCAGTTTCGAGCTTCATCCTCGGCATTGCCGGCGCGCTGTGGGCGTTTGCCTATCTCGGCTCGGCCAGCGTGCAGAGTTTCGGCCTGTCGCGATCCTACCAGGTCCTGTTCATCATCATCATCGGCGGCCTCGGCACCATTCGCGGCGCCTATCTGGGAGCCGCCTTCGTCAGCCTGCTGCCGCTCGCGCTGGACTGGCTGTTCCAGCACCTCTTCAGCGGTCACGTGGATGCCGGCCTGCTGCAGAACATCCAGAAAGGCATCTTCGGACTGCTCATCATGTGGTTCCTGGTCAGGGAACCCGAAGGTCTTGCGCGCCTGCTCGGCATCAGGCTAACAGCGCGCCGGCGATTGTTTCCATCCTCTCAAAACTAGGAGCTAAATCCATGAAACGACTGCTTTTGGCCGTGCTTCTCGCCGGCACCGTCTTCTCAACCGCGACCGTGACCCGAGCCGCGGATGTCAGCCAGTACATTCCGCTGCCGACCTACCGCGTCGGCGCCTACGCCTCTTCGGGAGAGCTCTGGTGGGCGGGCGAACGCGACTATTTCCGCTACATCAACGAGGTCGAGGGCGGCGTCGAGGGCGTGAAGCTCAACTACGAGGAGTTCGAGACCGAATGGAGCCCGGATCGCACGGTGGAGGTCTACGAGCGCGTCAAGGCCGGCAAGGACGGCTCGCCGCTCGCCTTCTTCTTCACCCACGGCACGCCCGCGACCTATGCGCTTCTTGAAAAGGCGGCGGCCGACAAGATCCCGCTGATCGACCCGGCCGGCGGCAAGACGGAGACGGTCGACGGCACGGTGTTCCCCTATGCCTTCCCGCTGCTGTTCAGCTATTACAGCCAGGCCTCGACAGGCATCAACTACATCGCCTCCAAGGTCGGCGGGTTCGAAAAGCTCAAGGGCCTCAAGATCGCCACCGTCTATCACGACAGCGCCTATGGCCGCGCCAGCCAGCCGGCCATCGATGTGCTCGCCAAGAAATACGGCTTCGAGAACATCCAGATTCCGGTCGCCGATCCGGGCAACGAACAGTCGCCGCAATGGCGCCAGGTTCGGGAGCAGAAGCCGGACTGGGTGTTCCTCCGTACCTGGGGCGTTTCCACCGTCGTGGCGATCAAGACGGCGCAACGTTTCGGCTTCCCGGCGGACCACATCATCGGCGACGTCTGGGCAGGTTCGGAATCCGACGTGATCCCGGCGGGCAAGGCGGCAATCGGCTACTCGGCGCTGGCACCTTATCCGGGCGGCACCGATTTCGACATCCACAAGCGCCTCAAGGCCGAGATTCTCGACAAGGGCAAGTCTGACCTGAGGGATCAGAAGCTCTTCGGCGCCGTGAACTACAATGTCGGTCTCGTCAACGCGGCGCTCGCCGTGGAGGCGCTGCGCACCGGCTACAAGCATTTCGGCGCCCGGCCGCTGAACGGCGAGGAAGGACGCTGGGCCTTCGAGCACCTGACGATCGATGATGCCAGGCTGAAGCAGATCGGCTTCGAAGGTCTGCTGCAGCCGATCAAGATCACGCCCACCGACCATGAAGGGGGTGGTGCTGCCCGCATCCAGAGCTGGGACGGGGAGAAATGGGTGCTCAAGACCGACTGGATCAAAGCGGACCATGACCTTCTCAATCCGCTGATCAAGGAAGGTGCGGCGGCCTATGCCAAGGAGCATGGCATCACGCCGCGCACACCGGACACAGAGACCAACTGATTGACGACCATCAGGGCGCGGCATCCGCCGCGTCCCGATGAGAAGAGGCCGATGATGACCGCCACGCTCCCCACCACCGATGCGTCCCCTGCCCTGCGCAAGCTTCTCGACGTTTCCAATATCGAAGTCGTCTATGGCGGCGCCATCCTGGCGGTTGCCGACGTTTCGCTGACGATCAACGCGGGCGAAATCGTCGCCTTGCTCGGCGCCAACGGTGCCGGGAAAAGCACGGTGCTGAAGGCGATCTCAGGCCTCGCCGCCGCCGATCGGGCCACGGTGCGCCGTGGCCATGTCCATTTCGACGGAGAGACCATCCTCGGCACGCCCGCCAACCGGTTGACGGCGCGCGGCATCGTCCATGTGCTCGAAGGGCGCCATGTCTTTGCGCACCTCACGGTCGAGGAGAACCTGCTTGCCGCCGCCTTCCTGCATCGGCCGGGGCATGGCGAACTCAAGCGGCAGCTCGACGATATCTATGCATGGTTTCCACGACTGAAGGACAAGCGGCGCACGCAAGCCGGCCTGACATCCGGAGGCGAACAGCAGATGCTCGCCATCGGCAGGGCGTTGCTTACACGGCCGCGCCTGGTCCTGCTCGACGAGCCGTCGATGGGGCTCGCGCCACGCATCGTGCAGGAGATCTTCGAGATCATCGTGCGGCTAAACCAGGAAAAGGGAACCGCATTCCTGCTCGCCGAGCAGAACGCCGCGCTTTCGCTTGCCCATGCCAAACGTGCCTACGTGCTGGAAAGCGGGCGCGTGGCGCTTGAAGGCAGTGCGTCCGAACTCGCCGCGCGCGACGACCTTCACCGCATCTATCTCGGTTACAGGGCCTGAGGCTGCCTTTCGAAGGTGCCCGGCAACGAAAAACCCGCGGGATCGCTCCCGCGGGTTTTGTCTTCGAGATTCGCCCCTTGCTTAGCCGTGCGCGAGCACGGCGAGCAACAGCAGGGCCACAATATTGGTGATCTTGATCGCCGGGTTGACGGCCGGGCCGGCGGTGTCCTTGTAGGGATCGCCGACCGTGTCGCCGGTCACCGAAGCCTTGTGCGCCTCGGAGCCCTTGAGGTGCTTGACGCCGTCCTTGTCGGTGAAGCCGTCCTCGAACGATTTCTTGGCGTTGTCCCAGGCGCCACCGCCCGAGGTCATCGAGATGGCCACGAACAGGCCGTTGACGATGACGCCGAGGAGCGAAGCGCCGAGGGCGGCAAAGGCCGAGGCCTTCGAACCCGAGATCAGCAGCACGCCGAAATAAACGACGAGCGGCGCCAGCACCGGCAGCAGCGACGGGATGATCATCTCGCGGATCGCCGCCCTGGTCAGGATGTCGACAGCACGCGCGTAGTTCGGCTTGGACGTGCCGGCCATGATGCCCTTGTCCTCGCGGAACTGCTTGCGCACCTCCTCGACGATCGAGCCCGCCGCACGCCCGACTGCCGTCATGGCAATGCCGCCGAACAGATACGGGATGAGGCCGCCAAAGATCAGGCCGGCGACGACGTAAGGGTTGGAGAGATCGAAGGAGATGTCACCCATGCCGTGGAAGTAAGGATATTTGTCGCCATTGGCGGCAAAGAACCTCAGATCGTTCGAATAGGCAGCGAACAGCACCAATGCGCCGAGGCCGGCCGAACCGATGGCGTAGCCCTTGGTTACCGCCTTGGTGGTGTTGCCGACCGCGTCGAGCGCGTCGGTCGAATGGCGCACTTCCTTGGGCAGGCCGGCCATTTCGGCAATGCCGCCGGCATTGTCGGTGACCGGACCGAAGGCGTCGAGCGCCACGATCATGCCGGCGAGGCCGAGCATGGTGGTGACGGCGATCGCCGTGCCGAACAGGCCGCCGAGCTGGTAGGTGGCGATGATGCCGCCGACGATAACGATGGCCGGCAGCGCCGTCGATTCCAGCGACACCGCGAGACCCTGGATGACGTTGGTACCGTGGCCGGTCACCGATGCCTGGGCGATCGAGTTGACCGGACGCTTGTTGGTGCCGGTGTAGTATTCGGTTATCACCACGATGAGACCGGTCACCACCAGGCCGATGAGGCCGCAGATGAACAAGTTCTTGCCTGTGATGACGATGCCGGCAACGGTGCCCACCTCGCCCCAGCCGATCGTGGCCGAAGTCGCGACGCCGAGGCCGACGATCGACAGCAGGCCGGTGACGATCAGGCCCTTGTAGAGCGCGCCCATGATCGAGCCGTTGGAACCGAGCTTGACGAAGAAGGTGCCGACGATCGAGGTCAGGATGCAGGCGCCACAGATGGCGAGCGGATAGAGCATCGCGGCGCCGAGCACGGCGGTGCCACCGAAGAAGATGGCGCCCAGAACCATGGTGGCGACCACGGTCACCGCATAGGTCTCGAACAGGTCGGCGGCCATGCCGGCGCAGTCGCCGACATTGTCGCCGACATTGTCGGCGATGGTGGCCGGGTTGCGCGGATCATCCTCGGGGATACCGGCTTCGACCTTGCCGACCAGATCGCCGCCGACGTCAGCACCCTTGGTGAAGATGCCGCCGCCGAGACGGGCGAAGATCGAGATCAGCGAAGCGCCGAAGCCGAGTGAAACCAGTGAGTCGATGACGACACGGTCATTGGGCTGAAGCCCCATGAAATGGGTCAGGATGAGGTAGTAGATCGAAACGCCGAGCAGCGCGAGGCCAGCCACCAGCATGCCGGTGATGGCGCCCGACTTGAAGGCGATGTCGAGACCGGCGGCGAGGCTGTTGGAGGCCGCCTGAGCGGTGCGCACATTGGCCCGCACCGACACATGCATGCCGATGAAGCCGGCCGCGCCCGACAGGACGGCGCCGATCAGGAAGCCGATGGCGGCGGTGATGGACAGCAGCCACCAGGCGAGCAGCAGCACGACGACGCCGACAATGGCGATCGTGGTGTACTGGCGCGCCAGATAGGCTTGCGCGCCTTCGCGGATGGCGGCGGAGATTTCCTGCATGCGCTGATTGCCCTGATCGGACGCAAGGACCGAACGTGTCGCCCATATGGCGTAAAGGACAGAAAGCAGGCCGCAGGCGATGACGGCGGAAATAATGGTCATTGCCGAATTTTCCTCGATTGTTGGCCCAAATGAACCCCTCCCTGGGCCGATGAGACAAAGATGGAATCCCGCGCACGGAATCCGCCTCTTCGCATCGGTGTATGCGAAACAGGGCCGCGAACGTCAAGATATTGTTCGGTTTTTGCCCGGCTTTCGCCCAAAAGGCAGATGCCGCGACGACACCCCTGTCCAGAGCCTTGATTTAGATCGATTGAAATTACGTAAGGGAACTGCCGCGGGATCGTGCTCGAGCCTGAAGACTATTCCGCTTCGCTCCCCATCCGGCGCGCGGCATAGCGCTCGACCGCCGAAAGCCCGTCATAGATCAGCACCGCGAGCGCGGCCACGATCAGGCCGCCCTGCAGGATGAAGGCGAGATTGTTGGACAGGAGGCCGGCGATGATCACCTCGCCCAGCGTTTTGGCGGCCACGGTCGAGCCGATGGTGGCCGTCGCCAGGCTGATCACCACCGAAAGCCTGATGCCACCGAGGATGATCGGAGCGCTGAGCGGCAGTTCCACCTTGGTGAGCCGTTGCCAGCCGGTCATGCCGGCGCCGCGTGCCGCCTCGACGACATTGGCCGGCAGTGTCGTCAGCCCGGTCAGCGCGTTTTCGAAGATCGGCAGCAGGCCATAGAGGAACAGCGCGATCAGCGTCGGCTTTTCGCCGAAGCCGACCGCCGGCACCGCCAGCGCCAGCACCGCCACCGGCGGAAAAGTCTGGCCGATGTTGACGAGGCTGCGCGACAGCGGCAGGAACTCGGCGCCCGCCGGCCGTGTGACCACGATGGCCAGGGCCACCGCGACGATGGTCGCGGCGACCGTGGCGATCAGCACGGTGCGCAGATGCAGCAGCGTCAGCGTCAGCAGGCTGCCCTGGTTGTAGATCGCGGGCGCGTTGTTTTCGGTCAGCGGCTTGAGCAGCGGCTCGAACCAGCCTGGGTTGGTGATGAACGCGACAAGCAGCACGACAAGCGCGAGCCTGAGCAGCAAAGGCAGCCAGGCCCTCATTTCGGCCTCGCCGCCCGCTTGACGAGCCCGTCCACCGTGACGCGGCCGAGCGGTTTGCCATCGGCGCCCTTGACCGGCAGCGCCGGCTTGCCCGACCACAACAACTCGGCCAAGGCGTCACGCTGGCTGGCATCGCCCGGTATCGCCTCGCCTTCGGCGGCGCCCTGCTCCACGGCGTCACGCACCCGTCCCAGCGACAGCAGCCGGAACGGCCTTTCGCTGGCGCCGACCAGAGTCTCGACGAAGCCGCTGGCCGGGTTTGCAAGGATTTCCGCCGGCCTGGCGTATTGCACCAGCTTGCCGGCATCCATGACGGCTATCTTGTCGCCCATATGAACCGCCTCCTCCATGTCATGGGTGACGAGGATGATGGTGGTGCCGAAGCGCTTCTGGATGGCCAGCAGGTCCTCTTGCGCCTTGGTGCGGATGATCGGGTCGAGCGCGCCGAACGGCTCGTCCATCAACAGCACATTGGGTTCGGCGGCGAGCGCGCGGGCGACGCCGACGCGCTGCTGCTGGCCGCCGGAAAGTTCGTGGGGATAACGCGGCCCGAATTCCCGGGGGTCGAGCTGGTAGAGCGTCATCAGTTCATCGACGCGCGCCTTGATGCGGGCCTTGTCCCAGCCAAGCAGCACCGGCACGGTGGCGATGTTCTGCGCCACGGTGCGGTGCGGGAACAGGCCGTGGCCCTGGATGGCGTAGCCGATGCTGCGGCGCAGTTCGTAGCCAGGCACGGAGCGGTTGTCGGCGCCGTCGAGTTTGATGATGCCCGCGGTCGGCTCGACCAGCCGGTTGATCATGCGCAGAAGTGTCGTCTTGCCGGACCCCG
>NZ_JAFKIC010000175.1 GCF_017306585.1 Mesorhizobium sp. | reverse complement strand
CCTGAACGCAACTCAGGCAAGGCCGCGATCCTTCGCGCCCCCCTCTGGCCTGCCGGCCATCTCCCCCACAAGGGGGGAGATCGGCGGTTGTACGCGCCGCGCTTCATATCCACCCACAAGGACACTCCCCATGACATCTCACCATGCCGAACAGCTCGGCAGGGCGCGGACGGCCGCCGATTTCGCCGCCGCCATCGCCCTGCTCGAGACCGATCTCAACGACGCGATCGCGCGTAAACGGACAACATCGTCACCTTCGCAGGCACGACCGGCAAGGCCGGAAAGGACAGCGGCGTCAAAGCCAGCGAACTGATCGCCGGCCCCCCGTCGGCCGTCGCCGACAACATCGCGACTTTTAGTGGAACTAGCGGAAAGGTGGCGAAGGACAGCGGGGTCAAGGCGAGCGACTTGATTGTCGGGCCAGCTTCATCCGTGGCGGACAGCATCGCTACCTTCAACGGCACCACGGGCAAAATTGTCAAGGATAGCGGCATCAAGGCGAGCGACTTGATCGTAGGGCCGGCCACATCCGTCGCGGACAACATCGCGACGTTCAGCGGCACTACAGGCAAAATTGCCAAAGATAGCGGCATCAAGGCTTCTGACTTGATTGCGGGCCCGGCGTCGTCGACCGCGGACAACTTGGTCAGCTTCAACGGCACCACCGGCAAACTGGGAAAGGACAGCGGTGTAAAAGCCGCCGATGTTGTAACAGGCCCTGCCGCGTCCGTGTCGGGCCGCGTCGCGACGTTCAGCGGCACTACCGGCAAACTCATTCAGGATGGTGGCACGCTGCTTTCCAGCCTTTTGACCTCTGGCGGTGCACTCGGCACGCCGTCATCTGGGTCGGCGGCCAACTTGACCGGCTTGCCTGTCAGCACCGGCATCTCTGGTCTTGCCGCGAACATGGCGGCGTTCTTGGCGGGGGGCACAAGTGCGCAATTGGCGGCCGCACTGACCAACGAAACCGGTAGCGGCTCGGTTGTGTTCGGCACGTCGCCGACGATTTCCACGCCGACGATTGACACAATCAATCTTACGGGAGGGCAGATAGCGTTCCCGATAACGGATAACCCGAGTTCGAACGCCAACACGCTGGATGATTATGAGGAGGGCACGTTTACGCCTGCCGTGGCGGGGATGACCAACGCGGGCACCGGGACTTACTTGGCACAAACCGGCAAATACACCAAGATCGGGAACCTGGTCTGCTACTCGGTCAATGTGGTTTGGACGGCTCACACCGGCACAGGCTCTATCTCCCTTGTCAACTTTCCCTTCACCAGCGCTGCAACGGGCGTGGTGCCAGCTATCTACTCAAGCAACTTATCCTTCACTGGAACACTGCAAGCTTTCCTCCCAGCCAACACCACCATCATCCAAGTTGAGAACGTGTCTTCCGGGTCTGGCACTGGTGGTGTGGCGATGGATACCTCTGCCACCATTCGGGCCTCTGGCCAATACTTCACCATCTAAACCAAAAGGAGGCCCACTGTGGTCAGCAAGGTAGCCGTATTCCAAGACATCACGCTGGGCTTTGATGGCTCGGCAAGTCTCCGCTATGCTAAAGGGTTGGTGGATGACGATGGCAACAGCCTTGGCGGAATCGAGCCCCACCGCCTAACCATTCTACCGGACTGCGAGGACGTTGCGGCCATGGTCCGTTGGCAGAACAGCGTGCTGCTCGGCACAATGAGTTTCGAAGTCAAGAACGGTGATGATCTCGCCGACTTTATCGCATCTGCGGTCGAGCATCACCGCGAAAACCCGACCATCGCGGCAAACGCCAAGGCATGGTGCGACGCGGCCGAAGCTAAGAGGTTGGCCCGCATCGCCGAAGAGGAAGAATTGGCCCGTCAGCGGTCGGCAGCGCAAGCAGCGCAAGACCAGGCAGCCGAGGAGGTCTCAGCCGCGCGGAAGGCCGAAACGCAGTCTCTCATCGACGCTGCTGTTGCGGCCGCCTTGGCAGGGCAGAAGGTCTAGCGCCCGATGATCGGGTTGGCCTTCATTTCGAGAATGCTTTGAAGCCGACTGATGGGATTCGCGCTTTAGGTATTTCCGGCTGTCAGCATAACCGCCTATCAAGTTGCCCACCTTGTAGAGGAAGGCGTTTTTCCTCAAGGCGCCCAGACCTTTCCAACTCTTCGATCAGAGGGGCGATAATAGCCGTCTGTGCCTCAAACATGGCTTCTATCGCTTCATCACTCAATCGCTGCTTTTGTTCAACCATAACATCACTGATTGCTAAAATATGGGCTTGAAAATATCTGCTGGGGTCAACTCTACACAAAATATGCTGATCGGCAAATCGCCTCTATCGCACGCCCCCTCTACTTCGAAATCATACTTCGGCGAACTGCTGGTCTGGGTCTAATTGGGCTTCCTGAGCGCGTTCTATACCAGCGCTGCATCGAGGCTCTCGGCAAGCAGTTTCCACCACCCCGCAACTTTCTTCAGGCTGCCCCTGTCATAGGTCAGGATTTCGCCGGCTGAGGCGACCACATCCTTACGCAGGTGGTCAGGCTGAACCGGTCGCCCTCGATTTCATGGTCAAGGCCGGCCCTCCTGTCGGCGCTATCCAAACATCATTTGAAAGGAAAACTCATGGACCGCAATTTCGCGGGGAGCTTGTTCTCGTGCTCGATTCCGAAGGCGGCGGGTCGGACATCCGCCCGATCCGGACCACGCTCGGATGTGCTGGTGCACTTGACCAAGGCCAATCCGTCGTCTGCCATCTGCGATCCAGTGCTGAAGGCATGGCTGACTCTGTTGGACAAAATTGCCGAGGGGAGTTGCACGCCCCGAAACCGTCAGGTCGGTCGCGCGATGCTAGCGCAAGCTGCTTTGCCGTCCGCTATCGGGGCCGCTGCTCTGCGGGCGACGGTTATTCGACCACCAGATCAAATATAACGAGCCCATTTTCATGACGGGAACCCGCCGTTGCCGTTCCGGGCTACGCAATTCCCTGTAGAATTTCATCTTCAGGGTGCCACCCGGCAATTTAACGCGCACTGCCATCGGTCAAGATCCCGCTGTTTCAGAAGATACTGAAACAACGCGGCCCACCACCAAGTCAACATCTTGCGGTTGACTATTTCTGGGAGGGGTCGGCGGGCACGATGGCTTGGATCAGCCAGGTCATCAGCAATATTCACGCCCCGCTTTCGCGGGCTTTTTCACGGAGAAGCCTCATGGCCCGACCTGCAACCGCCGCCGTGCGCCTTTTGACCGGCGAGCGCGAACCCGTGCGCCTGGCGACCACCGCCAGCCTCGATACCGTCATTGTCGATGACATCGCCTGGATAGAGGGTCTCAAATCCATCGATGGAGTCCGGACCGCCATCGGCGAGCGCGTGCTGGTCAAGGATCAGGACGACGCCAGGCTGAACGGAATTTATACGGCGAGCGAGGGGCGATGGTATCGGGCGGCCGACGCGCGAACGTCGCGCACGATGCAGAAGGGCACGACGGTTCACGTCGCCGAGGGCTCGACCAATGCCGGCAAGACCTTTGTCTTCAGCACGCTCGACCCGGTGATCGGGACTTCGGTGATTGGCATCTCCTTCTACATCTCGGACAGCGCGATCAATGATGCTCAGGCGGCCTCGACAACTGCGGGATCAAGCGCCTCCGCTGCCGCAGGCTCCGCTTCGGATGCTGCAACATCCGCAACCAATGCCGAGACCTCTGCGACGAACGCCAACAATTCGGCCACAGCAGCTTCAAATTCCGCCAGCGCCGCTTCGAACAGCGCGACGAACGCGGGGAACAGCGCCACCGCCGCGTCTGGATCGGCGTCGAGTGCTGCGACATCCGCAAACAATGCCGGCACATCGGCCACAGCCGCCTCCGGGGCGGCGTCAGCTTCCAGCACCAGCGCGACGAACGCTGCAAACTCCGAAGCCATCGCCGCCGGCTACGCTTCGGATGCGGTCAGCCAAGGGAACGTGCCGATCTACTCGACCCGCTCAGGCGTGCCCGGCCTGACCATACCCGTTGGTATCTCTGCTTTTCGGACCAATGGCTACGCGGCGGTGGGTGATGGTGGCAACGCGCTCTACAAACGTGTCGTTTCGGAGCCCACTCATGCCGGCAAGGTGCAGTCTGCTGACGGTGCTTGGTGGGAAATGGTCCGGGGACCGAGTGTTGATATCCGCAGCTTCGGCGCAAAGGCCGACTGGAACGGTACGACAGGCACGGACAACCAGCAGGCCTTTACTGATGCCATCCGCTTCCTTGGAGCGAACGGAGGGCGCGTCTATGTCTCCGGTCAGTACTACAAGTCGGGGACCCACGTCCTCGAAACGAACGTCATTTTTCATGGAGACGGTAATAGCGGCCTGAACGCTAAACCGTCGGTCATTGTTGTGCCGGCGGGGAAGACTGCCTTTATCTATCAGAGCGGCGCGGCCGGTTCTTTGTTTCCGAATTCTCGATCATCAGGAGGAGGCTTTTCGGATGTGGAGATCAAGGCGGCCGGAAAGAATGCCACCTCGACGACCGGCTCTATCAATCTTGCTTCCCGGACGCTGACCCTTGCAAGCGTGGCGGATTTTGAAACCGGACAGGTAGTGGTCGTGAGAGGCGCGGGCCTTTCGCACGCCTTCGCAGACCAGGAATATGCGACTGCCACGACGGAAGCAGGCAGCAACCTCATGACGACGTGGAAGCCGGCTTCGGCGTCGGGGGCTGCGGCTGCTACCCGGGTCGGTCTTGTGCCAGGCATGACTATAGATGTCGCTGGCGCCGGTTTTCCGGTTGGAACCTACGTCGTCAGCGCAACGTCCGACGGTGTTTGCACGATGAGCAGGCCCGCCGCGAACACGGTGGCGAATGGGGCCATCACCTATTGGGATGATCTTAGGGCTGTCGTAAATGCCGGTGGCGGGACGACCACATTGACGCTGAACGACGTCGCTGGTACGGCCGTGACGAATGCCGTTGTCGAACACTACGACTGCGCGGTTGTTGCTCTAACCCGGCTGGTTACGCGTAACGGGCTATCCATCGATGGTTTCGGCGGAACGGGTATCTTCATCCTTGGTGGCTCATCAGCCTTTAACAGTTGGGGGGTGGCGGCCAACGCCAATTGTAGTTCCATCGCTTACGCCTCGATCATTGGGTGCCGCAACTCCATCGTGTTGAAGGGCAGTGATGCCAATGCCTGCGAAATCCATGGGGTCATGGCGAGCAGTTCGACCCACTACAACTATATCGATGCGTCTTTTCTGGGGTCGACATTCACCGCTTGCCACTCATCTGGTGCGGCGGACTTCATGGTCGTGGCGCTCAACGCCTGTACGGCCATCCTTGGCTGCTACGTCGAGTCTGGGCTCTGCACGCTGGCGGAAAGAACGCTGGGTGTTGGCGGAAATTTCACGTCATTGGACGTCTCCAAGTGGGGGGGCTCCTGTATCGTATCCCACAATACTTCTGGCCTTTCGGTCTCGGGATTGACGGTCGGGCGCACCTACGGGTCGACCCGCTACACGGTTTCCGTCGCCAGAAGTACCTATGCCCTTTCGATCAATGGCAGCCGTCTAGGCGGTAGCAGCGTTTTCGCGTTCAAGAGATCGCTTGCCGGAGACGGACAGGCTGGTCTCTGGGGCTGGTGGCCGAATTCCACGCAGAGATCGGTTGGACTTTACGTCTCGGATATCGATCACCCCGCCGGTGCCGGCCAGGCATATCTGATCAACGGCTGGAACATGGGGCGCAGCGTTTCGAGCCTTGTGACCACGAATTTCAGGAAGCGTGTCGGCACGCAGGGCGCCCCGACAAGCGGCACTGTGGAGCGAGGCGACTGGTTCGAAGATTTCAACGTCGCCGCCGGGGGCAATATGTTCCATGTCTGCACCACGGCCGGCGTCATCGGCAGCACTGCTGTCATCAAGACGGGCGGCGCGATTGCCGCATAAGGAAGGAAAACACCATGGCCCTTAAGGCAATTCTGGAAACGAGCTTCGGCGAGACGCGCGAACTCTACGTGCGGCTCAACAATTTCGATACGGTCAGCAAGCATGCACAGAGCGCTGCCCGGTTTCGCGGGTTCCTGTCCCAGGAAGCCTTTGAGGCCGGAAAGAGCTTTGTTTGGGAGCGTGAAATCTCATTTGTGGCCGATCTTTCGGACGGCGCAGATGCGATCGCAAGGCAGGCCTACGGAGCCCTGCGCGGACAATGCGCCGAGTTTGGCGAAGCTTCCGACATCTGAGCGGTCGTTCCTGCTGGGGCGCTCCCGCTCCAAAGCCCACGCATTCTCTCGGAGATGGAGTTAATCTCGTACTTATCGAGGACAGCCATTCTCGCCGCACGCCCGTGCGCCAAGAGTTCATCCTCGCGCAT
Organism: Mesorhizobium sp.; assembly: GCF_017306585.1. Classification (GTDB taxonomy): domain Bacteria; phylum Pseudomonadota; class Alphaproteobacteria; order Rhizobiales; family Rhizobiaceae; genus Mesorhizobium. The sequence goes on along the minus strand of NZ_JAFKIC010000175.1, from coordinate 24,838 downwards.
GAGTGAAATATTCAGAATATCGTCGGCGAGTTGGATCGGGTTGCGCGGCTGGACGACCCGATCGGGATTGCCAACCATAATCGCTGCGTCACCCACGTCTGTCGTTGTACATATCCTTTCACAACCCTGAAACTCAGCCAGCACATTGGGCAGCGCTTCGCCAAAGGCGGATGAGAGGACGCCAGCATCGCAAGCGCTGATGATTTCAGGAATGTCGGAACGGACGCCCAGCAACCGCACGCGATCTCGGATCAAGCTCGGAACGTTCAGGGTCTCGGTTCCGAGTCCGCAGAGCACTGCCGCCACCTTCGGATTTTTCTCATAAGCCAGGGTCAACGCAGCAATCAGGCTGTCATGGTCTTTCATAGGGCGGACCCGGCCAATGTGACCAAACACGAAGTCATCAGCATTGAACCCGAGAGCTGCGCGCATTCGCAGCCGGGCGGAACTGTCAAACCGGAAGAGCGCCAGGTCGCAACCATTTGGGATGACGATCGTCTTGGAAGAAGGGAAGCCTAGATTTTCGTGTTGGAGTGCAGACCTGTGGGAAACGTAGTGGATTTTCTCTGGTCGGCTAGACAACATGGAACTCAGACGGATAGTAGCCCGCGTTACAGGCTTTTCGTCGGCGATATTGTCGATGGAGTGATGGATGCTCCAGACCAGCAGCGGCCGGCCGCGTAGGAATGGTCGAAACATCGCGGTAGCCACGCAGCCTTGGTACATCTGGCCGACAAGGACGTCAGGGACGAAGGCTCGCAGCACCCGTATAGCCTTATCTGGCCGACTTTGGGGCACCTCCACAACATTCGCCCCTGCATCGCGGAGTCTGTCGGCAAGCGCACCGTTCTGACCAAGCGACAGCACAAGATGTTGGGTTGAGCCCCGCGTGGCCGCGATCAGATTGGCCAGTGCGACCTCTGCCCCGCCGACGCCAAGGCCAGGGATCACATTAGCTACTCTCATGTCGTCTTTGTCCTCTAGGGAGGCATCTCTCTACTTCCATTGTCCAATTTGATATAGTAAACGACCCAAGGCAAGCGCGACCATTAAAAAAATTAAGTTGGCCATGAATTATTCAGTTGTTATCCCTCACGGGAAAAAAGCACACAATCTGGCGAAAGCTATCCAGTCGATCAAGGATCAGACATTGCCGGCATCCGCGATTGTTGTTGTTTGTAACAACGGAATTTCTCTTGCTGAAACTAAATGCCATCTCGACGATATAGAAAGAGATGATGTTGTTTTATTTGACTTCCAAAGTGCAAGGACGGCCAACGAGGCGCGCAATCGCGGCGCTTTTGAGACAACCACTGGATGGATCGCGTTTCTTGATTCTGACGACACATGGCTGCCAAGATATGCTGAAGTCGCGAACAATCTCATTTCCGCCCATCAGGATGCGGAATTCATCTATGGCTCATATGAATATTTCAGGGCGGATGGAGACCGGCGCGTTTGCCTAGCTTACCCTGTGAACAGGCATAAAACCGTTCAGGAATACATCCTTCGAGGCGGGTCAACGACGACGTGTTCCATGATCGTGAAGCGTTCGCTGTTTGCAAGCGTCCAGTGGGATGCAGCACTAAAAAGGCATCAAGATTGGGATTATTTCGTCAGACTGTATGAGGCGGCGAAACTATCGCTTCCAGTCGAGGAACCGCTCATAAGCGTTGATTGGACCAACGGCACCGCGCACCGACACCATGCGGCGTGCATCAGCGTAACGAAAGGGTGGGTCGACAAAGTACCCCCCAAATTATTCCTGAGGTATCTGGCATCTCAGGCTGTGGGTTCCATCCGCAGCCGCGATTTCTCCGGCTTAGTTGCTGTGTCAACTGTGCTCCCATCGGCCATATTTCGGTTCGTCGCCAGTGCAGTCAGTGCCAAGGAGTGATGTTGGGGCATCCACCGAATGAAATCCCGGCTCAGCGACGGACTGTCTACGCCGCCACGAACTCCTCTGTCCTGCCGCTTGCTTGCTGTGTCACCAACAGCCAGACACCAAGCGCCCTCTGCCGCTGGCCAGAATGCGCTGAGACTGAAGTGGTCCTTTGCCGCCAGTTTCGCCGCATGTGGAAATTGGATGACTGACCTCCCCGCGCTCGCGTAGCGACCAGCCGTCCGTCACTTTGACCGCGAATTTCGATGTCATCCCCATGGGCTGACTTTTCACCAAACATTTGTCCGAAAGGAATACCCATGGACCGCAATTTCGCGCGGGCGCTTTCGCTCGTTCTCAAGTCAGAAGGGGGCTGGTCGGACAATCCGGCCGATCCCGGCGGCGCCACGATGAAGGGCGTCACGCTCGCCAATTTCCGCCGATACGTGAAGGCCGATGCGACCAGGGCCGACCTGCGCGAGATCAGCGATGAGCAGGTCGCGACCGTCTACCGGCGGTTCTACTGGGACGCCGTGGCAGGCGCCGAACTGCCCGACGGCGTCGACTATGCCGTCTTCGATTTCGCCGTCAACAGCGGCCCGGGCAGGGCGGCGAAGTACCTGCAGGCGACTATCGGCGTCACTCAGGACGGCCGCATCGGGCCGACGACAATCGGCGCGACCAGGGCAAGGCCGGCCGGCGTCGTCATCGACCAGCTCTGCGACGCGCGGCTGGCGTTCCTGCGGCGCCTGGCGACCTGGCCGACATTCGGCCGAGGCTGGTCCGACCGCGTCAAATCGGTGCGCGCGCAGGCCTTGCTGATGTCGGCTCAGCTTACCACGTCCGCACCGGCGCAGCCGCCAAATGCGGCACCGGCGGTCGGAGCGAAGCCGTCTCAGAGCACATCGGCCGGTAACACACCGTCGGCCGAGCGCGTGCCGCCAGCATCTCAGAATTCAGGGATCGCGGTCGCGGCAAAGGCCGGCGGTCTCATCGCCGCCTGCCTGCTTGCCGCCTACGCCGCCTGGCATCACATCGCAGCCGCCTTGCAAGGGATCTTCTGACCATGGCCATCTCACAGCCGACCATCCGTCCAACCAACAAGCTTACGGCAGCGACGGTCGCCGCCGCCGCTGTCTCCATTTCAGGCGTCTTCGTGCGCAATCTCTGGCCTTCCTGGTACGATGCCGAGACATGGGCGACGCTTCTGCCAATCGCCGTCTTCGCCATCGGCTACCTGGTCAAGGACGAGCCGAACCGATGAGCGCTCTCCTGTCCCTCCTGCTCGACAATCCGACGGTCCTGGGTGTCGGCGCCGCCATCGTGGTGGCACTCGGCTGGGGGCTGCGCCAGCGGCTTGCCGGCGAACGCGCCGAGCGTACCAGGCAGGCCGCCGCGGAGGCCGCAGCGCGTGACATCGCCAGCCAGATCCAGAACGACATCGGCGCGCTGCCACCCGCCGCCGCACGAAAGGAGCTCAAATCATGGGCAAGGGATTGATGCTCGCCGCGATCGCGGTCGCGCTGACAGGCTGCGTGGCCGCCAAGGGCGGGTTCTGCGCGGTGTCGAGCCCGCTGCGCCTGTCGGCAGGCACGGTGGACGCGCTCTCCGACGTCGAGGTCAAGGCGCTGCTGGCGCACAACCTCAAGGGCGCGAAACTGTGCGGATGGAAGCCATGACCGGCGTCTTATTCCTGGACCCGCCGCATTCATCCGGCCTTGCCGCCGCCTGGAGGTGCTACGATGCATGACCTGTTCGATCTGCTCGGCATCAAGGGCCCTGTCGTTGCGGCGGGGCTGGCCGGCGGCGTGCTGCGCGCGCTCTCGCGCCACCGTTACAAGCTGCGCGAGATGGTGGCCTCGCCGATCTGCGGCGCGCTTGCCGCAGCCTATCTGACATTGCCCGTGGTGCGGTACGCCCGCGCCACCGGCCTGCCGCTGGCTGAAGACGACACGACGACATTGGCGGCGGCCTTTCTCATAGGCGTCTGCGCGATGTGGATTTCAGACATCCTGTTCGAGGCGGCGGTCCGTAGATTCCGGTCCGCGGCGGACGACTGATGGAGTATCCGCCTCGGCGGGATTGGCTTTGCATTTGTAGCCTCGGACCGGCGGCTGCTATATCGCGACCCCAGCCGCCGGGGCTGCCGGCGGCATTGATTCAGGCTTGCGGATGCAGATTGAAAAATACGAAGGGGACCGGCGCGCGTTGCTGCCGCTGTTTGCCCTTGCCGACGATTCTCCCACGCAAATTTCCACCTATGTAGGAGAAGGTGAGGTGCTGGTCGCTCGCGACGGCGATCAGATAATCGGCCATGCGCAGATCACGCCCACCGACGATGCCGACTGCCTGGAATTGAAGAGCCTTGCGGTCATTCCGGCACGGCAAGGCGAGGGAGTGGGCAAGGCCCTTGTCGCGGCTGTGGTCGCTCGTTGCCGGGCGCGCAGCGCGGGGCGGTTGATCGTGTCCACAGCCACGGCCGACATCGGCAATCTGCGATTTTACCAGAGACAAGGCTTTCGAATGTCGCGCATCGTCCCCGATGCTTTCGGGCCTGCGACCGGCTATCCCGACGGGCTGCTCGTGGACGGGATTCCGCTGCGCGATCAGGTGGTTTTCGAACGCGACCTTGGTGCTGGTTGAACCCCGCGCCGCTTGCCATGTTTCCGCGCTGCGGCGCCGCCAAGTTAATCATGTCGGTTATGCATAATCATTATTGTTAATTTTTGATTATCGGGCCGAACTTCGATAAGTACTTGAGCGATTGATCCGTTCATATATTGTTAAGAAAGAGGTAGACCACAGAAGACGGAAGCCATCTCCATCAATCAAACGGGAGTAGCTTTCATGAACAAGTTCACTGTTATTTTCGCCGCTGCTGCAATCGCATCGTCCGTTGGCGTGGCTCAGGCCGGGTCCGGCGGCTGGGGAGGCAATTCCGGCAGCCTCATCAACATCTCGCCGACGATCGATCTTGGCAAGATCGGCGTGCTCAACAATCTGCTCAACGGCAACAACATCCTGAGCGGCAACCTCGTCGAAGGTATTCTCAGCGGCAACAAGACAAGCCTTGTCGGCGGTGTCCTGAGCGGTATCGGCATCAACCTTGCGGGTGGCAACAGCTACAAGCTCGGCAAGCGTCACTAGGTCCAGCCATCCCAAATAGCCCGCTCCGGTTCGCCGGGCGGGCTATTTCGCGTTTGGGGTCGAAGCGCGACGCCAGGGCCCGCTGTGTGCCGATTCGTATCGGGCCGCGCCAAGTGCACCGGAATGGCTTGCGTCGGTTCGAACCGGAGCATGTGCGCGGGCAAGTGCGGACAGGAGCGGGCAATTCGTGCCATTCGCCGCAGGCCGGTTTGACGAACCAGGCCGATCCTGCGTGTCTCGGAATCATCGCCGGCATGGCAATGCACACAGTGTTCTGGCGGCGACAGGGGGGCTTGGCCTTCGACATTGGACAGGGGATCATGACCAGGAAAACCTACGAAAAACCGATACTGCTTCGCCGTGAAAAGCTTTCCGCTATCGTCGCGGCGATCGCTGTTTCCGGGACGAGCAGCGCCTGACAGACGATATCAGGTCGAGGGCCTGAAATCTCATCCGTCTCATCGCGAAAAGGCCCGCCGCCCAATCGGGTGGCGGGCCTTTTGTTTTGGCCGGCAGCCGTTTTTGACTATCCGTTCCGCTGAAGCAGTCCAGGCATCCGGAAATAGCGATGCAGCACGCTTTCGGTTGTTTCCAGCGCGCCCTCGATCCATGCCTGCCTGGGGGACCATGCCTCGCCACAGATATGAACGGGCGCATCGGCAACCGGTCGCAGGGCGAGCGCGCGGGCCTCATCGGGCTTGCTGCGCGCCGCCCACAGATGGAAGGCGCCACCGAACGGGGCGGCGGCCCAGTCGCGGATCATGGCCTGCACGGGAACTGGAACCGCGTGTCGGAGCTTAGGGCGGTAGATCGCCTCGACCATGCGCTGGATTTCGGCCATGGCGGGATGGTCCGGCGCCAGCCACGCGCCATCCGGCAGCGATCGCCCGCGCCAGAAGGCGCCACGTGCGCCGTCGGCGAACATGGCGAGCGCACCCACGCCGCGGTGTTGGCGCCAGTCCTCGGCGCCGAAATGCCTGACCATGCCGAGCGGCAGGTCGGTCACGGCGATCGCCGTGCGGAATCCGGCCGGTGTCCACCAGCAATCGGGGTAGAGGACGGCCGAAGTCACCACGGGCCAGGCATCGACGGCGGCAAGCAATAAGCGGACCGTGTTGATCTGGTTAAAGCCACCAATACCGGCGATGGCGGCCTTGGGAAGCGCCAAGATCACGCTCGCGGCCCTGACCGGCGGCCGGCGGGGGCCAAAGCCCAGCGTGACAGAGCCGCCGGGATCCACGGCCAGGTCGAGGAGGGGGCAACCGGTGGCGAACTCGACGCCTTTGTCGCGTGCGTCGGTCGACAGCGCGTCGGTCACGCTGGACATGCCGGAGGGCACCTCGAACAGTTGGTGCGCGCCCTTGAAGAGACTGTGTTCGGCCCAGTCGAGCACCGCGTCGGCATTAGCCGGCGATGCCCAGAAACCGTAACCGGAACGATCCGACAGATAGGCCATTTCCTCATCGCTCATCAGTTGCGAGAGACGAGGTCCAAGCTCGACCGCGAGGGCATCGATCTTCGCCGCCCTGCGCAGAGCCTCTCTCAGCAGCCGGCCCGGGCCGCCGCGCTGCAAGCCGACGGGAACATCATAGGCGAAGGGGCGGCGCAGCCGCGCCTTGCGGATCTCGGCCTGCGATCGGGTTCGGCCACGCAGATGCACCAGCCCCCCGCCGTCGTCCTGTTCGGCTGACGTTGCAATGCCCAGATCCCGCAACAGCCGAATGAGGAGAGGATGGTCGTTACGGATCGACTGCGCACCGAGTTCGACCGTCAGGCCCGGCGCGGGATGAAGCGTGTGGATGCGACCTCCGAGCCGTCCGGATGCCTCGAACAGTTTTATCCGCCTGCCTCCGGCGCCGGCAAGCCGCCAGGCGGCATAGAGGCCGGCAATGCCGCCGCCGACGATCGCAACGTCCGTTTCCACTTGCCCCCAAGCGTCCAGCCATCCGGTTGCAGCAACTTTGCGTCAACGGGGCGGCTTGGCAAGGCCCCGGACGGTTCGTCCTACGCCAGGATGTTGACGGCCCGGGCCGCGACCAGCGCGATCGTCAGCAGGGAAATCATCGCTTCCGCCATCATCAGAAGCTTGGCGCGCTGCGAGAGCGGCATGGTGTCTGTCGGCGAGAACGCCGTCGCATTGGTGAAGGCGAGGAAGACATAGTCGACGAAGCCGGGCAGCCAGTCGCGGATCTCGCGGTCGTTGAGCGTCATCTGAGGAAACAGGAAATCGGCCTGGGCGCGCTTGACGAGCCCGCAGGTCGGCGGTCCGCCGCGGTCGGTGCTCCAGAACCAGAGGGCGAAAACGATGACATTGGTGACCCAGATGTTGAGCGCGTCGACCAGCAGGGTCTGGCCGCTCGAGCCGGCATGACCCGCGAGCAGGGCGCGCACCAGGAACACCAGCGAACCGCAGTTCATGATGCTGACGACGCCGGTCATCACCAGCGCCGTCCTGCGGATCATGACGCGAAAGCGACCGACCAGATGCCAGTGCTCTTCCTCGAAAGCCTTCTGGGTGGCGACCTGCGTCCAGGCCGTCGCGACGGATAGCGGCACCAGCAGCGCCGCCTCGATCGCCGGCGCCAGCCAGCGGGGACCGAAGGAGAGATCGTTGATGACCAGAAGCTGCAGGCAGATGATGACGAGCACTGCGGCGCGTGCCAGCCAGAAGTCGAGGGCGCGATGGTGGATGACGGCGTGCTGGTGACGCATCGGGGTGTCCGGAGATGTTCAGGCCAACCGGATTTTGCCGCCAGTTTTGCCTTGGGAGGGAAACGCGGCGCGAAATTCCCGCCCAATCTTGGTTATGCAATGGCGCGCAAATATACTTTTTTGTAAACTTCGGCTTTTGGGGCTGTTCGGAAAACCGGACGATATGATTTAAGCGCCGCATGGCGGGAATAGATAACTCCATGGATCGTTGGGTGCCGGCAGGTTTGCCTGCCGCGGGTTCGGATTCGTCGTCGGCCTGGTCGAGCCTGCTTCGTCACCCCTGGCGTTTGCTGGCGCTGCTGTGCCTGGCGCAGATCGTGTGCTGGACGCTGGCGCCCGCCCTTATCAATCCCGCACCTCCCGGCGATGTCGTGGAGGGCTTCATGTGGGGCCGCGAATGGGTGCTGCTGACCTACAAGCACCCGCAACTTCCCGGTTGGCTGCTCGAAACCAGTCATCTCTTGACAGGCTCCTTCCGCTGGCCGCAATACCTGCTGTCCCAGCTCACGATCTCGACGACCTTCGTCCTCGTTTATCTTCTGGCACGCGACATGCTCGGCCCACGCCGGGCGCTTGCCGCTGTTCTCTTCATGCCGTCGATCTATTTTTTCGGCTGGCCGGCGGTGCAATTCAATCATGACTATGCTCAGATGCCGTTCTGGGCAGCCATATGCTGGCTGCTCTGGCGCGCCGGCCGCGGCGGCGGTCCGGGCTGGTGGCTGGCGCTCGGGCTGGTTTCGGGCGTCGGGCTCTATGCGAAATTCTCGACGGGCCTGCTGCTTGCCTTCGGCGCTCTCTGGCTTCTGGCCGACGCCCGCGCGCGCAGCCGGCTGGCGACACCCTGGCCGTGGCTCGGCCTTGCCATCTTTCTCGCCGTTGCTGCGCCACTGGCCATCGAACTCTACCGCATCGATTTCCTGCCGCTGACCTATTTCGCGGATCGCGACCAATGGGTGAGCGCGCACCGCGCGCGTCTCTACTATATCGGCGTGCAGATGGCCGGGCTCGCCGGCTTTTTCGTCGTGCTGGCGATATCGGGGCTGCTGCGGCGCTCTCCGGCTCCCGAAGCCCCTGTCGAACGCGGCATCCTTGTCTACCTCGTTTGGATGGGGCTTGGGCCCGCGATCCTGATCATGGTGGCGTCCTTGTTCACCGGTACCGGCGAGGCCTGGGGCGCCCCCATGTACAATCTCGTCGGTGTCGTCGTGCTTGCCTTCTTCGGCCACCGGCTCGGTGTCGCCGAGATGCGAAAACTCGTCGTCTGCGCATTTGTCTGCATCGTCGCCGTTTCAAGCGCCTATGCGGCGCTGCGCTGGACGGGCTGCAATCTCAAGGGCCGCATGGATGCCGTCTGTTGGCCGGCGCGGCCAATCTCGCAAGAGGCTGAAGCGGTGTGGCGCGCTGCGGTGCCCGGACGGCTCGACATTGTCGGCGGCGATACAAACCTGGCCATGCTGGCGGGCCTCAATGCCTATGACAAACCGTCGATCTTCACCGACCTCAACATGCGTTTCGCGCCCTGGATCACAAGGCAGCGCTTGTACGACCATGGCATGCTGATGATCTGGAGCGGCCGCGAGGTGCCCCCGCAACTGCGAGCCTGGGTAGGCGACCTCCCAGTCAAGACGGTTCCTTTCAACTGGTCGCTCAAGGCGGCGCCGGTTCTGGTCAGCTTTGCCGTCATTCCGCCGGGCACGCGGCATCTGCCGGTGGCGCTCGACAGCCAGACCCGGCACCCGCGGGACTAGAGCGACTCACGTTTCACGCAAGACGCTTGATGCAGGCCTGAACGCCCGCCGCCGCCTCGGGTGGCTGGACGAAACAGGCAACAATGCCCATTTATGGGGAAATCCAATTTTGTCAGCGCAATTCCCGGCGCAGAGCGCCAGCTGGAATTGCTTTTCGGGAGACGTGACATGGCGACTTCGAGCGAACGTGCAGTGCTTGCCGGCGGCTGTTTCTGGGGCATGCAGGATCTGATCCGGCGCTTCCCGGGGGTTCTGTCCACCGGTGTCGGCTACAGCGGCGGCGATGTGCCCAATGCCACCTATCGCAATCACGGCACCCATGCCGAGGCCATCGAGATCACTTTCGACCCGGCCCGGATCAGCTACCGTGACCTTTTGGAATTCTTCTTCCAGATACATGACCCGACCACACGCAACCGCCAGGGCAACGATGTCGGCTTGAGCTATCGCTCGGCGATCTACTACACCAGCGACGAGCAGAAGCGCGTGGCCGAAGACACCATTGCCGAGGTCGACGCCTCAGGTCTCTGGCCCGGCAAGGTCGTCACGGAGGTCGCGCCGGCCGGTCCCTTCTGGGAGGCCGAGCCCGAGCATCAGGATTATCTGGAGAAATATCCCAACGGCTATACCTGCCATTTCGTCAGGCCGGGCTGGAAGCTGCCGGTTCGCGAAAAGGCTGTTTCATAAAACCTGACGGGCCGGGGGCTACGCTCCCGGTCCAGCCTGTCGACACTCAAGCTGAAGGTCAGTTTTCAGATAGCACCGATTACCGCTGCTTTTGTCCTGGAAATCTCTGAATACACCGGACCGCTGCTGGCCGGCTGGCTTGAGGCGGGGAACCGTATTGGCATGATCATCGTGCTCGGCTTTCCGCGCCGCCCCACCGGCTTCAGCATCGGCAATTCCCGGCGGCGACTGCAGCGCAAGCTTCTGCTCAGGCGTTTTGTCGGCAATGCGGACGTCAAGCTGATCGAGTTCGGCCGCCCTTACGACTGGCAAGGACTTGGAGGACAGCTGTCCGGGATCAATGCCGACGTGCTGGTCTGCTATGCCTTCCCGACCCTCATTCCACAAAGCCTGCTTGGGGGCTTTCCGAAGGGTGGCGTCAACCTCCATCCGGCGTTGCTCCCGCATTATCGCGGACCTAATCCGTTCCATCGCCTGGCGGTCGATGGCCAGCATGCCGTTCATGGCGGGGTGACGTTGCACAGAATGTCCGCCGGTTTCGATGACGGCGACATTCTTGGGCAAGTGCCGTTCGGCGAAGCCGACTGGGTGTCGAAACAAGTGCTGATCGCCAGCGCCGCGGCCGCGATGCGCATGCTGGTGAGCGAAGGGGTGCCGGCCTATTGCAAAGGGCTGTTGCCAGGGGTTCCGCAGCCGGCGGGGGATTTCATCTGGGCGCGGCTGGAGCCTGAGCACATGATGGTCTCGCCGGCGATGCCGATCGACCATGTCAGGCTTTTGTGGCACGTGCTCGGGCTGATTCCGGGAATCTACCTGGCGATCGGTGAGCGCAAGGTCAGGCTGGGGTTCCAGATCAGGCGATTGGGCCCGCCAACAGGCGAGGCTCCGATCTTGCGATGGGGCGCGGCGGAGTTCGATCTTGCCGACGGCAGGGTCCTTCATCTTACCTATAACAGAGGGCTCAAACGCCTGGTGAAGGCGCAGGCCATGTTCACCCGCACGCCTTCCGCGAAAGGGCGCCTGGAGATGCGGCTTTTCGGCCAGACGAAGACCGCGCACGATCAATATGAATAAGCCGCCGGGCCTCTGCCCGGCGGCGTTTGCTTTCCAGAGCTACTTGGCTTCAGAGTCATTTACCGCAGTTGTTGTCGTTCACGGTCGGTGCCGTCGCATTGCCATTGGCGTCCGACTGCGCGCCCTGCGGGTTGTTCGGGCAATTGCGATCGGCGTTGGAGTTCAAGTCGCCCGGCGACATGGTCGTGCTGTTGGTGGCGCCGGGATCAACCGTACCGGGCGACGCCGGCGTGCTCGGGTCCACGGTGACCGACTTGCTGCTGCCGCCCGACCCGTCCGTGCCGTTTGCATTGGTACTCTGCGCCATGGCGGCGGTGGCGAGCGCCACGGTGAAAGCCGAAGCCGTGAGGATTTTCATGAGCATGGTCTGTCTCCATCTGTGTGTGCAATCATCGCGTCATGACCTGGGGACAACCTCCGCGTCTGAGTAAGGTTCCGACAAATTTCGACGCCTGGCACACCGGTGCACCGCACGGGTCTGGCGCAACGCTTTTGGCGCTGCGTGCTGAAAAAATGACTTTCCCAACCGATCGAATGGTGCTTTAACGCGCGCATCCACAGGGGTGCTCCGTACGGTCGGGGCTGAGACGGGGGCGGCAAGCCCACAGACCCTAGAAGCTGATCTGGGTAATACCAGCGGAGCGAGGCGGGCTATGTTTTCAGGCGCACAGGTTTCCCTATATCCCATGTCCGACGATTTCGTCGGCGTTATCCTTGGTGCGCTCGGCGCGCTCGATCCTTGGCGCGACAGGCTCAGGATCGAGACCGACGACATCTCGACATTGCTGGTCGGACCGCCCGAGGTGCTGTTTCCGGCGCTGCGCGACCTGTTCGTGGCGGCGGCGCGCAGCGGCAAGCATTGCGTGCTGTCGGCCGCCATTTCGCGTGGGTGTCCGGGGGAACCAGACGATCCGATCTGCCGCACCGACGCCCTTGGCGGACCGGTCGGGCCGCTTGGCCCGCGCAAGGAAGCGGCCATTGCCGCCGTGCGTGGTGCCACTGCAACCGGTCAGCCGGCTGCGGCGCAGTTCTCGCTCTATGTCATGGGCACCGGTGACCATATGGACGAGATCTATGGCTGCATCGACTTCCTGAAGCAGTCCGGCGTCTATGATCGCTCCAAGAACTTCTGCACCAAGCTGCGCGGCGATGCCGGCGCGATTTTCTCGGCGCTGAACGAAGCCTTCTGCCGCTTCGGGCCGGGTGCGGGGCACGTAACCCTCGACGTCACGGTTTCCGCCAACAGCCCCACCGCTGTCTGAAACCGTTCGCGCCGCCGCGCGGCCGTCGTCAAGGTTATCTTCCCGTGCTCGCATCGTCATCCACTCGTCCGCGTCGGGTCGCGGGTTTCCTGGCCAAGTCCGCGCCGGCCGTCATATCGGTCGGGCTGCTGCTCGTGACTTGGGAACTCTACGCCAACCATTCCGGCATCAAGCCGACGATCCTGCCGGCACCCTCGCGCGTCCTCGAGCAGGCGATTCTCAATCGCGGCGCGCTGATCGACAACGCCATTCCCACGATCCGCGCCACGCTGCTCGGCTTTGCCTGTTCGCTCAGCGCGGCCTTTGTGTTTTCGGTCCTGGTCGACTTCTTCCAGCCGCTGCGGCGCGCGCTTTTCCCCGTCTTCATCGTCAGCCAGACCTTGCCGCTGGTGGCGATCGCGCCGCTGGTGGTGCTGTGGTTCGGCTTCGGGCTGGCCCCAAAGATCCTGCTCGTGGCGCTGGTCACCTTCTTTCCCATGCTGGTGGCCCTGGTGCAGGGCTATGAGGCGACCGAGGCCGAGATCGGCCAGATGCTGCGCGCCATGGGGGCAGGGCGCTGGCGCGTCTTCGTGCTGGCGCGGCTGCCGTCGGCGCTGCCCTATTTCTTCGCCGGCCTTAGGATTTCCATCACCTATGCCGTGGTCGGCGCGATCTTCGCCGAATATGCCGGAGCGGCCAAGGGGCTCGGCATTTACATGCTGAACGCCAAGAACAATTTCCGCCCCGACCTGGTGCTGGCCGCCGTTGCCGTGAGCGCGGTGCTGACCCTCGTCCTGTTCGGGCTGACGGTTCTTCTGCAGCGTATCGCCATGCCCTGGGAGCGCGTCGGCCGTGAGCCGTCAGGCAAGGGTCGGCGCGGATGAGCCGGCTCGAACTGCGGCATGTGCGCAAGGCGTTCGGCGGGCTCGACGTGCTCGCCGACATTTCGCTTAGCGTCGGCGCCGGCGAATTCGTCTCGATCCTCGGCCCCTCCGGCGCTGGCAAGTCGACGCTGTTCCAACTCCTGACCGGCGCCGAGCATGGCGCGGGCGAGATGTTCTTCGACGGCGCGCCGCTCGACGACCATGGCCGGCATTTCGCCTTCATGCCGCAGCGCGACGCGCTGATGCCGTGGCGGCGCATCATCGACAACACGACGCTCGGCCTGGAAGTCCAGGGCGTCGGCCGCAAGGCCGCCCGCGCGCGCGTCGCGCCGCTGTTCGCCGAGTTCGGGCTGGTCGGCTTCGAGCGGCATTTTCCCGCGCAGCTCTCGGGCGGCATGCGCCAGCGCGCGGCGCTGCTGCGCACCGTGGTGCAGGAACGCGACATGCTGCTGCTCGACGAGCCGTTCGGCGCGCTCGACGCGCTGACCCGCGCGGCCCTGCAACGCTGGCTCGAACAGATGTGGCGGCACCATCGCTGGACGGCGCTGCTGATCACCCATGATGTGCGCGAGGCGTTGTACCTGTCCGATCGTATCTATGTGCTGTCGGCGCGCCCCGCCCGCATCGTGCGGGAGATCAAGGTGCCGCTGCCGCGCCCGCGCGATCCGACCGCGGCCGCCGCGCCGCTGGCCAGTGCGCTCGAGGCGGAGATTCTCGACATCCTGCTCAACCCCCAACCGTTCAAAGGACATGACGATGACTGATTTGACGCGCCGGCAGGCCCTGCTGTTCGCCCTTGCCGGCAGCCTGCCGCTGGTTGCCGTAGCAACGCGTTCTTTCGCGGCGACGCGGAAGGTCACCGTCGCTCTGGACTGGACGGTCAACACCAATCACATCGGGCTATTCGTCGCCCGCGATAAGGGTTTCTACCGCGAGGCCGGCCTGGAGGTCGACATCCTGCCCTATAGCGATACCGGCGCCGGGACGCTTGTCGCGAACCGCGTTGCCGATTTCGGCATCAACGGGACCATCAGTCTTTTCACCCAGAAGACCGCGGGCGCAGACCTCAAGGCTGTCTACGCCGTGGTGCAGTCCGAAACCGGACGACTGGTGTTCAACGCGGCACGCGACGACATCAAGAGCCCCAGGAATCTCGACGGGCTGACCTATGGCGGTTTCGGCAGCGCCTGGGAGAACGCGCTGATCTCGACCATCATCCGCCATGATGGCGGCAAGGGCAATTTCGAGACTGTGACGCTCGGAACCTCCGCCTACGAGGCGCTGTCCAACGGTTCCGTCGATTTCACGCTCGAGGTCTCGACCTGGGAGGGGGTGGAGGCCGAGCTCAAGGGTGTCAAACAGCGCAGCTTCGTCTATGCCGACTATGGCGTGCCCGATGAGCACACGACGCTGATCTCGTCGAGCGAGGCATATCTCAAGGCAAATCCGGAACTCGCTTCGGCCTTCGTCCAGGCGACGCGGCGCGGCTATCAGTTTGCCGTCGACCATGCCGGCGAGGCGGCGGCCCTGCTGATCGCGGCCAACAAGGATGCCTTGACCAATCCGTCGCTGATAGATGCCTCGCTGAAGGCCTTGAACGACGGACATTTCCTGCGCGGGAAAGATGGCGCCATCGGCACCATGGATCCGGCCAAGATGGACGCGATCGGCTCCTATCTTTTCGCCGCCGGCATTTTGCGCGATGCCGATGGCAAGAATCTGACGCAACTGCCTGATTTTGCCAGATATTTCACAAACCTGTATCTGGCTTGAGCCGGACGTGCATGGTCTCGCGGCGGATGGTCACCGTGCCTGATGACGGGCAGGCACAAAGCCAAAGAGCGCTCGCGACTTCGGCCGAGGCGGCTTGAGGCATTTCCATGGGATAGTGGTGATCCGGATCCGCCGGTTAACCGCCCGGCAATGGTTGCGTGCAAAGGTCACCCCGAGGGGATCACGGGGTGCCTGCCTTGCTCACATCAAAAAGTGAAGCGCTTTCGCATGACAATGAAGGCGGCTATTTCTCCGCCGCGCGAAAACGCGAAATGCTGATCGACCTGCGCGAGGGTTTCTTTCGCGCCTGTGCGCTGGCCTGCGCTGGCCTGTTCGTCTATCGCGGCGTGTATCAGGTCGTGGAGGATCCCACCCGGCTCAACGCGGCGCTGGTGGCAATTTCGGAGATACTCACCTTCACCTGGCTGCTGTTGTCGCGGCGCCCGGTAACGCGTGACTGGAACCTGCTTACCGTCATCGTCTCGGTGACGGCCAGTTTCGGCGTCGCGTTGATCAGTCTCAAACCAGGGATTGCGCTTGTTCCCGTCTATGTCGCGGCACCATTGCAGTTCCTGGCGCTTTGGTTCGTCATCTGGGGCAAGATATCCCTGGGCCGCTCCTTTGCCATCCTTCCCGCCAATCGTGGCGTGATGACGGGCGGCGCCTACCGGCTTGTGCGTCATCCGATCTATGCCGGCTACCTTGCCGGTCATGTGCTCTATCTGCTGTCGGCCTTCTCCTTCCACAATTTCGCGGTCTATGCGGTGATCACTTACCTGCAACTGTATCGCATCCTGCGCGAGGAGGCTCTGCTGGCCGCAGAGCCTGAATATCGCTCCTACATGGAACGCGTTCGCTACAGGTTGTTGCCCCGGGTGTTCTGAGAACCCCCGGGCATCCTCAGCCTCCCGCCGATGATCCGGCTGTTTCCGGCCGGCCATCGACGCGTTGGTTGGTGGGCAGTTCCGGCCCTGTCGGAGCAATTTGGCTGAAGCAATCCCCCTGGCTCGTGTATTCTCTGGAATGCCAGAAGCATGGCTTGGTATTTGATGCCATCGGGCATCCTGGCAGCGAGCGTGCCGGGCACCTGGCTTAGGGTCTTCATGAAAAAACGTTTTTTCTTGCTATTATCCAATAATATCGATAATTCCCCATTTTGAGGAATAATATTTTTTACAAATGAATTATAGTTTTATTACTATCGGTCATTCGTTGTTTCAATAACGAATACCATCACTTTTACAAGTGCATACTGCTTTGAAACCCAAACTCTTCTGTCACGTATTTGAAATCGCAATCGGCTGCATGCCGACTGCCTTAGCGCAACGACAACAGGAGAGTGTTATGGCTTCCATGATCAAAACAGTCACCAGTGTGTTGGCCAGTAGTGCAATGGTCGTAATTCTTTCGCTGCCGGCGAATGCCGGCGGGCTTGGCGTTGGTGTCGGCGCCTCGGTGGGCGGCAGTGGCGGCGTCAATGCCGGCGTCGGGGCCTCGGTGGGCGGCAACGGCGGCGTTAGCGCTGGCGTCGGCGCCTCGGTCGGTGGCAGTGGCGGCGTGAATGCCGGGGCTGGCGCCAATGTCGGTGGCTCGAAAGGCGTCAGTGCCGGGCTCGGCGCTTCTGTCGGTGGTAGCAATGGTGTGAATGCCGGGCTGGGTGCCTCTGTCGGCGGCAGCAATGGCGTGAATGCCGGGCTGGGTGCCAATGTCGGTGGAACCGGCGGCATCAATGCCGGTCTCGGCGCCACTGTCGGTGGCACGGGTGGCATTGGCGTCGGTGTCGGCGTGGGTGTCGGTGGAACCGATCCCAGCAATCCGGGCAACCCTTCCAACCCGAGCAATCCCAGCCATCCAAACCTGCCGGGCGTCGTTGCCCAGATGTCGGGCGGCAAGTTGGCCAGGATGAAGAAACGCTGCGCCGACGTGTTGAGCAGCGAAGGCACGTATGATCGCGATCTGCGCCAGCTCTGCCTGCTGATCGCGCGTCGCTGAGGCCAAGAGTGCCGGATAGGAAGTGCGGAAAACCAGCCGCGAGGCTCGAAGCGCACTCTCCTGGCCTCCGGCCGGTCGGAAAGCCCGCCTGGATGGCGGGCTTTCTGCTTTGCGCGTCCGGGTTCCCGTGCCTTGTCGGTCACGATGCGCGCTGGCACTTGCCGGGTCCGAGTGGATGCTTTCGTGCAGTTCCAAGCTTCTTTCCGCGATGAGCCGGCGGCTTTCCTTTGCCGGCGAAATCGACTCACGGCTCGACGCCGGTCGGAACGGCAGGGCTGCTTGAACGTTCTCGTCTTCGAACATCGCACGAAGCGATGTCCAGTCCGCGCATTGGCGCATACAGGAGCGGGAAATCATGAGCCTTGGAACAATCCTTATCATCATCCTCATCATCGCGTTGCTTGGCGGCTTCAGCGGGTTGGGCGGCGGACCGTTCTACGGTACCGGCTATTATGGCGGCGGCGGGCTCGGGCTTGTGCTGCTGATCATAATCATCCTTGTCGTGCTCGGGCGCATATAGGGCCGCCGCCGTTACGGATGCTCGCGCTGTCGTGACCACGCCGGTGCCGCCGTGCACCGGATCGTGATGGAAGCGGATCGGCTTGTGATCCGCCGGGGCGCGAGACTCACCTATATTGAATGCGGTCCACACCCCCCGTGGAAACAAGAGGAGAGGGTCCCACCCCTTATCCTCCTCCAAGGCCCGCCCCGGCTTCGCCGGAGCGGGCTTTCTTTTTGCATCATCGCCTCGATGTCTGGCCGTCCGATGTCTGGCCGTGCCGTGATGTCCGGAAAGCCAGTAAGGCCGTTGGTCTCGGCCCATGTCCTCCGCGCAGTGCCGCCAGACCTCAATCTGCCTCGTTGACAGGGTCGCCTTCTCACGATATTGAACAGGACTATACAGGTTCACTGAACAGGTATGGATATGAAGCGCGCAGCTCAACTCTCTCCTGGCACGGGCAAGCCCGAGCAGATCGCGACCGTTCTGGAGCATGAAATCCGCTCCGGCGTTCTCGGCTTCGGTGATCGCCTGCAAAGCGAGAACGAACTCGTCCAGCGCTTCTCCGTCAGCCGCAACACCGTCCGCAAAGGCCTTGAAGAGCTGTCCAGCCGCGGGCTGATCACGACCAAGGTCGGGATCGGCTCCTTTGTCACCTTCGACGGCAAGCCGGTCGACGACGCCATCGGCTGGTCGCGGGCGCTGGCCGATGCCGGCGCCAACGCCGAAACAAGGACCTTGCGGCTGGAGGTGATCGAGGATGCCGACCTGGCAGCGCTGCTCGGTATCGAAAGCCCGTTCTTCATCGCTGTCGACCGGGTACGAACCAACGCCAGCGACGGCCACGCGATCTCCATCGAGCGCAGCCGGCTGCCATTGTCGCCCGAACTGGAGGAGGTGCCGCTGCGCGGCCTGCGCGAGGGTTCGCTCCACCAGACGCTGCGCGGGGCAGGGCTGGTGCCCGACCATGGCGAGGAATGGGTCGATATCGAGATGCTCGACGCCGGCGACGCGGCGATCCTTGGATGCCCGCAAGGCACGCCGTTCCTGCGCGGCCGCCGGCTGACGCGTGCGGCCGACGAGCGGCCGATCGAATATGTCACCAGCCTGCTCAATCCCGCGCATTTCGCGCTGCATATGAGGTTCTGAGCGATGCCGGACAATGTAAAGCCTGACAGCGCAATGCTTGATCACGCCCTGGGCGCGCTTGTCGGTGGGGCGCTGGGCGACGCGCTCGGCATGCCGACGCAGCTTCTGTCGCCGTCGCGCATCGCCGAGCTCTATGGCCATGTCGAGGACTTCGTCGCTCCCTTCGCCGAACATCCGGTGTCGAAGGGCCTGTCGGCCGGCACCATAACCGACGATACGGAACAGGCGCTGCTGCTCGGCCGTATCCTCGTGGAATCGGGCGAGCGCTTCGATCACGCGCGCTGGGTCAACGCGCTGCTCGACTGGGAGCGCGAGGTCAAGGCGCGCGGCAGCTATGATCTTCTGGGACCATCGACCAAGCGCGCCATCGACGCCATCAACAATGGTGTGCCGGCGGAAGAGGCAGGGCGTGGCGGCGACACCAACGGGGCGGCCATGCGCATCGCGCCGGTCGGCATCATGATGCCGCTCGAGCCGCTCGATGCATTCGTCGCCAAGGTCGCCGAGACCTGCCGGGCGACGCATAACACCTCGATCGCGATAGCGTCCGCCGCGGCGGTTGCCGCCGCCGTCAGCCTGGGCATTTCCGGCGGCGATTGGCGCGCCGCGTCGGACAGCGCGGTCGCCGCGGCGCGGCGAGGCGCGACGCTTGGCCATTGGGTGACCGGGGGCGATATCGCCGCGCGCATCGTCTGGGCTCAAGACCTGGTGCGCGGCAAGGCAACCGGGGATGCGATCCGGCTGATCACCGATCTGGTCGGCACCGGCGTCGCCAGCCAGGAATCCGTTCCGGCCGCCTTCGCCGTGCTGGAAGTCGCCGGCGGCGATCCCTGGCGGGCGGCGGTCATCAGCGCCAATCTCGGCGGCGACACCGATACGATCGGGGCCATAGCCGCCGGCATGGCCGGCGCCTGCGTCGGCTTTTCGCAGTTGCCGGAGGAACGTGTGGCCGGCCTTAAGGGCATCGACATGGCCGAGGTCCGCAGCCTTGCCGCCGATCTCGTCGCGGCGCGAACGGCGATGGCCGGCAAGTCGCGGTCAGGCAAGGATGCCGCGGCATGAATGGGCGCCTCGTCCATATCGGCAGCGCGGTGGTCGACTATGTCTACCGCATCGACGCCCTGCCGGCGCCCGGCACGGAAAAGACCGCATCGAGCTATGCGCAGGTCGCCGGCGGCGGCTTCAACATGATGGTCGCCGCGACCCGTACCGGCATGAAGGTGGTGTTCGGCGGCCAGCTCGGCACTGGCCCCAATGGCGACTTCCTGCGCGCCGCCTTTGCCGCGGAGGGCGTCGAAACGCTGACGCCGGCATCGCCTCTTATGGACAGCGGCAATTGCGTCGCCATGATCTCCAGCGATGCCGAGCGCACCTTCGTGTCGTGGCCTGGAGCTGAAAGCGTGCTCAGCCTCGACATGATGGCGCCAGTGGCTGTCGCGTCAGGCGATTGGGTGTTCACATCAGGCTATACGCTGAGCTATCCCGGCAGCCGCGATGCGCTTACCGGCTGGATAGAAGCGCTGCCGGCGAACATTCCTTTCGTCTTCGATCCGACGCCGGTTGTTTCGGACATTCCGCGCCCCATCCTTTCGCGGGTGCTTGCGCGCGTCACATGGCTGAGCTGCAACGCGACGGAGGCTGCCGAGATTGCCGGTCCGGGCGATGTCGAGAGCCTCGCGGCGCGGCTTCTGGCCGATCATTGCCGGGATGCGGCCGGTGTCGTCATTCGTTCCGCCGCCAAAGGCTGCCATATCAGACTTGCAGACGGCGCCGCACGGACCATTCCCGGCTTCAAAGTCGCACCCGTCGATACCAATGGCGCCGGCGATACGCACATCGGCGCGTTCGTCAGCGCCTTGTCGCATGGAACGCAGCCGTTCGAGGCTGCACGCTACGCCAACGCGGCGGCCGCCATTTCGGTAACGCGTCATGGCGGGTCATCAGCGCCGACCGATGCGGAAATCCAGACTTTCCTGAGCCAGACCGGCGGTCCTTCGACCGATGCGTCGGGCCAGACACGCAAGGCCCATCAGACAGCCTGACAAGCCCGGGAAGCGGGCAAACACAGAGAGGAACGAACCATGCGCATGCCTGACTTGACTGCTCTCTTGACGGCAACCGCCGTCTTCACCTCCGCATTCGCCTTCACGGCCCAGGCCGGTGAAGTGCATGTGCTCAACTGGAAGGGTTATGGCGCCGACGAACCGTGGGCTATCGCCGCCTTCGAGAAAGCGACCGGCGACAAGGTCATCAACGACTTCTTCAATTCCGAACAGGAAATGCTGACCAAGCTCAGGACCAATCCCGGCCTCTACGATGTCGTCATGATCAACGCCGCCTTCAACGACCAGGCAATGTCGGAAAAGCTGATCCAGCCGATCGACGTTTCGAAACTGGCGAACTACGCCGACATCAGCAAGGACAAGGCCGGTTCCCCGATGCTCGACCATGACGGCAAGGTCTATGGCGTGCCGTGGGTGTGGGGTTTGACCGCGCTTGCCATCAACGAGAAGTCCTTCGACAAGCCGCCGACGTCGATCGCCGAAATGTGGGATCCCGCGCATAAGGGCCGCGTCGTCATCCGCGACGACGCCGTCGAGGCGGTGCAGTTCGGCGCCATCGCCACCGGCCAGAACATCAACGACATCAAGGATATGGACGCGGTCAAGACCAAGCTGACCTCGCTGATGCCGCAGATCAAGACCTTCTGGAGCTCGGAAAACGACTGGAACCAGATGGTCGCGTCCAACCAGATCGACATCGGCACCTACTGGAGCGGCTCGGCCGACCGCGCCAAGACCCATTTCAAGCTGCCGGTCTCGCTGGTCATTCCGCAGGAGGGCGCCGTCGCCTGGCTGGATGCCTTCTCCATTCCGGTCGGCTCGAAGAATGTCGCCGGCGCCGAGGCCTTCATCAACTATATGATCGATCCGAAATTCTATGTCGAATGGGTCACCAAGGTCGGCGCTCCCGTGTCCGCCAACACCAAGGCCGTCGAGGCGCTTCCCGAGGACGCCTTCAACCGCAAGGTCATGGGCAGCCCCGATGTCGCCAAGCGCATCCAGTTCCAGGCGCCGATCACCGATGCCCAGCGCGAGGCCTATCTGGCGCTGTGGCAGCAGCTCAAGGTCGATGTGAAATAAAGTTCGCGCCAGGACCAGCCGGCGGTTCGCGCCGGCTGGTCCTTCCAATCCTGGGGAGGAGGGTCTGACATGGCAGCACAGAGTGCGACCGCGTCGCGCGGCGGGCTGAGAAAGGCTTTGCCGCTGATGGCGCCGGCCTATCTCTGGCTGACGGTGGCGATCTTCCTGCCGCTTTCGGCCATGGTGTTCTTCTCATTCATGACCGATCTGCCTTTGTCGGGAAAGCCATGGGCGTTCACGCTTGGCAACTATGCCGCTTTCTTCTCGCAAAGCCTCTATCTGACGCTGCTTCTGGCTTCGCTGCGGCTCGGGCTCGAAGTGACGCTGTGGTGCGTGGTGATCGGCTATCCCGCGGCTTACGTGCTGGCCAAGGTGCTGAAGGGGCGCAGCCGCGAGGCGATCTTCCTGCTCGTCATCCTGCCGTTCTGGTCGAACGGGCTGGTGCGCATCTTCTCCTGGGCGATGGTGCTGCGCGAGGGCGGCATCCTCGATACGGCGCTCAATGCCGTGCTGCCGTTCAAGATCAACATCGATCTCATGTATTCCTATCCGGCCGTCATCATCGGCCTGGTGCACTCCTACGTGCCCTACATGGTGCTGACCTGTTATCTCACCTTGCAGGCGATAGACGACTCGCTGATCGAGGCCGGACGCTCGCTCGGCGCCTCGCGGCTGCAGGTGCTGAAGCGGGTGATCATTCCGCTGTCGATGCCGGGGCTGGTGGCTGGCGCGGCGCTTATTTTCGTGCCTGTCGTCGGCTCGTTCATGGAGCCGCGCATTCTGGGCGGCCGCACCGGCACCTTCTACGGCACCGTCATCGAGGACCAGTTCGTCGCCGTGTTCAACTGGCCGCTGGGCGCGGCGCTGTCCTTCATCCTGCTGGCCGTCGTGCTTGTCATCCTGGCGATCGCCTCGCCGGTGCTGCGGAGGGCTACGTGATGGCGACGACGCGTATCCTGGAATGGCTGGGCCGGATTTATGTCTGGCTGCTGCTGGCCTTCCTCTATCTGCCCATCATCATCATGGCGCTGATGTCGTTCAACGCTTCGCCTTTCTACCAACTGCCGTTCGAATGGACGACGGACTGGTATGCCTCGCTCTGGCAGAACGACCAGCTGATCTCGGCGACCTGGAACAGCCTCAAGATCGCCGTCATCACGACCATCATCTGCGTGGTGCTCGGCACGGCGGCTTCGCTGGCGCTCTACCGCTATGAATTTCGCGGCAAGAAACTGCTGCAGGCGCTGCTCTTCCCGCCGATCGCCATTCCATGGCTGATCACCGGCACGGCGATGCTGATCTTCTTTTTCGGCATCGGCATCGGACGCGGCCTGTTCGCCATCCTGCTCGGCCATGTGGCGCTGGCGCTGCCCTATGTCATCGTCGTCGTCTCGGCGCGGCTGCAGACTTTCGCGCCGGAGCTGGAAGAGGCGGCACGTTCGCTCGGCGCCAACCAGTGGCTGGTGACCAATCGCGTCACGCTGCCCTGGATCATGCCCGGCGTCATCGCCGGCGGTCTGTTCGCCTTCGCCGTGTCGTTCGACCAGTTCGTCGTCTCCTACTTCCTGTCGACCCCAGGGCAGACGACGCTGCCGGTCGAGATCTATGCTGCGATCCGCAAGGGTTTTACGCCAGAGATCAACGCGGTCTCGACGATCATCATCGTCGTGTCGATGGCGCTCATGCTGCTCACGGCGCGCTTCTTCAAATTCGGCGGAGAGAAATAATGGCCGGCGTCACGGTATCAAACGTCTCGCGCAGCTTCGGGGCGCACAAGGCGCTGGACGACGTCTCCATCGATTTCGCCGATGGCGGCTTCTATGCGCTGCTCGGACCCTCGGGCAGCGGCAAGACCACGTTGCTCAGGCAGATCGCCGGCTTCGACTTCCCCGACTCCGGCCGCATCTCCATCGGCGGCGAGAGCGTCGAGCGGGTGCCGGTCGAAAAGCGGCGCATCGGCATGGTGTTCCAGAACTACGCGCTGTTTCCCAATATGAGCGTTGCCGACAATGTCGCCTTCGGCCTGTCGGTGCGCGGCGAGGCCAAGGCCGTCATCGCCACGGAGGTGCAGCGTGCGCTCGACCTCGTGCAATTGGGCAAGCTCGGTGGGCGGCGACCGCATCAGCTTTCCGGCGGCCAGCGCCAGCGTGTCGCGCTGGCGCGCGCCATCGTGACGAAGCCGCGCGTGCTTCTGCTGGACGAACCGCTCGGTGCATTGGACAAGGCGCTGCGCGTCGACATGCAGATCGAGTTGAAGCGCATCCAGCGTGAGATCGGCATCACCACCATCTTCGTCACCCACGACCAGGAAGAGGCGCTGACGATGAGCGACCGCATCGGCATCCTGCGCGACGGCAGGCTGGTGCAGGAAGGGCCGCCGGAGGAAATCTACGACCGGCCAAAGAGTGAGTTCGCCGCCACCTTCCTCGGCGACGCCAACATCTTTCGCGGCGACGCGACCGGCAACGGCATCCGGATGCCTGATGGCACGACCATCACCGCCGGCGTGGGCGACAGGCTTGCCGCCGGCGCCAAAGCGAGCTGCGCGGTGCGGCCCGAACGCATTCGGATTGACGGGGATGCCGGGGTTCCGGACGGAAATGCCAACACGCTGAAGGGGCAGGTCTCCAAGCGCATCTTCGCTGGCAACAACAGCACCTATTTTGTCGACCGCGCCGGCCAGACGCTGAAGGTCATCGTCCAGAATACCGGCGCCGGCCGGCTGGCGGAAGGACAGGATGTGGTGCTGCGCTGGTCGCCGGAAAGTACGGTGTTGATCGCGGCGGGGTAGGTGCGGGTGCCGTAGCCCCAGGTTGGCGTTCCTTCGCGCCCCCCTCTGTCCTGCCGTACGATCGAGCAAGTGGCTGGAGAGCTATGATCCTGGAACTGAGCACACGCGACCGGTCC
>NZ_JAFKIC010000174.1 GCF_017306585.1 Mesorhizobium sp. | reverse complement strand
CGCCCGCCAAGGCCGCGCCCGTAAAGGCCACCCCGGCCGCAAAGGCCGCGACAAAGGGTTCGGCCGCCAAAGCCGTGCCGGTTAAGGCGGCGACCGCTGCCAAGGCGCCGGCGAAGGCCGCCGCAGCAGCAAAGCCCTCCGTGGCCAAATCCGCCGCCAAGCCGGCGGTGAAGGCCGAAGCGAAACCTGCCGCGGCGAAGAAGCCGGCGGCCAAGAAGACGGCGGGAGCCGCCAAGTGAGTGTAACGGACAAGGAACGGGACGAGATTGAGAAATCGTCGGCGCCGCTGATCGAGCATCTCATAGAGCTGCGCCGCCGGCTGATATGGTCTCTCGGCGGCTTTTTCGTCGCCTTCCTGGTGTGCTTCTTCTTCGCCAAGAAGCTGTTCAATCTGCTGGTCATTCCGTTCAAATGGGCGACCAAATGGGCCGGCCTCGATCCGCACAAGGTCGAACTCATATACACCGCGCCGCAGGAATTCTTCTTCACGCAGGTCAAGCTCGCCATGTTCGGCGGCATGGTCATTGCGTTTCCGCTGATTGCCACGCAGATCTACAAATTCATTGCGCCCGGCCTCTACAAGAACGAGCGCAACGCCTTCCTGCCGTTCCTGATTGCGTCGCCGATCCTGTTCCTGATGGGCGCCTCGCTGGTCTATTTCTTCTTCACCCCGATGGTGATGTGGTTCTTCCTCGCCATGCAGCAAGCAGGCACCGATGAGCAGGTGCAGATTTCGCTGCTGCCGAAAGTGTCTGAATATCTCAGCCTGATCATGACGCTGATCTTCTCCTTCGGCCTGGTGTTCCAGCTGCCGGTGGTGACCAGCCTGATGACGCGCGTCGGCATGCTGTCGTCCAAGGCGCTGGCCGAGAAGCGCAAATGGGCGATCGTCATCGCCTTCGTGGTGGCCGCGGTGCTGACGCCGCCGGACCCGATGAGCCAGATCGGTCTCGCCATCCCGACCATCCTGCTCTACGAGGTCGCGATCTGGTCGGCGCGCATGATCGAGCGCAGCCAGGAGCGCGAGCGGCTCGCACGCGAGAAGCAGGAAGCCGGAGAAACCGCCGCCGACAAGGCGCCGGACGAGCCTCCGGCACCAGCCGCCTCTTAAGGCGACCCAGGTTCCCGGCGCGGCGGAAAACGACAACCGCCGCCCAGCCCCGTCTTGCATCGATCAAGGATGCGGTTTACGCCCTCAAACCTTAGTTTGAGGACGGATAAGCCATGCTTGACATCAAATGGATTCGCGACAACCCGAAGGCCCTTGTCGAGGCGCTGGTCAAGCGCTCGTGGTCGGCCGGCGAGGCGCAGTCCACGGTTGACGGCCTGATCGCCAGGGATGAGGCGCGGCGCGAGCATGTCACCGAGCTGCAGACCAAGCAGGAGCGCCGCAACGCCGCCTCCAAGGAGATCGGCAACGCCATGCGTTCGGGCGACGCCGCGCTTGCCGAGAAACTGAAGGCCGAGGTCGGCGAGATCAAGACCTTCATCCAGAATGGCGAGGCGCGCGAGCGCGAGCTCGACAAGGCGCTGAACGATGCGCTGGCGGTGCTGCCCAATGTGCCGCTGGACGACGTGCCGGTCGGCAAGGACGAGCATGACAATGTCGTCAGGCACATCGTCGGCAAGGTGCCGACGCGGCCGAACTGGGTGAAGGAGCATTTCGAGATCGGCGAAGCGCTCGGCATGATGGATTTCGAGCGTGCGGCGAAGCTGTCGGGCTCGCGCTTCACCGTGCTCAGGAGCGGGCTGGCGCGGCTGGAGCGCGCCATCGGCCAGTTCATGCTCGACCTGCACACGACCGAGCACGGCTATGAGGAGGTGATCCCGCCGCTGATGGTGCGCGACGAGGTGCTGTTCGGCACCAACCAGCTGCCGAAGTTCGAGGAAGACCTGTTCTTCACGCCGCACGGGGAGGGCAGGCTTGGCCTCATCCCCACCGCCGAAGTGCCGCTCACCAATCTGGTGCGCGAAGAGATAACCGCGCATGAGAAGCTGCCGCTGCGCTATACGGCGTTGACGCCGTGTTTCCGCTCGGAAGCAGGCTCGGCCGGGCGCGACACGCGCGGCATGCTGCGCCAGCATCAGTTCTACAAGGTCGAGCTGGTGTCGATCACCGACCAGGAATCGTCGATCGCCGAGCATGAGCGGATGACGCAATGCGCCGAGGAGGTGCTGAAGCGCCTGGAATTGCCGTTCCGCACGATGGTGCTGTGCACCGGCGACATGGGCTTCGGCGCCCGCAAGACCTACGACATCGAGGTCTGGCTGCCCGGCCAGAACGCCTATCGCGAAATCTCGTCCTGCTCGGTCTGCGGCGATTTCCAGGCGCGCCGCATGGATGCCCGCTACAAGGACAAGGACGGCAAGGGCAACCGCTTCGTCCACACGCTCAACGGTTCGGGCACCGCTGTCGGCCGCGCTCTCATAGCTGTCATCGAAAACTACCAGAATGAGGATGGCAGCGTAACGATTCCTGAAGTGCTGCGGCCTTACATGGGCGGCCTGGAAAAGATCGAATCGAAATAATGCGCATTCTTCTGACCAATGACGACGGCATTCATGCCGAAGGGCTGGCGTCGCTCGAACGCGTCGCCCGCACGCTCTCCGACGATGTCTGGGTGGTGGCGCCCGAGCAGGACCAGTCCGGCTACGCGCATTCGCTGTCGATCTCGGAGCCGCTGCGGCTGCGGAAAATCGGTGAGAAGCATTTCGCCGTACGCGGCACGCCGACCGATTGCGTGATCATGGGCGTGAAGAAGATCCTGCCCGCCGCGCCGGACCTGATTCTGTCCGGCATCAATTCGGGCGCCAACATCGCCGACGACGTGACCTATTCGGGAACCGTCGCCGGCGCGATGGAAGGTACGCTGCTGGGGATCAAGTCGATCGCTCTCAGCCAGGGCTACAGCTATGTGGGCGAGGACCGCATCGTTCCCTACGAGACCACGGAGGCGCTGGCGCCGGCGCTGCTGAAAAAGCTCGTCGCGATGCCTCTTCCCGAGGGCGTGCTGCTCAACGTCAACTTTCCCAACTGCCTGCCCGAAGAGGTCGTCGGCACCGTGGTCACCACGCAGGGCAAGCTGGTGCACAGCCTGTGGGTCGACGAGCGCCGTGACGGGCGCGGCCTGCCTTACTACTGGCTGCGCTTCGGCCGCGAGCCGGTTGAAGGCAAGCAAGGCACCGATCTCCATGCGCTGCGCAATCGCCTCGTGTCGGTCACGCCATTGCAGCTCGACCTCACCGCGCATGAGATTCGTGACCAGCTGAGCAAGGCGTTGTCATAAATAAGGTTTTGGCATGAACCAGGGTTTCCCCATCGATGACCGCGAAGGATTTGCCGCTTTCCTGCTGCGCCTGCGCGGCAGGGGAACCGTGCCGAAGGCATTGATCGCGGCTTTCGAGGCGACGCCGCGGCGCGGCTTCCTGGCGCCGCAATTCCATCAGATCGCATGGTCCGACCGCATGCTGCCGATCGAATGCGGCGAGGCGATCGAAGGCGCCGACATGCAGGCGGCGGTGATCGCGGCGCTCTCCATCGAGACGGGAAACCGCGTGCTCGAGATCGGCGCCGGCTCCGGCTACACGGCGGCGGTGATGTCGCGGCTGGCGGCGCGGGTCGTCACCATCGACCGCTACAAGACGCTGGTCGAACAGGCCAGGCAGCGTTTCGAGGCGCTGGGCATTGGCAACATCATCGTGCGGCAGGCGGACGGTTCGGCCGGCCTGCCGAATGAAGGACCGTTCGACCGCATCGTCGCCTGGGCCGCCTTCGACAGCCTGCCGCGCTTCCTTCTCGACCAGCTGTCGAGCGGCGGCGTGGTCATCGCGCCGATCGGCCCGGAGGAAGGCGAGCAGGTGCTGGCCAAGCTGACCAAGGTCGGCAGCCGATTCGAGCGCGAGGATATCGGCCTTGTGCGGCTGCAGCCGATCCTGCGCAGCCTGGCTGCTGTGATATAGGAGCGCTGGTCACGCTATGACCGGCTGACAGCGCCGCTTATGCAGCGCGTCACGCCTGCCGCTCACCTCATCCGCCGAAGCGGTAATTCAGATGCAAGCCAACGAGATCGACGCTCTGGCTGATGTTGTCGGTGCCGAAGAAGGGGATAGGCCCTCCAACGGACGCGAAAGAGGTGGTCTTGTCGGGCATGAACAGGTGATCATATTCGACCGCAAGCGACCAATTCGGGGCAAAGCCATATTCGACACCGGCGCCTAGAGCCCCGCCCCAGCGGGTTTGATCATCCGTCGTGGCGGCGAGCGTATCGGGCGAGGGCGTGCTGACGACGTCGAAATGGTTGCGCGTGACGGCGGCTCCGCCCTTGACGTAAACAAGGGCGTTGCTGAAGCTGTATCCGACCTGGGCGGTCAACAATCCAAATGCGTCGACGCGTGAACGATCTGTGAAGGCGGGCGTAAACTCAGACTGGCTGGAACCCTTCAGATCGGCCCAGTCGCCCTGCGCTTCCAGTCCGAACACCCAATCGCTGCGCTGCCAGCGATAGCCGACTTGTCCACCGAGTGCTCCGCCGGTGGCGTTGTGACAGCCCTCGCTGAAGGTCAGGCCAAAAAACGATTGGTCCCAGCATGAGTGGCTCGACCCCCAGCCGCCATTGGCGCCGATGTAGAAGCCGCTCCAGTCGTAGCTGGCGGCAATCGGGGCCGTGACAAGATCGGCGGCCGACGCGTGCGCGGCCGCACCCAAGGCGGCGGCTGTCAGAGCAACCAGAAAGCGTTTCATGAGAGCCCTCCCAAGCTGCCCCGACGCTATCCGAACTTGATGCTGAAGAGCAGTTACATCGGTGCAACAGTGGGGGTATTTCGTGGCCGGATGCGACGCCGACAGGCCCGAAGCCCGGTCGAACGTGGGGTGGTCCGCATTCCAATCGCGCTCCAGTCTCGACACTCGACCGCCACGGTCCTGTAGCGACCTCGAATGTTTTAAGAAAATTTGCGTCGGATTCTAAGGGGTTAACCGGCCAGTAAGATTAACGCGCTTTAATCCCATCCAGTTGGTGCAGAGTTTGTGCGGGTTAGTGCGATGCAACTCAGTGTTTTGAAGGCAAATAGTCGCAATCTGGCGCGGGGCTGCGCTGTTCTCATGATTGCGGGCGCGGCGGCCGGGTGCAGTTCCCAGGCTTCGCGGTTCAACAGCGTCGACGACGTCTTCACCTCCTCGACAAACAATCAGCGCGCCATCATCAACAAGCAGGATGCGGTTCAGCCTTATCCGGGCGATGTGTCCGCCGCGCCGCTCGACGGCGCCCACACCCAGTCAGTGACCCGCTCCAGCCTCGAGCCGGTTTCGAGCCGGCCGCTGCCGCCGCCGGTTTCCGCCCAGGCGCAGCCTGCGCCGGCCGCCAATCCGGTGCGGGTGGCCACGGCTCCGGCTCTGGTCAGGCCCGCGCCGCGTGTCGACAGCACGACCACCGGCACCGTCGCGCCGGCTGCCAAGCCTTTCAAGGAAGCGCAGCCCGACGCCAAGGTGGCTGGCACGCCGCATGCCACCGAGATCGTCGTCAGGGACGGCGAGACGATCAATGGCCTGGCGCAGCACTACAAGGTGCCCGCCGATGTGATCATGAAGGTCAATGGCCTGAGCGCTACCAAGGGACTGAAGACCGGCCAGAAGCTCGTCATCCCTGCCTACGCCTATTCGAGCAAGGCCGAGCCCAAGGTTGCCGATGCGAAACCTGCCAAGGACGGCAAGCACGACCTGCCGGCGACCGCGCCGGACAAGGTTGCCGTCCTGCCGCAGCAGCCCAAACTGAAAGAAGGCAAGTCCGCCGCCCAGGTCGATGCCTCGGCCGCCGCGAACCAGCCGAAGGAGCCCAAGCCGACGCAAGTGGCGAAGGCAAACAGCGCCCCGGGCACCTACACGGTCCAGTCGGGCGACACGATGTCCTCGATCGCCCGCAAGACCGGTGTCGGCGTCGTTGCGCTGAAGCAGGCCAACGGCATGAAGGACGGCATTCTGAAGATCGGCCAGACGCTCAAGGTGCCGGCCGGCGGCACGGTGGCCGTCGCCAGCGCCAAGCCGGCGAAGATCGATCCGGTGACCACGGCGACCACGCAGCCGGCCGCGAAAGCCACGCCTTCGGAAACGCTGGCGTCCTACACGCCGCCGAAGAAGGACACCAAGGTTATCCAGCAGGCCGAGGACGACGACGCGGTGGCGCCGGACGCAACCGGCATCGGCAAGATGCGCTGGCCGGTGCGCGGTCGGGTGATCTCCGGCTTCGGATCCGGCAAGGACGGTGTTGACATCGCCGTGCCGACCGGCACGCCGATCAAGGCGGCCGAGAACGGCGTCGTCATCTATGCCGGCGATGGTCTGAAGGAATTCGGCAACACCGTGCTGGTGCGCCACGAGAACGGTCTGGTCACGGTCTATGGCCATGCCAGCTCGATCGAGGTGCAGCGCGGCCAGAAGGTCAAGCGCGGCCAGGAGATCGCGTTGTCCGGCATGAGCGGAACGACGGACTCGCCCAAGCTGCACTTCGAGGTGCGCAAGAACTCGGCCCCGGTCGATCCCTCGACCTATCTCGAATAGAAGAAAAGAAGCGATATGCGGGCCGTCTGACCTCCAGTCCGGCCCGCCGGCTCAGCCCGTTCCGCAAGGAGCGGGCTTTTTCAGTTGGCTTGCCGGTCTCGTCGCCGCGCTTCGAGACCGGCTGCAGTGTTCATCAATCCTTGAGCGGCTTGCCGAGCCGGCCAGCCAGGTCCTGGGTGAACTGCCAGGCGACGCGGCCCGAGCGGCTGCCGCGCGTCGTCGCCCATTCCAGCGCCTCGGCGCGCAGCTGCTCGGGGTCGATGTCGAGGCCATGATGGCCGGCATAGCCGTTGATCATCTCGAGATATTCGTCCTGCGAGCATTTGTGGAAGCCGAGCCAGAGGCCGAAGCGGTCGGACAGCGACACCTTTTCCTCGACCGCTTCGGACGGGTTGATGGCGGTCGAGCGCTCATTGTCGATCATGTCGCGCGGCAAGAGATGGCGGCGGTTCGACGTGGCGTAGAAGATGACATTGGCCGGGCGACCCTCGACGCCGCCCTCGAGCGCCGCCTTGAGCGACTTGTAGGACGTGTCGTCATGGTCGAAGGACAGATCGTCGCAAAACAGGATGAAGCGGAAGGGGGCAGCCTTCAGCAGGCCCATCAGCTTCGGCAGCGTGTCGATGTCCTCACGGTGGATTTCGATCAGCTTGAGCGGCAGGTCGGAGCTGGCTTTGGCGTTGATCTCAGCATGCACGGCCTTGACCAGCGACGATTTGCCCATGCCGCGCGCGCCCCACAACAACACGTTGTTGGCCGGATGGCCGGCGGCGAAGCGTTCGGTGTTGTCTACCAAGATATCGCGGACGTGGTCGACGCCACGGATCAGGCCGATATCGACGCGGTTGACCTTGCGAACCGGCTCCAGATAGCCCGGATCGGCCTGCCAGACGAAGCAATCAGCCACGTTCAGGTCGGTTTCAGGCACCGGCGGCGGCGCGAGGCGGCTCACGGCCTCGATGAGCCGGTCCAGTTTCTTGTTCAGGGCGTCGATCGTACTGTCAGTCATGTCGGTCATTGTCTTTGCGTTCTGAAGGGTTGGCAGCGCACCGATTCCGGCGGTTCCGAAACCGGTTGCAACCTTTTGTTCGAGCGTGATCTTTTCGCAAAACCGGCTCGCGCTTTTTGCGATCCTGCTCTAACACGGGCGAACAGGCCGGAAAAGCAGCCGATTTGCCCGGCCGCGCAGTTGCATTGACAACTTTACCGACTATATTCCGGCCAAATTTCGCGGGGCCGTCAGATTGCATAGCACTCGATCTGGCAGCTGTTTTCAAAATTCAGGAGTACCTCGATGTTCGTGACACCGGCATACGCTCAAGGCGTTGGGGCTTCTCCCGACATGTTCATAAGCATTTTGCCGTTTGTCCTGATTTTCGTGATCATGTATTTTCTGATCATCCGCCCGCAGCGCACGCAGTTGAAGAAGCGCGGCGAGATGCTGGCGGCGGTTCGCCGCGGCGACACCGTTGTCACCGGTGGCGGCTTCGTCGGCAAGGTGACGAAAGTGATCGACGACAACGAACTCGAGATCGACCTAGGCGGCGGCACCAAGGTGACGGCGCTGCGTTCGACGATCGCCGACGTGCGTGTCAAGGGCGAGCCGGTGGCCAACCAGAACGCCAAGAAATAACCCAATTCCAGGCGGAGCGATCCGCGGACATGCTCTGACGGACGACGCCATATGCTCTATTTCTCGCGCTTGAAGATGATCCTGATCTGGCTGGCCGTGGCCGTCACAGTGATCCTCGCCGCGCCCAATCTCATCCCCGCAAGCACACTGGCCCAGCTTCCGAGCTGGGTGCCGAAGCGGCAGATGACACTTGGCCTCGACCTGCAGGGTGGTTCGCACATCCTGCTCGAGATGAACCAGAACGATCTCATCAAGGATCGGCTGGAGACCTCGCGCGATGAAATCCGCACCCTGCTGCGCGATGCCAAGATCGGTTACACCGGCCTTGGCGGCACCGGGCGCACCTTGCAGGTGCGCATCACCGATCCCGCCCAGCTTGATGCGGCCAAGACGGCATTGAAGCCGCTGACCGATCCGGTCGCGGCCGGCCTGTTCACCGGCGGTTCCGTCCAGGAAATGTCGCTGGACGATTCCGAGCCGGGGCTGCTCAAATTCACCGTCACCGACGCCGGCATCAAATACCGGACCTCGACCGCGTTGGCGCAGTCGATCGAAGTGGTCGAGCGCCGCGTCAACGAACTTGGCACGACCGAGCCGATCGTGCAGCGGCAGGGCGACAACCGCATCCTGGTCCAGGTGCCCGGCCTGCAGGACCCGCAGCGGCTGAAGGAAATCCTCGGCCAGACCGCGAAACTGACCTTTCAGATGGTCGACCAGTCGATGCCGGTGCAGGATGCGCTCAAGGGCCGTCCTCCGGCAGGCTCCTCGGTGCTCTACTCCCAGGATGATCCGCCGGTTCCCTATCTGATCGAGAACCGCGTCATCGTGTCGGGCGAAAACCTCGTCGATGCGCAGGCGACCTATAATTCGCAGAACAACGAGCCGGTGGTGTCGTTCCGCTTCGATTCGAAGGGTGCGGCCCGCTTCGGCCAGGCGACCTCGCAGAATGTCGGCAAGCTGTTTGCCATCATCCTCGACAACCAGGTGATTTCGGCGCCGCAGATCCGCGAGCCGATCCTTGGAGGCACCGGCCAGATTTCGGGTAATTTCACCGCGCAGAGCGCCAATGATCTCGCCGTGCTTCTGCGGGCCGGCGCGCTTCCGGCGACGCTGACGGTCATCGAGGAACGTACAGTCGGTCCGGGCCTTGGCCAGGATTCGATCCATGCGGGCAAGGTGGCGGGCATCATCGGCTCGATTCTTGTCGTCGCCTTCATGTTCGTCGCCTACGGCTTCCTTGGCTTCCTCGCCAATATCGCGCTGGCAGTGCACGTTGCGATGATCGTCGCGCTGCTGTCCCTGCTCGGGGCGACGCTGACCTTGCCCGGTATCGCCGGTATCGTGCTCACCATCGGCATGGCGGTCGATTCGAACGTGCTGATCTACGAACGCATCCGCGAGGAGCGACGAAACGGGCGATCCGTGATCCAGGCGATCGATACGGGCTTCACCAAGGCGCTGGCGACGATCGTCGACTCCAACGTCACGTCGCTGATCGCCACCGTGGTGCTGTTCTATCTCGGCAGCGGACCGATCAAGGGCTTCGCCATCACTTTCGCCATCGGCATTCTGACCACGGTGTTCACCGCGTTCACCTTCACGCGCCTGCTGGTGTCGATGTGGCTGCGCCGCGCCCGCCCGAAGGAACTGCCCAAGGCGCCGGTGACCTTCATCAAGCCCGGCACGAAGATCCCGTTTATGGGCATAAGGCGCTGGACGTTCGCTCTGTCGAGCATCCTGTCGGTCCTGTCGGTCGTGCTGTTCATGACCGTCGACATCAACTACGGCATCGACTTCAAGGGCGGCTCGCTCATCGAGGTGCAGTCCAAGAGCGGCGACGCCAATCTTGGCGATATCCGCAGCAGGCTGACGGAGCTCAACATCGGCGAAGTGCAGGTGCAGCAGTTCGGCGCGCCCAACGACGTGCTGATCCGTGTCGGCTCGCAGGATGCAGGCGAGAATGCCGAGCAGACGGTCATCGATAAGGTTCGCGGTGAGCTGCAGGACAACTATGATTTCCGCCGCGTCGAAGTGGTCGGTCCGACCGTGTCGGGCGAGCTTGCCAAGCAAGGCACCATCGCCATGCTGATCGCGCTGGTCGGCATCCTGGTTTATGTCTGGTTCCGCTTCGAATGGCAGTTTGCTGTCGGCGCCATCGTTGCGACGGTCCACGACGTGGTCATGACGCTCGGCTTCTTCGTCATAACCGGGCTGGAATTCAACCAATCGTCGCTTGCGGCGATCCTGACCATCATCGGCTATTCGCTCAACGATACGATCGTCGTCTACGACCGCGTCCGAGAAGATCTTCGAAAATACAAGAAGATGCCGTTGCCACAGCTCCTGAACAACGCCGTCAACGAGACGCTCTCGAGAACAACGCTCACCTCGGTGACCACGGCCCTGGCCTTGCTGGCGCTGGTGCTGTTCGGCGGCGAAGTCATCCGTTCCTTCACCATGGCCATGTTGTTCGGCGTCGTTTTCGGCACCTATTCGTCGATCTTCATCGCCGCACCGCTGCTCATCCTGTTCAAGCTGCGGCCACAGGCCACGGCTGACGAGGAGAAGCCGGTCGGCGGCGGCAAGGCGGTCGCGACCTGACGCGACCCCCAAAGGGGTGACAAGAGTGGTGACCGGAAAAGGCATCGTCATCCGCGAGGCGCATTTTCCTGGCCGCGCGCCGATAGAGGCTTATGGCAATGGCGGGTTCCGCTTTGCCGACATGTCGCATCGAGGCTCTCTGCTCTGCCTGCCATCCGGCATTCATGGCTGGGAGCCGGCGGACCCGCTGGCGCTGACAGTGGCGGATTTCGACAAGCTGCTTGCCGAGGCCGACAAGGTCGAGATTCTCCTCGTCGGCATTGGCAGGAATCTGCGTCCGTTGCCGGTGGCGCTAAGAGCCGCGCTGAAAGGGGCCGGCATCGCGTCCGATCCGATGTCGACCGGTGCGGCGGTGCGGACCTACAATGTGCTGCTGGCGGAAGACCGCGCCGTTGCCGCTGCGCTCATCGCCGTCGATTGATATGCCCGGGACCATCGAGATCGTCACGGAGACGGTGCGCACCGCTGACCACGACCGCTATCTGACCGCGCTCTATGCGCCGGCCGATAAACGCGACGCGCTGTTTTCGCTCTACGCTTTCAATGCCGAGGTGGCGGGCATTCGAGACCGCATCCACGAACCCTTACCGGGCGAGGTGCGGCTCCAGTGGTGGCGCGACGTCATTGCCGCCGGCGGCGAATCGGGAGCCGGCCACCCGGTCGCGGAAAGCCTGAACGCCACGATTTCATCGTCCAGATTGCCGAAGCTGGCCTTCGAGAACATGCTCGAAGCGCGCATTTTCGACCTCTACGACGACCCGATGCCGTCGCGAACCGACCTCGAAGGCTATTGCGGCGAGACTGCAGCCGCGCTGATCCAGCTTGCGGCCATGGTGCTCGATCCGGCAGAAGCGCCAGGGTTCGCCGAGCTTTCCGGGCGAGCGGGTTGTGCGCAGGCGATCACCGGCCTTCTGCTTCTGCTGCCGCTGCACCGCAGGCGAGGGCAATGCTTCGTCCCGGCCGACATACTGGCGGCGGCGGGGTCCTCGCCCGAGGAATTCATCGCCGGCGACGGTGGGCCTGGCGCGCGGCGCGCGGTCGACGCGATGATCGCGCTGGCCCGGGAGCATCTGTCGGTCTTCGAGAAAGGCGCCTCCGCGCTGCCGCCCTCGTTGCGTCCAGCGTTCCTGCCGCTGGCTCTGTCGCGGGCCTATCTCCGCAGGATGGAAAACGCGCGCTCCTCGCCGCTCGACGGCGTGACTCGGCTGTCGGCCTTGCGCCGGCACTGGTTGACGTTGCGTCGCGCCATGAGCGGCTGGTCGGCACTTTGACGTAAACGTCAATCATGTTAAGCATCCCCGGTCGGAACTGTTGCCGCAGACAACAGGCTGACATGGAGGAGACCGACCATGAGTTTGCCCGTGCTGGTTGCGATCGTCGTTTTTGGCATCGCATTGTCGGTCGCGGCGGTGCATTTCACCGGCGGCAGCCGCAAGGCGAGGCTCGCCGACGCGCAACAGGCGCGTGACCGTTTCGCTCAGGATTACCCGGACGAACAGGCTACATCAGTTCGGCTGACATCCGACGGCCAAACCGCGTTCCTGGAGTTGGGGCGAGGTTGCCTGGGCATTGTCCAGGCCATCGGCGACTGTTTCCTGACCCGGCTCGTCACCGGGGACGACGTGGCGGTGCTGGCCGCCGCCGATGCTCATGCGATCACCTTGCGGCTCGCCGACTTCACCTGGAAAGGCGGCCACTTCACCTTCGCCGACGCCGCCGACGCAAAATCCATCGTGGATATGCTTCAGCCGCAAGTCCTGAATTCCCTTGAAAAGGCCGCGTGATGGACAGCTATGATTTTCCGCAGGTCACCCAGCTTGCCATTCCGTTCTTCGTCGCGGCGATCCTGATCGAGCTCTGGCTGGTGCGCACCGGCCGTGCAAAAGGTTCGTTCGAGACGCGCGACACGCTGACCAGCCTGATGATGGGCACAGGCAATGTCGTCGCCGGCCTTTTGCTTGGCGTCGTATCCTATTGGGCGCTGCTGTGGTTGTGGCAGTTCCGCTTCTTCAATCTCGGCCTGTCGATCTGGGTGTTCCTGGTCGCCTTCCTGCTCGATGATCTGCGCTACTACGTCTACCATCGCATCGCGCACCGGGTGCGCTGGGTATGGGCCGAGCACGTCAACCACCACTCCAGCCAGCATTACAATCTGTCGACGGCGCTCCGGCAGAGCTGGACCGGACTGTTCACCTTCATGTTCGTGCTGCAGGCGCCGCTGGTGCTGCTCGGCTTTCACCCGGCGGTGATCGCCTTCGTGTTCGGCTTCAACCTCGTCTGGCAGTTCTGGATCCACACCGAGACGATCGGCAAGATGTGGGGCTGGTTCGAATTCATCTTCAACACGCCGTCGCACCACCGCGTCCACCACGCCACCAACCCGCGCTATCTCGACGCCAACTATGCCGGCACGCTGATCATCTGGGACCGGATGTTCGGCACCTTCGTGCCGGAACTGGAAGAAGACCGGCCGCGCTACGGCATCGTAAAGAATCTAGGCACGTTCAATCCGCTGAAAGTGGCGTTCCATGAATGGATAGGGATGTTCCGGGATGCCTTCGCACCGGGGCTGGCGCTGCGCGAGCGCCTGAACTATCTGATAAAGCCGCCCGGCTGGAGCCATGACGGCTCGCGCGATACGTCGGAAACGCTCAAGGCGGCGTATGTGCGCAGAAACCCGTCAGAAGCGGGCAAGCCGGGGCTGCCGGACGCCCCCGCCGAGCCGGCAGCCTGAACCGGCCCTTTTGATCGGCCGGTTTTAGGTCAGTTACAGAACCGTCGGTTATCCCCCGGGGATAACATCCCTGAAATCACTCGGCCGCCTCGGCCTGTGCAGGCAATCCCAGCCATTGCCGGCAATCCGCCAGCGCGCGCGACGTGATCGCATGGCGCTTGGCGACGGTCTTGTCCTTGCCGCGCAGGCGCTTGCCTTCGATCTTCACCGCTTCCACCGGCGGGAACAGGCCGAAATTCACATTCATCGGCTGGAACGAACGCTTCCCTGGCTCATCTTCGGAAACGATATGGCCGCCGGTGATGTGGTTGAGCAATGCGCCAAAGGCGGTGGTGAGCGGCGGCACGGATGGCTCATGGCCGAGCCGCTCGGCGGCGGCGAAGCGGCCGGCGAGCAGCCCTATGGCGGCGCTCTCGACATAGCCTTCGCATCCGGTGATCTGGCCGGCAAAGCGCAGGCCGGGCCGCGACTTCAGCTGCAGCGAGCCGTCGAGCAGCATCGGCGAATTGATATAGGTGTTGCGGTGCAGGCCGCCGAGACGGGCGAAGTCCGCGTTCTCCAGCCCTGGAATGGTGCGGAAAATGCGAACCTGCTCGGCATGCTTCAGCTTGGTCTGGAAGCCGACCATGTTGTAAAGCGTGCCAAGTGCGTTGTCCTGCCGAAGCTGCACGACGGCATAGGCCTTGACGGTGGGATTGTGGGCATTGGTCAAGCCCATCGGCTTCATCGGTCCGTAGCGCAGCGTCTCGACACCGCGCTCGGCCATCACCTCGATCGGCAGGCAGCCGTCGAAATAGGGTGTGCCTTCCCACTGCTTGAATTCGGTCTTCTGGCCATCGATCAACGCCTGCACGAAGGCCAGGTACTGATCCTTGTCCATCGGACAGTTGATGTAGTCCTTGCCGGTGCCGCCCGGTCCGACCTTGTCGTAGCGCGACTGGAACCAGGCGGTATCCATGTCGATCGTGTCGAAATGGATGATCGGCGCGATGGCGTCGAAGAAGGCGAGCGCGTCGGCGCCGGTCGCCTCGGCAATCGACTGGGCTAGCGAGGGTGCTGTCAGCGGCCCGGTGGCGATGATCGCCTGGTCCCAGCCCTGCGGCGGCAGGCCGGGAACTTCCTCGCGCTGGATTGATATCAGCGGATGAGCTTCGAGTTTTCTTGTCACCGCGTCGGAGAAGCCGTCGCGGTCGACGGCCAGCGCGCCGCCGGCCGGCACCTGGTTGGCGTCACCGGCGCTCATGATCAGCGAGCCGGCCAGCCGCATCTCGGCATGCAACAGGCCAACGGCATTGTTCTGCGCATCGTCGGAGCGGAATGAATTGGAACAGACCAGTTCGGCCAGGCCGTCGGTCTTGTGGGCATCGGTGCCGCGCACGGGCCGCATTTCATGCAGGATGACGGGAACGCCGGCCTGTGCTGCCTGCCATGCGGCTTCGGAGCCGGCAAGGCCGCCGCCGATGATGTGGATAGGGTTTTTGCTCATGGGCGCCGGAATAATCGCTTGGTGCCGCGATTGCAATTGCCGTGCTTGATGCGGCGCGAAACGGATGCCGGTGGAACCTGTCCCTGAAAACAACAACACCCGCCGGGGGAGGAGGTCCGGCGGGTGTCGTTTTGGGGGTCGACCCTCGGGAGGAGGTGAAGGTCGACCGTATTCGTCATCACCGGGGAGGAGGTCGGCTCAGACGAAATCTCTTTCGCCATTTTGAGAGGGGCGAAACCTCTGGGGCGAAACGCGTTCGCTCCGGGGAAACAACGCCCGCCGCGGGAGGAGGTGCGGCGGGCGCCGTTTGGGTGGTCAACCCTTGGGAGGAGGATAAGGGCTGACCGTGTTCGCCGGGCTCGGGGAGGAGGTCGACCCCGGCGAAATTCCTTGGTTAGATCGCCTTGCGGGCGATGATCTTGATTTCGTCGCGGACGATACCGAGATCATGCAGCTGGCGGTTCGAAAGGCGACCCAGCTCGGTAACCGTCTCGCGATAAACGCGCCAGTTACGATAGTTGCGGATCAGGTTCATTGTCATGCTCATTTCAAAACTGGTTCGGACCATTCGCGGTCCGAAGAATTAGACCGCCTTGCGAGCGACGTAAGGAATGTCGCTGCGGCTGATGCCGAGGTCGGTCAGTTCGCGGTTGCTCAGGCGGCTCAGCTCGGAGACGGTGTCCCGGTAGCGGCGCCAGTTGCGGTAGTTGCGGATCAGGTTCATGGTAGTTCTCGTTTCGTCTTTGTTGCGGATCATTCCGTTTGTGTACGAACCATAAATAGGGGGACCCATATCGATTTAAAAGCGCTATGGCTGCATGGCAGCAATGCAAATTGTGCAATGCAACATTAACGCGCCTTCACGGACCTGACACAAAGAAGCCAGAATCAGAAAGTGCCGTGACGTCAAAGGTTTGGCCGGATCGGTTGAAAAACCGACCCAGCAGGGAGGGAAGGGACATGGCGGGCTATTCGACAAAGGTCCGATCGGACATAGCGCGCTGGCTGCAGGCCGGGCTGATCGATGCCTCGACGGCTGATGCGCTGCGGCGCGACGTCGAGGCCAACGAGCGCCGGTCGCTCAGCTTCGGCTCGATCCTGGCGATGATGGCCGCGCTGCTGTTCGGCGCCGCCATCCTGATCTTCGTTGCCGCCAATTGGGAGGCGATCCCGCGGCTGGCGCGCGTCGCAGCGCTCTTTGCCGTCATCCTTGGCGGCTATGTCGGCGGCGCGGTCCTGAAGACGCGCGACCATGCGGCGATCGGCGAAGCCTTGTGGATCGTGGCCGCCGCTGCTTTCGGCGGCTCGATCGCGCTGATTGGCCAGATGTATCATTTGTCGGGCGACGAGGCTTCCGCCTTGATCACTTGGGGCGCCGGCACGGCGCTGGCGGCGGTCGCGCTCAGGTCAAATCCGCTGACCGTAGCTGCAGTCGGTATCGCCGATGCCTGGCTCTTCCTGAAGGGGTTCGATTATTACAGCCGCAGCGCATTTCCGCATGCCTTCGTCGTCATGGCGGTCGTGCTGTTTGCCGTGTCGTTCTGGACCCGCAGCCAGCTAGCGCGGCATCTGATCATCCTGTCGCTGCTCTTCTATCTCGTGCTGCTGGCCGGGAACCATGGGACACTGCCGGTGGCGATCCCCCTGGTCGTTGTTTCGGCGGTTCTTTTCGCGATTTCGGTCTTTGCCCCGGAACCGGTCGACAGGATCGTACAGCTTGGCGGCCGCTTGCCGCTGCACGCGCTGCTTGGCTTCCTCACCGGCCTGGCGATCATCCAGTTCGAACTGGCCGACGAAAGCACCTACAATAGCGGTTTTACCGTCGCGTCCGTCGTCGCGCTGGCCGGCATTGTCGCGGCCATCGTGCTCGCCGGGCGTGAGAGCCGGGGTCTGCGCTGGCTCGCCTATCTCGGTTTCGCCTTCGAACTCGCCATGATCTATGTGGTGACCCTGCAATCGATGCTTGATACAGCCGGCTTCTTCCTTGCCGCCGCCGTGCTGCTCGGCATCCTTGCGATTGTCATCATCCGTGTCGAAAAGCGCATGGCGGGTCCAGCCGCCGGGGGAGCGACCGCATGATGACCGGAAAGAGACTTGTCATTTCGGCGCTGGTTCTGGCGATCGTCCAGATCGGCTTCCTGAGCTGGATCATCGCCGGCCGGGCGGCAATCCTGCGCAGCGGCAAGGAAGTCCTGTTGAAGATCGAGCCTGTCGATCCGCGTGACCTCCTGCGCGGCGACTATATAGTGCTCGGCTATGACATCTCGCGCATACCGGTGAACATGATCGCCAATCTGCCGGCCGATAAACAGTCCAGCGACGACACGTCGATCGTGGTCAGGCTGAAAAAGGGCGCCGACGGCTACTGGACCCCGACCACCGCCTGGTTCGGCAAGGCGCCGGTGCAGGCGGCAACCGACGAGGCCGACATAGCGGGCCACGTTTCGGCGGGCTGGGGTCTTCGCGGGGAAGGCGACACTATCGCCCCGGATTACGGCATCGAGCGCTTCTATCTGCCGGAGGGCCAGGGCATGGCGATCCAGAACGATATGCGGGTACGCCCGTTCGGCATCAAGCTCGCGCTTGCAGCCGACGGCACCGCCCAGATCAAGGCGCTGATGGACGGCGACAAGACGCTGTTCGAGGAACCGCTCTATTAACAGTATTCAATATACAGCCGGCCGTCAGATCACGGCCATCGGCGGTTTGCCGATGGCTCGCCCTCGCGTGTTTCGGTGCTGGTCAAAACAAGCCCGGCTTGGCACAGTCGCGCAAACAGGAGTCTCTTCATGGCAAAGAAGCCGTCGGCGCATGCGACCAAACCCAGGCCTTGGACGGAGATGGCGACGCATCTGGTCGATGTCGCCATGGGCCGCGAGCCCGCCGATCTGGTCATCCGCAACGGCCGCTGGGTGAACGTTCATTCCGGAGAGATCATCCCCGGCTCCGACATCGCCATAGCGGGCGGACGTTTCGCTTACTGCGGGCCTGATGCCGGCCATGCGATCGGTCCGGGAACCGAGGTGGTCGATGCCGGCGGACGCTATCTCGTCCCTGGCCTCTGCGATGCGCATATGCATGTCGAGAGCGGCATGGTGACGGTGACGGAGTTCTGCCGCGCCGTCATCCCGCACGGCACGACATCGATGTTCGTCGATCCGCATGAGATCGCCAATGTGCTTGGCCTGCCCGGTGTTCGCCTGATGCATGACGAAGCGGTGGCGATGCCGATCAACGTGCATGTGCAGATGCCGTCCTGCGTGCCCTCGGCACCGGGGCTCGAACATGCCGGCGCCGAACTGACGGTCGCCGATGTCGCCGAAGCCATGAACTGGGAAAACATCATCGGGCTCGGCGAGGTGATGAATTTTCCTGGTGTTGCCGCCAACGACCCGGTCATGTCGGGCGAAATCGCCGCGACCGTGAAGGCAGGCAAGACGGTGGGCGGCCATTATGCCTCGCGCGATCTCGGCCTGCCGTTCCACGGCTATGTCGCCGGCGGGCCCGAGGACGATCACGAAGGCACGCGCGCCGAGGATGCCATCGCTCGTGTGCGCCAGGGCATGAAGGCCATGCTGCGGCTGGGCTCGGCCTGGTACGATGTTGCCTCCCAGATCAAGGCGGTGACGGAAGGCGGCATCGATCCGCGCAACTTCATCCTGTGCACCGACGACAGCCATTCCGGCACGCTTGTC
The DNA here is from genome assembly GCF_017306585.1 of Mesorhizobium sp. GTDB lineage: Bacteria > Pseudomonadota > Alphaproteobacteria > Rhizobiales > Rhizobiaceae > Mesorhizobium. The sequence continues at coordinate 12,505 of NZ_JAFKIC010000174.1, read as the reverse complement.
CACGAGGGCCACATGGACCGCGTGGTCCGCCATGCCATCAGCCAAGGGCTGAAGCCGGTGACGGCGATCCAGATGGCGACGATCAACACCGCGCAACATTTCAGGCTGGAGCGGGAGATCGGCTCGATCGCGCCTGGACGGCTTGGCGACCTACTGATCGTTTCCGATCTCGCCGCGATGACCATCGATGAGGTTTATGCGCGCGGTGTGAAGGTAGCCGAAGGCGGTAAGCTCGAGATCGACATTCCAGCCTACGACTATCCAAAAACGGCGAAGAACACCGTCAAGCTCGGCAAGAAGCTGAAGGCTGGCGATTTCGACGTCACGGCCCCCAAGGGCGCCAACGAGGTGCGGGTGCGGGTGATCGGCGTCATCGAGAACCAGGCGCCGACACGGGCTCTGGAAGCCGATCTCCCCGTCGAGAACGGTCTGGTCGCCATGGACCGCCGCAATGATATCTGCCAGATCGCGCTGGTCGAGCGGCACCAGGGCACCGGTGGCGTCACCAACGCCTTCGTCTCGGGCTTCGGCTACATGGGCGACTGCGCCATGGCGTCGAGCGTGGCGCATGATGCCCACCATATCATCTGCGTCGGCACCAACAAGGAGGACATGGCCCTGGCCGTCAACCGGCTGGGCGAGGTCGGTGGTGGCGTCGTGCTGTTCTCCAAGGGCAAGGAACTGGCGTTGGTCGAAATGCCGATCGCCGGGCTGATGTCGGATGAGCGGGCCGAGATTGTCGCCGCCAAGGCTGAGCAGCTCACCGACGCCATGCGCAAGATGGGCTGTTCGCTGAACAATGCCTATATGCAGCATTCGCTGCTGGCGCTGGTGGTCATTCCCGAGCTCAGGATATCCGATGTCGGCCTGATCGACGTGACGACGTTCCAGAAGGTCGATCTTTTCGTGTGAATTCGGCCTTCCGTTAGCCACCGGTGGCGATGGTCAGCACCTTGAACGGCGTCGTGATGATGACTTCGGCCGCCGAGCCCACGGCCTGTCCCAGGCCCTGGCCGATATTGTTGAGCTGTGCGGGATCCTCATCCGCGGCAAGGCCCGCCGGCGTGCGCAGCCTGTCGCCCAGCAATTGCACCAGGAACGGGTTATCGGCGAATTTGGCGTGGTTGAGGCCGCCGTCGCCGCCCTTGGTCTTGGTCAGGTCGACCACGGACACGCCATAGCTGGCGAGATCGGCCGCGTTGCCATAGTCGCCGACGCGCGGCTTGTCGCCCGAGATAAGCGAAGACAATTTGAGCGCCCGGTCGTCGCCGGAAAGCAGCACGGCGAAGGGCTTGTCGGGCTTGCCGTAGCGCATCATCTGCTTCTTGAACACGTCGACGTCGATGTCAGGCGAGGCAAGGATGACATAGCCGAGCTTGCCGCCGAGGTCGCGATCGCCGGTGATAGCGAGCTGGCGCAGCGCCTCCATCGTCAGCCAGGTTCCCATCGAATGGGCAATGATGTCGATGCTTTTCACGCGCGTCTTGGCGAGCATCCTGAGCGTTGCCTCAAGGTCATCGCGGGCGGCGGTTGAGCTGTCCTTGTCGTAGATATAGCCCGTCGTCTTGGCGCTCGATGCCCAGGAGAACAGGACGGGCGTGCCCGGATAGTTGGTGTCGTGGGCGATCTGCGTCAGCCGGTAGATGCCGTCGTCGAAGCCGTTGTTGAACCCATGCACGAACACCAGCGCGCGGTCGCCGCGCATGGCGATGTCCGCGCCGACCGCCTTGGCGAATTGCGGCGCGCCCTGGTAGTAGGTCACGTCCTTGGCGGTGAAATCCTTGGCCGGATTGCTGTTTCCGGAACGCCTGGGACGCTCGATGTTGCCGACCTTATGACTTTTCGGAACGGTGACGTCGACCCGCGCGAAGCTGGTGGTCAGCGAACGATCGCCGTCGAACACCTGCCGCGGGTCCTTCGTCGCCTTCTGCCGGGTGGTGGCGACAAAGATTTCGTGGGTGGCCGCGATGTCGGATGCCGGGACGGCGACCGTGGTCTTGTTGAGCAGATCGTGCGTATTTCCGGCGCAGCCGGCAACCAGCGACGCGACGGCAATGACGACAAAGCTCTTCAAACGCACCGTCACACGCCGGCTCCCGTCAGGGGACGTCAAAAACATGACGTCGCTTAATATTCCGATAAAGCCAGAGGCGGGCGCGGTCCAGTTCAAAGTGGTGAACAGGCACCAGCGACCCGAGGCTTCGCATCTACTGTCCGAGCAGGCCGATGCGGTCGGTCACGTCGCGGTCGCTGGCAAAGCCGTCATCCTCGCGCAGCCGCTGGCCGATCATCTTCACGAGCGTCGGATTGTCGGCGAACTTGGTATGGTTGAAGCTGTCGCTGCCCTTGACCTTGGAGAGGTCGACGACCGTTACGCCGTAGGAGGCGAGATCGGCGGCGTCCTTGTAGTCGCCGACGCGCGGCCGCGAGCCGGCGATCAGGCCGGAGAGCCGGAGAGCCCGATCATCGTCCGACAGCAGCAGGATGAACGGCTTGTCGGGCTTGCCATAGCGGCGCATCTGGCTCTTGAACACGTCGACGTCGATGTCGGGCGAGGCCAACACCACGTCGCCCAGCTTGCCGCCGAGATCACGGTCGCCGCTGATGGCCATCTGGCGCAGCGTTTCCATGGTCACCCAGGTTCCCATTGAATGGGCGACGATGTCGATGCGGCGCGCGCCCGACTGCTGCAGCATGCGCAGCGTCACTTCGAGCTGGTCGCGCGCCGCACTGGCACTTTCCTTGTCATAGACATAGTCGGTTGTCTTGGCGCCCGAGGCCCAGGAGAACAGGACAGGCGTTCCCGGATAGCCGGAATCATGGACGATCTGGGTCAGGCGGTAGACGGCATCGTCGAAGCCGGTGTTGTAGCCATGCACGAAGACCATGACGCGGCCGCCGCGCGCGGCGATATCGGTGTTGAGCGCGCTGGCGAATTTCGGCTGGGTGTCATAGCCGACGACCTCGGATGCCATGAAATACTTCGTCGGATCGTCCGACTTGCCGCGAGAGCGCCGTTCGATCTGGCCGGTCTTGTGGCTGCCGGGAACGGTGACGTTGACGCGCGCATAGTTCAGCGTCGCCGAGCGCTCGCCGTCGAAGACCTTGTTGGGGTCGCTTGAGGCCTTGCGCGTCGTGGCAATGAAGATCGAATGGTTGCCGGCGATTTCCGTCACGGGGACGGCCATGACCGCGCTGCCGAGCAATTCCTCGGTTTTGCGGCCGCCACAACCCGCCACCAGCAAGGCAAGCGCAAGAATGCAAATCGTCTTCAAATGCACGTCAAAAATTCCACTCAAGCCCAACAAGGGCTCGTCCACCCTCCGCGATATCTCCCCAGCAGGCGAAGTGCGGCGGAAGTAAGTCGCGTCCAGCCGAAAAATGGACGGCGTGCCGAAACGGCCACCGCACTGTTGCGCGAAAGACGACAGCGGCGGGTTCGCCGTAATGGCCCTCGGGCCGGCATCTATGAGAAGACGCCCGCAACTGCTTGCAAACACGCCGGAAATGCGCTGGAGCGCGCTTAGGTACAAGCGGCAATGGCCTTGCGGGGCCGGATGTGCGATACGCTTCCCTTTTGCTCGCCTGCGGGCGATCCGGGATGATCTTGCCATGACCAGCTTTTCCTCGCGCGTCGCCACTGCTGCCGCCGCGATCCGCCAGATATTCCCGGAAACGCCGCTGCAGGAAAATGACTATCTGTCGAAGAAGACCGGCGCCCGGGTGCTGCTGAAGCGGGAGGATTTGAGTCCCGTACGCTCCTACAAGATACGCGGCGCCTTCAACTTCTTCCGCAAGGCGCTTGGTGAAGGCAACCAGGCCGAGATGTTCGTCTGTGCGTCGGCCGGCAACCATGCCCAGGGCTTCGCCTTCGTCTGCCGCCATTTCGGCAGGAAGGGCGTGGTGTTCATGCCGGTGACCACGCCGCAGCAGAAGATCGACAAGACCAGGCTGTTCGGCGGAGAGTTTGTCGAGATCAGGCTGGTCGGCGACTTTTTCGACGATTGCTACCGCGCCGCCTTCGAATTCACCGAGAGTTCCGGCGCCCATATGGTGCCGCCTTTCGACCACAAGGACATCATCGAGGGGCAGGCGACGGTTGCCTATGAGATCGCGGGCCAGATGCCGGGCGCGCGCACGCCCGATATCGTCATGCTGCCGGTCGGCGGCGGGGGGCTGGCCGCCGGGGTGACGCATTATTTCGCCGATCAGGGCCGGGAGGTCCGTTTCGTCTTTTGCGAGCCCGCCGGAGCGCCGAGCCTGCGTGAAAGCCTGGCGACCGGAAAACGGCAGAAGCTCGCCAAGGTCGACAATTTCGTCGACGGCGCGGCGGTGGCCGAGATCGGCCGGGAACCCTTGCGGCACCTCAAGGAATTCGCGGCCGACAGCGTAAGGCTTATCCCGGAGAACCGGCTCTGCGCGACCATGATCGAGATGCTCAACATCGAAGGCGTCGTGCTCGAGCCGGCAGGCGCGCTGGCGATCGATGCGCTGAAGGATTTTTCCAGGAAGGAGATTCGTGGCAAGACCATCGTCTGCGTGGTTTCAGGCGGCAATTTCGATTTCGAGCGGCTGCCTGATGTCAAGGAACGGGCGCTGCGCTTCGAGGGCCTGAAGAAGTACTTCATCATCCGCTTCCCGCAGCGGCCGGGAGCGTTGCGCGACTTCCTCGAAATGCTGGGACCGGACGACGACATCGCCCGCTTCGAATATCTGAAGAAGTCGGCGCGCAATTTCGGCTCGGTCCTGATCGGCATCGAAACCAAGGACCGCCGCAATTTCGACCTGCTGAAGGCAAACTTCGAAGCCGAGGGCGTGCAGTATCAGGACATTACCGACAACGAGACATTGGCGGGGTTCATCATATGAGCGCAAAGGTCTTCATCGCGCTGTTTTCCGGCATCAATGTCGGCGGCAACCGCATCGTCAAGATGGCGGAGTTGCGGTCATTCTTCGAGGGTCTCGGCTTTTCCGATGTCGCCACCTATGTGCAGAGCGGCAATGCCGTTTTCCGGGCCGGCAAGGGCGACGCGGCCTCGCTGACCAAAAAGATCGAGGCGGCTTTCGAGAAGAAATGGGGTTTTTATTCGCGCATCATGGTGCGTGATGTCGAATGGTTCGAGCGGCTGGTGCGTGAGAACCCCTATCCCGAAATGGCCTCCGACCATACCAAGCTCCATGCTTACGTGTTGGAGCGCGAGCCGACCGCCGACGAGGTGGCGCGGCTGGCCGAAAAATGCACCGGCCCAGAGCGCTTCGAGGTCAAGGGCGATGTGCTCTACCTCAGCGCGCCGGACGGGCTCGGCAAATCGGTGTTCGCCAATCTCATTCCGCGTGTTCTGAAAGTACCGGGCACCGCGCGCAACTGGCGCTCGGTGCTGGCGCTGGTCGAGATGGCCGGTCAGAACTAATTGTTCAAGCCGCCGTGGCGGGCTTCCAGTCGAAGGTCAGTTCCTCGCGGAAGGCGAAACGCTTGATGTGATCGGCGACGACGCTTTCGAGGCGTTCCAGCGATCCGGCTTCGTCGGTCGATACCGTGATGTGCAACGCGCTTGCGTCGGCATCCATCACGGTTCGGCCGAGTGAGAGATCGATGCTGCCATGGGTCGGGTCGAACTCGACCGGGAATTTGTGAGCCCAGTGCTTGCACAATTGCTGCAGGTAGCGGCTGGCATGTTCGGTGGCGACGTCGGCGCGGCTGGACGGCATGAACGAATTCCTTGGTCTCGGCGCTGGCTTTCGGCTGGGCGCGATGACCGTCTACATAGGCGACGTGAACCGGAATCGCAAAGGCGGCCGGATTTTACACCGGCCGCCGCGTTCAAGGTGGCGTGACTGCTACCAGCTTCCAGTGTTGGCCATCGAGGCCCAGGGCTCTGCCTTGGCCTTTGCCGGGCCTTTCTGGAGCAGTTCGATGGAGATGCCGTCCGGCGACCGGATGAAGGCCATGTTGCCGTCGCGTGGCGGCCGGTTGATGACGACGCCATTGTCCATCAGGTGCTGGCAGGTGGCATAGATGTCGTCGACCTCATAGGCGAGGTGGCCGAAATTGCGCCCGCCCTTGTAGTCTTCCGGATCCCAATTGTAGGTCAATTCGACAAGCGGCGCCTTGTCGGCGATGCCGCTCTGTTCGTCCTCGGAGGCGGCGAGGAAGATCAGCGTGAAGCGGCCCTGCTCGTTTTCATAGCGGCGGACTTCCTTCAACCCGAGCTTGTTGCAGTAAAAATCGAGTGAGGCGTCGACGTCGGCGACGCGGACCATGGTGTGCAGATAGCGCATGGGATTTTCCTCGGCATGTTGGGGTTGCGGCGCACCATAGGGTCGACCCGGCCAAAGGGCAATCGCGCGGCGCAAGCAATGCCGGCAAAGAACAAATCCGGTATTCCCCCAATGAACCGTGAAAAAAGGCACGGCAGGTCTTGCACACACCGGAAGCCGCGGTGTTAATCTGGTGTCAAGAATCAGTTGCGGTGTTCTTGAAAAAAGGGGGCATTCTTATGGGGGAAAAGGCCTCTTTGACGGGGCGGGCCGGAACCCTTGGCGACGCCTTGAAACGCGACGAAGGCGGCGATGCCGCCGACCTGACCGAAATTGCCGGCGCCATCAAGTGGTTCGATGTGGCCAAGGGCTACGGGTTCATCCTGCCGGATGACGGTGTTTCGGGTGACATCCTCCTCCATGTGACATGCCTTCGGCGCGACGGTTTCCAGACAGCCCTGGAAGGCGCGCGCGTGGTCTGTCTCGTCAAGCACGGCGATCGCGGCCTGCAGGCCTTCCGTGTGCTTTCCATGGATGTCACCACGGCCGTGCACCCCGCTGAAATGCAGGAGCAGCGCACCCATGTCTCGGTGACCGCGGAGAGCGGGCTCGAGCGCGCCCTGGTCAAGTGGTTCAACCGCACCAAGGGCTTTGGTTTCCTGACGCGGGGCGAGGGTACGGAGGACATTTTCGTCCATATGGAAACCCTGCGCCGCTACGGCATTACCGAGCTTCGGCCGGGGCAGGTGGTGCTCGTTCGTTTCGGACGCGGTGACAAAGGCCTTATGGCCGCCGAAATTCACCCCGATATGGGCACCTTGCCGGTCTCGCACTAGGGCGATCCGGCCGAGGATTTCTCATGGCTCACAGAAACTGGCTGACGGCGGGCGCGATGTGCGCGGTTGTCATCATCGCCGCAAGCACCTTGTTCTATTTCCAGGTTCCCAGCGAGGCCGACAGCCGGGCGATGATCCTTCCCGTCGATCCCGCACCACTGATCGCGGTGACGAAAAAAGGGGAGCGCTCTTTTTCCATCGAAGTCGCGGACACAGAACCGGAACGGGAAGCCGGCCTGATGTTTCGTGACGACATGGCCGCCACCCATGGCATGCTGTTCGTCTTCGAAGAGACGCGCGACGTGAATTTCTGGATGAAGAACACGCCGATGCCGCTCGACCTGATCTTTGTCGGTCAGGACGGCAGGATCCGCGCGATCAAGCAGGGTGAGCCGCAGTCCGAGGCAATCTTGTCGCCCGGCGAGCCGGTCCGCTTCGTGCTCGAACTCAAGGCCGGGACAGCCGCCAGGGACGGCATCGCCGATGGCGATCTGTTGCGCCATCCCGTGATCGGCACCGCGGCGGGACCGGGCATGCCGCCGGCGAACAAGGGCGATTCCCCGAACGTCGATGCCGACTGACCGCCAAGGGATCGCCTGTAATGCAGTTTTTCTCCCATGACGGGTTCGATCTTGCCTTCCTCGACCGGCAGCCGGCATCGGGCGAGGGCGATCCCGTCCTCATGATCCACGGCTTCGCTTCGAGCCATTATGTCAACTGGGTGTCGCCGGGCTGGTTCAAGACGCTCAACGAGGCCGGCTATCGTGCCATCGCCTTCGACAACCGCGGCCATGGCTCCTCGTCAAAGAGCTACGAGGAGGCCGACTATACCCCCGCCAAGATGGCCTCGGATGCCGCCGCCTTGCTTGATCATCTCGGCATCGAACGGGCCCATGTCATGGGCTATTCCATGGGCGCGCGCATTGCCGCGTTCATGGCCTTGTCCAATCCCGACAAGGTGGCGACGCTGGTCTTCGGCGGTCTCGGCATCGGCATGATCGACGGTGTCGGCGACTGGGACCCGATCGCGGCAGCCCTGCTTGCCGAAGACCCGGCCGCCACCACGCATCCGCGCGGCCGCTCGTTTCGCGCCTTCGCCGACCAGACCCGCAGCGACCGGCGGGCGCTAGCCGCCTGCATCGCGACCTCTCGTGAACTGTTGAGCGAAGACGATATTGCGCGTATCGCCCAGCCGACGCTGATCGCGGTCGGCACCACCGACGACATCGGCGGTTCGCCCGACGAGCTGGCAGCCCTGATGCCGAACGCCAGGGCGTTTCATATCGAGGGCCGCGACCATATGCTGGCGGTCGGCGACAAGACCTTCAAGCAGCGCGTGCTGGAATTCTACGCCGAATACCCGCTCTGATCCTGCTCCAGATCGGGGATTTATTTCTTCGCTCTCGCTTCCTGCACCGACTTCGCCAGCACACAGAGCAGTTCGAACATCATCGTCGCACCCGCCAGTGCCGTCATGCCGCCGAGATCGAAGGGCGGCGCCACTTCGACGACATCGGCCCCGACAATGTTCACGCCGTCGAGCAGGCGGACCATTTCCTGCGCCTCTCGGGTGGTGAAGCCGCCAAGCTCGGGCGTGCCTGTTCCCGGCGCCATCGACGGGTCGATGCAGTCGATGTCGAAGGTGATGTAGGTCGGGCCGATTCCGGCGATAGCGCGCGCTTCCTCCATGACGCTTGCAGCGCCGCGCCTGACGAACTCCTCCATGTAGATGATGCGAATGCCCTGGGCGACCGCCCAGTCATGCTCGCCAGGCTCATAGATCGAGCCGCGAATGCCGATCTGGACGACCCGCTTGGGATCGAGCAGGCCCTCCTCGATGGCACGACGGAAAGGCGTGCCGTGCGTATAAGGATTGTCGCCGAAATAGCTGTCATTGGTGTCGGAATGGGCATCGAAATGGATCATGCAGACCGGCGCGTGGCGTGCAACGGCGCGCAGAACCGGCAGCGTGGTCAGATGGTCGCCGCCGGCGGAGAGCGGAATAGCGCCCGCCGCGACGATCGCCGCGATGCCATCCTCGATGCGCTTCAGTCCGTCCAGGAGGTTGATCGGATTGACCGAGACGTCGCCGACATCGGCGACATTGGCGATGCTGAACGGTTCGATGCCGGAGACGTGGTGCGCGCGCCGCATCAGGCTCGACTGATTGCGGATTTCGCGCGGGCCGTGGCGCGCGCCGGCGCGGTTGGTCGTGCCGCCATCCCAGGGGATGCCGACGAGCGCGATGTCGAGCCCTTCGGCGCTCGCCACCGCGGGCAGCCGCATGAAGGTCGAGAGCCCGGCAAAGCGGGGAACGGCCGAGGCGTCGACTGGCTGAAAGAAGTTGCTCATGATGTCTGAACCTCAGAAGAATTCGCGTTTGACGATTTCGGCGATCCGCGTCTGGCAGTCGTCGAGCAGCCAGCGGCCTTTTTCGGCGGACGAGCCCTCGGTCAGCGACAGCACGCCGGAAGGCGGTACTTCCTCGGCCGGTCGGGGATAGCGGTCATAGGGTTTGAATTGCGCCGGACCGTCATGCAGCGCTTTGTCGAGATCGACAAATTCGGGCCGCAGCGCCAGCATCATCGACGTCTCGATCACGCTGGCATGCTCAAGCTCGATACCCGGATAGCCATCGGGGAACACTTTCGCCAGCGTCTCAGGGCGGACCATTTCCCAATGATCGATGCGCAGGATGGTCAGGTCCGCCGCGCGATCGCGGCCGATGGCGTCGAGCGCCAGTTCAATGCCCTCGATCGCCGGGCCGATGTTCTCGTAATGGCCGTTGAGGACGACGATGCGCCGTACCTTCTGGCGATAGAGGTCGCAGATCACATCCTTGACGATGAGCGAGAATGTATGCGCCGTGATGTTGATCGTGCCGGGGAAGGCCGGGCCGCCGCCCGTCCGGGGCTGCGAGCGGTTGCCATAGGCGATGGTCGGCGCGACGAGCCCGCCAACCCGGCTCGCCACCGTCTCGGCAATTGCGGTCGGGATGACGACATCGACGTTCATGGCCATGTGGTGGCCATGCTGTTCGGTCGAGCCGAGTGGCAGGAAGACCGGAGCGCCGGCGGCAATCCGCTTTTCGGCCTCCGGCCATGGCAGTTCTGCGAGGAAAACGCTGTCTTTCATGATCATCTCATCTCAAAGCATGGCCGCGCCACCATTGGCGCCCAGGCATTGTCCGGTGAAAAAGGTGGCGCCCGGGCCGGCCAGGAAAACCACCGCCGAAGCGATTTCTTCCGGCCGGCCGATCCGCCCCAACGGATTGGTGGTTTCCAGCGCGCGCTGGCTTTCGGTCAGGGCCTCGAAGCCCAGCAGCGGGGTGTCGGTCGGCCCGGGCGCCACGGCGTTGACCAATATCCTTGGCGCGAGCTCGCGCGCCCAGGAGCGGGTGAGGCCGAGGAGCGCCGCCTTGGTCGCGCAATAGACCGAGGCGTTGGCCCTTCCGAGATAGGCGAGTTCGGAGGCGATGTTGATGATGCGGCCGCCATCGGGAAGATGCGGCAGGACTTCCCGCGCCACCAGGATCGCGCCGCGCACATTGACCGCGAACATGCGGTCGACATGGTCCTGCGAAATCGCATCAAGTGATACCTCCCGCAGGATGCCGGCATTGTTGACGAGGATGTCATAGCCGCCCATCCGCTCCACCCCTTGCCTCACAGCCGCAATGATGTCGGCCTCGCGGGCGAGGTCGCAGGCAAGGATCGGGATATCGTCGTCTGAAGATCGCAGGTCGAGGCCGAGCACCGTGGCGCCGGCCTCCCGCAAGGCGAGCGCCGTCGCGCGGCCGATGCCGCTCGCCGCGCCGGTGACAAGAGCGCGTTTTCCATGGAGCGGAACTACCAAGGCACTTCTCCCCTGTCGGCGCCGAGCGATTGCCCGGTGATGTTGGCGGCAAGCTCCGATGCCAGGAACAGGTAGGTGCCGGCCATGTCTGCGGGCTCCATCAGGCCGGGCAGGGCCTGCGCCCCGACGATGTCTTCCAGCAGCGCCGCCTCGCTGACGCCGTTCAGCTGCGCCATGCGGCCAAGCGAGCGCATCGATGCTTCGGTGCGGACCCATCCGGGACAGACCGCGTTGACGCGGATGCCTTGCGGCCCCAATTCCTTCGCCCAGGTCTTGGTCAGCCCGATGATGGCGTGTTTGGAAGCGACATAGGCGCCGAACCTGGCTTCGGCGACGCGGCCCCAGATGGACGCGGTGTTGATGATCGAGGCACCGGCCTGCATGCGCGGCAGGGCGCGCGCGGTGACCAGCGCCGTGCCGATGATGTTGATCTCGATGATGCGCCTGAAGGCGGCCTCGTTATCGTCGCCATCATCGGTGATCGGCGTCATCAGTTCGAGGCCGGCATTGTTGATGAGCACATCGATCCGGGCAACCGGCTCAAGTGCTGCAGTGACAGCCTCGCGGTCGGCGATATCTACCTCCGCGCTTATGGCGTCCAGTTCCCGCGCCCGTTCGTGCACGGCGGCGTCATTGGCGATGAGGTGGAGGCTGGCGCCGGCCTCCGCGAAACCTCGCGCGATGCCGAGCCCTATGCCGCGGCTGGCGCCGGTGATCACGACGGTCTTTCCGGAGAAGGAGAGGTTCATACCACCACTCCGGTTTCATTGCGGATGAGGTGCAGCACCCTGTTGCGCAGTTCGAAGAATTTCTGCGTCTCGCGGATTTCCAGCGGCCGGTCGGGACCGAGTTCGGCGGCCACATCGATATCGGCGACAACCGAGGCCGGCCGGCGCGAAAACAGGATGATCCGGTCGGCGAGGAAAACGGCTTCTTCCACGTCGTGGGTGACGAAGATGACGGTCTTTTCCTCGCGAATCTGGATCTGCCTGAGCTCGACCTGGAGGCGCTCGCGGGTCAGCGCGTCCAGCGCACCGAAGGGCTCATCCATCAGAAGCACATCCGAGCCGGCGGCCAGGGTGCGCGCTATCGCCACGCGCTGGCGCATGCCGCCCGAAATCCGGTTCGGATAGGAATGGGCGAAGTCAGCGAGGCCAAAGAGATCGAGATAGTGGCTGATGCGTTCGGACTTCTGCGCCGCGTCGAGATCCTTCCTGTAGCGCATGCCGAAGGCAATGTTCTTTTCCACCGTCAGCCAGGGAAAGGACGAATAGGACTGGAACACCATGCCGCGCCGGCGGTCCGGCCTGACGACCTTTTCGCCGCCAAGCAGGATCGAGCCCGAGCTGGGCTCGTCGAGGCCGCCGACCATGCGCATCAAGGTCGTCTTGCCGCAGCCCGAAGGACCGAGGAAAACGACCAGCGAGTTGCGGTCGAGCCCGAGGCTGGTTTTGCGCACGACATTGACGGGGCCGAAGGATTTCGCCGTGTCGACGAACTGGACGTAATTGGTCATGGCCAGCCTCCTCACAGATACCGGAACAGCCGGCGGTGAA